>NZ_JBXAMS010000006.1:43281-344847 GCF_058800905.1 Pseudomonas sp. GW822-FHT04C11 | reverse complement strand
GTTGAGCTAACCAATACTAATTGCCCGTGAGGCTTGACCATATAACACCCAAGCAATCTGCATACTTCGAGAGAAGAGCCAGATTGCGGTGTGTGAAGACGAAACGAACCGAAAGTTCGAGCTGCTCACAAACACCGAGATCTATCACATACCCAATTTGCTGAAGCGAGACCAACAGGTCACGACTCAGTACCCGAATTTCTTGACGACCATAGAGCATTGGAACCACCTGATCCCATCCCGAACTCAGCAGTGAAACGATGCATCGCCGATGGTAGTGTGGGGTTTCCCCATGTGAGAGTAGGTCATCGTCAAGATTAAATTCCGAAACCCCAATTGCGAAAGCAGTTGGGGTTTTGTTTTGCCTGCGAGAAAGTTGATTCCGGAATCCGGACAAATTTGCACAGTTATTTCTCGGCCAGAACACTAGAATAGGCCGGTCATTTTCAGAGCCCGAGCCCTTTATGCCAGATTCGGTTGACGCCCCAGGGCTGTCAGATTTACCGCTGGACGACTTGGTGGCGTGTCATGAGTGCGATTTGCTGATGCGCAAGCCGCAACTCGCTCATGGCGAGAAAGCCCTATGTCCACGCTGTGGTTATGAGCTCTATGCCCACCGGCACAATGTCGTGGAACGTAGCCTCGCCTTAGTGATCGCCGCGCTGCTGTTGTATGTTCCGGCGAATTTTTTACCCATCATGCAACTCCATCTACTCGGGCAGTCGTCGCACGACACTGTCTGGAGTGGCGTCGTTGGCCTATTCGATACCGGGATGCAAGGCGTAGCGGTAGTGGTGTTTCTGTGCAGCATGGGAATCCCGTTGCTCAAGTTGCTCTGTCAGTTGTTGGTACTGCTGAGCGTTCGTTTTGATATAGGGCGCAGCTACGGCTTGCTGCTCTATCGCATTTATCACCATCTACGCGACTGGGGAATGCTCGAGGTCTATTTGATGGGCGTGCTGGTGGCCATCGTCAAACTGGCAGACCTTGCGTCGATAACGGTTGGCGTGGGTCTGGCGTGCTTTATCAGTTTGCTATTGGTACAGGTATTACTTGAGGTAGTGATGTCGCCTCATCAGATCTGGCAAGCGCTGTCAGGAGAGGATGCTCATGCGGGCAATTGATGCAGGCATTCTGATTTGTATCGAATGCCATGAGCTTAACAAGCAGGAACCGGACACCGACGAGCAAACATGTACTCGCTGTGGAGCACTGGTCCATGCGCGTCGCCCCAATAGTTTGATGCGCACTTGGGCGTTGCTGATTACTGCGGCGATTCTCTATATACCCGCTAATGTGTTGCCGATCATGACCGTCAGTACATTAGGACAGGGTGAAGGCGATACCATCATGTCCGGCGTGATCACCCTGGTTCAGCACGGGATGTTTCCGATTGCTGCCGTGGTGTTTGTCGCCAGTATTCTGGTACCGACCTTCAAATTGGTGGGCATCGCATTGCTGTTGTTTTCGGTACAGCGGCGTCAGCCTTTATCCGCACGGCAACGCATCGTGATGTATCGGTTTATCGAGTTCATTGGTCGATGGTCAATGCTGGATATTTTCGTGATCGCCATTCTGGTGGCGGTGGTGAACTTTGGTCGACTTGCCAGTATCGAGGCGAATCTCGGTGCGGTGGCCTTCGCCAGTGTGGTGATTTTAACAATGCTTGCTGCAGTAACTTTCGATCCCCGACTGATTTGGGATAACACGGAGTCGGACGACGACCATGACTGATTTGCCTAAAGCTAAAACTCGACCGGCCTCGAACTGGTCGGCCATTTGGGTTCTGCCCCTGATCGCCTTGATGATTGGCGGATGGCTGGGCTGGCGTGCTTACAATGAGACCGGCATCGAGGTTCAGGTTCGCTTCGAAAGTGGCGAAGGCATTCAGGTCAACAAGACCGAAGTTGTCTACAAAGGCATGCCGGTCGGCAAGGTAAAAAGCCTGGCGCTGGATGACGAGGGAAAAACCCGCGGGGTTATCGCTACCATCGAAATGAACAAGGACGTCGAACAGTACCTGAAGACCAGCACGCGCTTCTGGCTGGTTAAGCCGAGCGTCACCCTGGCCGGGATTACTGGCCTGGAAACGTTGGTTTCAGGTAATTACGTGGCGATCAGCCCGGGTGAGGGTGAGCCAAGCCGCAAGTTCACCGCCTTGACCAAAGAGCCACCGCTGTCTGACTCCAAGCCAGGCTTGCACTTGACCATCAAGGCTGATCGTCTGGGTTCCCTGAACCGTGGCAGTCCGGTGTTCTATAAGCAGATCCAGGTTGGCCAGGTGAAAAGCTACCTGCTGTCCGAAGACCAGAGCACCGTCGAGATCAAAGTCTTTATCGAGCCTACCTACGCCAACCTGGTGCGCAAACATACGCGTTTCTGGAATGCCAGCGGGATCAGCATTGACGCCAACCTGTCAGGGGTGAAAGTGCGCAGCGAGTCGCTGGCCAGTATCGTTGCGGGCGGTATCGCCTTCGCCACGCCGGACAACCGCAAAGACAGCCCGCCCACCGATCCAAGCTTGCCGTTTCGTCTCTATGAAGACTTCGACGCCGCTCAGGCCGGTATTCGTGTCAAAGTGAAACTCAGCGACTTCGAAGGCCTGCAGGCCGGCCGCACACCCGTGATGTACAAAGGCATCCAGGTCGGTAACCTGAAAGCGCTCAAGATCGACCCGGACTTGTCCAGTGCCACGGCCGAGCTGACCCTTGATCCACTGGCCGAGGATTATCTGGTGACCGGGACCCAGTTCTGGGTGGTCAAACCTTCAATCTCGCTGGCCGGGATCACCGGGTTGGAGGCGTTGGTCAAAGGTAACTACATTGCCGTGCGCCCAGGCGACAAGGGCGGCGCGCCGCAACGTGAATTTGAAGCCCGGCCGAAGCCGCCGCCGCTGGATCTGCGGTCTCCAGGTCTGCACCTGGTGCTGTTCACCGAAAACCTCGGTTCGCTGGAAGTCGGCAGCCCGATTCTCTACAAGCAGGTCAAGGTCGGGTCGGTGCAGAGCTATCAGTTCTCTCGTACCCAAAAGCAGTTGGTCATTGGTGTACACATCGAGAAGGAGTACGAAGGACTGGTCAACGCCTCGACGCGATTCTGGAACGCCAGCGGAATTACCCTGACCGGTGGCCTCACCGGCGGGATTCAGGTCAAAAGTGAATCTCTGCAAAGCCTGATGGCCGGCGGTATTGCGTTCGAAACACCGAAAGCTACGGCGCCGTTGCAGAAGCGGATTCCGCGTTTCCGTTTGTTCGCCAACCGTGACGAGGCGAGCCAGAAAGGCGCTGTAGTCACGATCAAAGTCGATCGTGCCGACGGTTTGCGTACCGGCACGCCGATTCGCTTCAAAGGACTGGATGTCGGCAAGGTAGAAAACGTCGACCTCAGTGATGATCTGCAGTCGGTGCTGCTTACCGCACGCATCACCGAAGTGCCGGAGCGTATTGCTCGAGTCGGCAGCCAGTTCTGGGTGGTCAAGCCGGAGTTGGGCCTGATCAAAACGTCCAACCTGGAAACCCTGGTCTCCGGGCAATACATCGAGGTTCAGCCCGCCGCGAAAAACCTTGGTCCACAGAAAAATTTCGTGGCACTGGCCAATCCTCCAGAGTCTGTCAAGGAAGAGGCCGGTCTGAGTCTGGTGTTGAGCGCCGCTCGCCGTGGTTCACTGAAAACCGGCGTGCCGGTGACTTATCGTGAAATCACCGTCGGCAAAGTCACCGGCTATGAACTGGGTCAAACGGCGGATCGCGTGTTGGTCCACATCCTGATCGAGCCGAAGTACGCGCCGTTGGTACGCAGCGGCACACGTTTCTGGAACACCAGCGGCTTTGGCCTGGACTTCGGCCTGTTCAAAGGCGCAACGGTGCGGACCGAGTCGCTGGAGACGCTGATTCAGGGCGGCATTGCGTTCGCTACTCCGGAAGGAGATCGCATGGGCAGTCCGGCACGGCCCGAGCAGACCTTCCCGCTTTTCGACAAGTTCGAAGATGAATGGCTGACCTGGGCGCCGAAGATTTCCCTCGGTAAATAACTCGCAACGGCAACCATAAAAAAGGCCGCGATCCATTGGATCGCGGCCTTTTTCGTTACGACGCCGGTAAAAGGATCAGACCTCGTCCAGTTCCGGTTCAGTCGACTCAACGTTGACCGTCGCCTTCACCTCGTCATGCCGGCGAATGTACTTCCAGTCCGCCTCGTCGATGTAGATACCATGCGGCCCGCTGCCACCTTCCAGGTCGATGGCAACACTGGCGCAGACCTGCGGCTTCACACTGGCGAGGATCGGTACGAAGCCCAGCTGCAAGCTGGTTTCCAGCAAGGCGGCCTGGTTTTTCTCGTCGATGTCCGCGGCCTCGTCGAGGTAGTACGGCAAACGTACACGCCCGGCCTGGTCGCGATCCATCAAGTGCAGCAACAAGTACATGTTGGTCAGCGCCTTGATGGTCATGGTGGTGCCGTTGGACGCCGCGCCATCGATGTCGGTGTGAATCACCGGCTGGCCGTTGACCTTGGTGATTTCGAATGCCAGTTCGAACAGGTCCTTCAGGCCCAACTGGTTGTGGTTCGCAGCCACCAACCGCGCCAGGTATTCCTTGGCTTCTTCGTTCTTGTTGTCCTGATCGGCGCTTTGACTCAGGTCGAACACCGACAGGGTTTCGCCTTCCTCATACTGACCTGCGCTGTGGATGATCTGGTCGATGTGCTTGAGGGCTTCCTTGTTCGGCGCCAGCACGATGCGGAAGCTTTGCAGGTTGGAGACCTGACGTTTGTTGATCTCGCGGTTGAACAGCGCCAGTTGGTGTTCAAGGCTGTCGTAGTCGCTGCGAATGTTGCGCAGGGTCCGGGCGATGTCGGTGACCGCCGCACGGCGGGCCTTGCCGAGGGTCAGGGCTTCGTCGGTGCGGTGCGCGTAAGCGTTGATCAGCAATTGCAGGCGACGCTCGACATCGTCTTCGCTGTCGAACTTGGCCACGCCCTTGAGGCGAACCTGCGCATAAAGCGCTTCGATCTGCCCGTCGACACGCAGCAGGCCTTGCCAGCTGTCCTGATAGTCATTGAGCAGCGGCAGCAGGTTGTCCATGGAATCGTCGATCGGGTCCATGAACGGCGTACCGAACGGCAGGTCTGCCGGCAACAGCTGACGGCGGCGCAGGGCGTCGTCGAGAGTGCGTTGTTTGGCTTCCATGTCGCCGATCTGCCGGCCGACCAGTTGCAGCTTGGCCGACAGTTGCTGGACGCGTTCGGTGAAGGCATCGCTGGAACGCTTCAACTCGTCCTGCGCAGCTTCCATTTGAGCCAGTTGCTCCAGCTTGTCGCCTTCCTCGGCGCTCAGGGTTTGCGAGCGGCGGAAGTCTTCCAGGGCTTTTTGCGCATCCAGCACTTGCTGGTACAGCGCTTCGGTCTGGGTCTTGCTGGCCGCGCGGTCCGCCACGACGGCCGCTTGGGTTTTCAGTTGCTTGAGTTCTTTGTCCAGACGGTCTTTCTGGTCACGCAGCGCAGCGCGGTCGGCCAAGGCTTGCAGGGCCGGTGGTTCGATGTGCGACAGGTCGATGGACAGGCCCGGCACTTCGAAGCGCTCGCCCTTGAAGCCATCAAGGATCAGCTCCATGGATTTGACCCACTGACCGTCTTCGTCCAGGGCAATGCCATGTTCGCCCAAGGGCAAGCTGAACAGCGCACTGTTGAACAGACGCATCAGGCGTTCGACGTCCTGTTGCGAGAACTCTTCGCGCAAGCGGGCGTAGCTATTGTTGTCGGCGTGATCGAGTTGCTGCTTGACCGACTTCAGGCGTTTTTCCAGATCCCGCAGACGCTCTTCGAGGTCTTCGGCACTGAATTGGCGGGACTGCGCCAGCGCACCGGCCAGCTCATCGTGCGCGTCCTTGGCGGCGAGCAGTTGTTGCTCAAGCACCTTGACGTCGTCGACCAGGGCGAAGCGGTGCTTGAGCACCGACAACTCGCCCAACCAGCGCTGGATGCCGGTGATTTCGCGCTCCAGGCGCATCAGTTCCTGAGTACCGCCGCGCTGATCGTTTTGCAGTGCGTCCTGTTCGTTGCGGTAGTGTTCGGCCTGAATCGTCAGCTCTTCCTTGCGCGCGCTGGCGTAGTCCGACCAAGTGCCGAGCAACGAGTCGAGCAACGGCGAAATGCGGTGCAACTTGCCGCGCAGGATGTTGCGCTGGGTCACGCCGGCAGCAAGCGCTTCGACCAACGGACCGGCGGTGACCAGCGAGTTGTAATCCTGCTCCATGCGGCGCACGTCGCGGAAGGCTTCTTCGCAGGCGGCAATGTAATCGACACTGCCGGAACGCAGGCTGTGTTCAAAGGCATCGAGGAACAGTTGCTTGAGCTTGGCCGCAGTGATTTCGCGCATGTGCAGCAGGTTGATGAACAGTGCGCGGAAGGTTTTCAGGCTCTGCTCGCTGGTGGAGCGCAGTGGAATCAGCGTCAGGTCCAACGGGACCGACGTGTGGCCACCGACCAGCAAGCGGCGCAGTTCATCCGGTTTGAGTTCGTAGGCTTTCAGGCCTTCGCGCTCAAGGTTGGTGAACAGCTCTTTCTGGCGCAGGCAGGTATCGTTTTTCTGGTAATGGGCCAGGTCCAGTTTGCCGGCGTAGGCGAAAAACTGGTGACCGAAACCACCGCCCGGGCCACGTCCGACCACACCAATCACGTGGGGGCCGTGGGGCAGGGCGACTTCGACCAGGATGTAACTGGTGTCGGTGGCGAAATAGAAACGCCGCGATTGTTCCAGGCTGTACTTGCCGAAGCTCATGTCCGACATGCGCGCCAGGATCGGGAACTGCAAGGCGTTGATCGAGGCGGATTTACCGAGGTTGTTCGCGCCGTAGACCGACAGCGGCTCTTCCAGCGGGAACAGACCGAGGCTGTAGCCGGCGGTGTTCAAAAGGGCAAAGCGGCGGATGCCGTAGCGTTCCTTGCTCATGCGTCGAGCTCCTGTTCTTCGGCAATGGCACGGGCCAGCGCATCTTCTTCGCTGTCTTCGGCGCTCTCTACCTCAAATTCTCTGAGATCCAGCGGATCATCGGTTTTCAGCAGTTTTTCGTCGCTGTCGTCATCGATCAGCACTGGCACCGGCAATGGCAGCACGCTGTGCAAGCTGGCGGCCAGGTCGCGGTCTTGCTGGACCGACAGGCAAACGTCGAGGAAACGGTGCATCGGCGGCAGGAAACGGTAGATGCCGTTCTCTTCGCTGGCGAACCCGAGCTGGGTCATGCGGCGCATGATCTTTTCTTCGAGTTCTTCGACGGTCTGCACTTCGGCCTGAATGAACAGGTCGCGGTATTTTTCCAGCAACGACGGCAGTTCATCGCGACCGAGGCTGCCGCCATCCAGCACGGCAATCGGATCGCGGCCCTGGTCAGCCAGATGCTCGACGAGGATGAAGGTGAACAGTGCCAGGCGCTGGGCGGTCTTGTTCACCGCTGCAGCGGCGAGGTCCGGCACAAAGTAGTAGAAACCACGGGTGTCGCAGACCAGTTCAAACCCCAGGGCCTTGAACAGCGTGCGGTACTGGTCCTGAAAGTTCGACAGCTGCGCGTAGAGTTCAGGATCGCGACGGCTGACGTGGTAGCCCTTGAACAGCTCGCGAAAGATCGGCGCCAGCTGAGACAGTTCGGATAGATCAAGATGCATTAGATGTGCTCGCAGAATTCTCGGGCGCGTCATCGCGGGCCGAGAGCAGGGCGAAGGAGCGCAGGCTGACCTGGTGCTCGTGAGTGTGGTAATCGCGGCGTTCCAGGCGCTCGCGCTTGAAGCGTTTTTCCCGCGACAGACGGGAGAACCAGTACAGCAACTCGTCGGTCGCGCCGTCCGGTTCCTGTTCCAGCAGCCAGGTCATCAAATCCGGCATCGGCAGCGCGTCTTCGCAGCGTTCGAGCATTTCCCGAACGGTGCGCGGTGACCGCGGGGCTTCGCCTTTTTGGGTTTTGTGGGCCTTGGGGAAACGTGCCGGTTTTGGCTCGAAACGCGCCAGTGCATAAACGTAGGCTTCGACCTGACTGGCGCTGCCGAGGAAGGTACTTTGCGGGCGGGTGAACATCGGCATCGCCGCTTGTGGCACTGCGTCGATGCCCTTGCGGCGGATCATCGACAGCGCCAGCGCCGCGCCACGGGTTACGGCGTTGTGCCGACGGGCCTCTTCACGCAGCGGCAGCAACAGCTCGCGAGCATGACGCAAGGTCAGTTGGGCGCTGGTCTGCATTTCGAGGATGCGCGCGTGGGTGCGCAGCAGCATGTCGTCGTCGACCAGGTGGCCGAGGCGCTGTTGTTCGCTGAGCATGCGCAGCAGCACGTTTTCAACCTTGCGCACGCCTTGCTCGAAGGCGCCGTCGGCGTTGACCAACTGAATCATCGGCTCGACGTATTCGTCCCATGTCGCCAGCACTTCGGCATAACGCTGACGCAGCGGAATCTGCCGGTCGCTGGTCTTGGCCCGCTCGGCAACGGCCACCAGGGCTTGTTCGTCGTTGGCGAGTTTTTTCAGGACATCGCGCACGCGCATGTCGAGCAAACGCAGCTGGCGTGCCAGATCATTGCCGTCGCGGATGTCGAAAGCGTCCTGAATGTAACCGGCCAGCCGCTCCAGATGGCGCAGGTAGGCTTCGATTTCCAGGCACAGGCCCAGACGGTGCTCACGGCGCAGGTAGGCGAGGAAGTCGTGAATCTGCGCGTTGAGCTCAAAACGGTTCGGGCTTTTGGCCACCGGAACCAGAATGTCGAGGCGGATCCACACGTCCAGCAGGCTGGTGATGTCCTGTGGCGTGCTGTCCAGTTGCTGGGCGGCCAGCTGTGAGCGCAGTTCGTTGAGGCTCAGGGTGCCTTGGTCGAAGTGCTCGCACAAAGGCTCCAGAAGTGCCCAGTGTTCGGCGAGGGCGCGCAAGACGCGCTTGGGTTCGATCATTGGAATGGCCGGCTGGTTGGCGATTAAAAGCAGCGATTGTACTGCATCACGTGCGATGGGAATCACTCTCGAGGCATCGACGGGACGGACAGTCGCTTTTCTATCGATCAACTGCGGGCGATCTTGAGCGAAGGGCGGTAGAATCCCTGCACTATCCGTTATCCACAAGTGGCCGACCTTTGCTTATCGAGTCCCGTCGCCGCGCCTATTTGACCGCCATGCAGGTGGTCAACTGGCTGCCGCGCACCGAATTGCCCTTTGCCGCACCGTCGCGGCCCGAGCTGCTGGAAGCGCCGGAGCCGTTGGTCGAGACGCCGATTGCGCCGACGCAGGTCGCGAAAGCGGCCGTAGAGCCTGTGGCCAAGCCGGCCGAACGGGTCAAGGTCGAAGTGCCGCGCCCGACGCCTTCTGTTGCGCGCCCAGCGAGCAAGCCGGTCGAGGACGCCGAAGACGCACCGGTCGTGGCCAAGGCGCCGCAGGTGCCGCCGCCGCGTTTTGCCCTGCAATTGCTGCGGGCCGGCCGTTGCCTGCTGCTGGTGGAGTTACCCACAGGCGGTGCGTTCCAGACTCGCGATCCGGCCTACTTGTTGCTCAAGGACATGCTGCGCGCCGCCGGTCTGCCGGACAGCCCGCAAATTGTCGGCGAACCGGTCCGCTGGCCGCTGCTGGTACGCGGAACGATGGATCAGGGCCCGGAAGCTGCCCGCGATTTCGTTCAAGGGTTCCTTTCGGCTCGTCTGGAAGACGCGCCTTGTGTGTGCCTGTGGTTGATCGGCCTGCCGGCGGTGCGTTTTGCCGGTGAGGCAAATGCTGAAGCCTACAACCGCGAACTTCAGGTTGAAGGCCTGGGGTCGGTCTGGGCGCTGCCCGGCCTGGAATTATTAATGGAAGAGCCACAGCGTAAGGCTGATGTCTGGCAAGCCATGCGTCGGCTGATGGCGCGTTGGAAAGAATCGAATGAGTGACGCTGTATCGTTCCGCCCGATGACCGAAGCGGATCTGGACGCTGTACTGAGAATCGAATACGCGGCGTTCAGCCATCCCTGGACCCGTGGGATTTTTCTTGATGGTCTGGGCAAATACCAGATCTGGCTGATGTTCGAAGGTCAGCAACAGGTTGGCCACGGTGTGGTGCAGATCATCCTCGATGAGGCGCATCTGCTGAACATCACGGTCAAACCGGAAAATCAGGGACGCGGGCTGGGTTTGAGGCTGCTTGAGCACTTGATGTCCCGTGCGTATGAAGCCAAAGCCCGGGAATGTTTCCTGGAAGTGCGCGACAGCAATCAGGCGGCATTCCGTCTGTATGAGCGTTATGGTTTCAATGAAGTCGGTCGCCGTCGTGATTACTACCCGGCGGTCGGTGGGCGTGAAGATGCGGTGGTGATGGCCTGCACGTTGGTCGACTGACGCACATCCAATGTGGCGAGGGAGCTTGCTCCCGCCGGCCGGTCCGCACTCGGGCTAAGCAGTCGTAAAATCGGCTAACGCGCTCTTTCTGATAAATCGCGGTTGCTGATTTCAGGGCCGATTCTCGACCCAACGGGAGCAAGCTCCCTCGCCACAGGATTACCGATTGCCATCAACCGGATCGCGCTCTGCCAGTTCCGCCTCATCCAGCCCGTTGCCGCCGCCGATTTCGTCCTCATCGACAATGCTCAAGTCCCAATCGGCGCTGAAGTCTTCTCCGGCTTCATGAGCGTCACGGGCGCCATCTTCGCGAATCAGGTTTTCCGGGCTCATGTCGTCGTCAATGGGGTCGTCGTCAGCCGCGGTCCCGCCCGTGCCTTTTTCACGTACGCGTTCGCTGGGCATTTGTTGCTCACGCTCGTGCTCGCGGGTCAGGCCACCGATAGTCTCGCCGGGTTCTTCTTCATCGAAATCCAGCTCGCGCATCGAACCCATGCGGTCTTCGTTGTCGTCGATAGGCTCGGGTTGGACCGCGCCGTAAGGACGTCGTGAATCAGTCATGGAAATTCCTCATAATGTGGGGCCTTATAGGGTGGACAGGCGTTACCCTTAAAGATTCCAAGGCATTTCTGTTCGGCTACTGCAACATCCGCGTGACCCCGACGGGCGGTTGTCTGTCAAAGCAGTGCATCATTCTTGAGGCTTCAGAGCATGAACGAATTACAAGATCTGATTGATAACAACGCGCGTTGGGCCGATGCGATCAAGCAGGAAGATCCTGACTTCTTCGCCAAGCTGGCCCGCCAACAGACGCCGGAATACCTGTGGATCGGTTGCTCCGACGCGCGCGTACCGGCCAACGAAATCGTCGGCATGTTGCCTGGTGACTTGTTCGTACACCGTAACGTTGCCAACGTGGTGCTGCACACCGACCTTAACTGCCTGTCAGTGATTCAGTACGCGGTGGATGTGCTGAAGGTCAAACACATCCTGGTCACCGGCCATTACGGTTGCGGCGGCGTGCGCGCCTCGATGCAGGACCGCCAGTTGGGCCTGATCGACGGCTGGCTGCGCTCGATTCGCGATCTTTATTACGAACACCGCGAAGAGCTTGGCCAATTGCCGACTGAAGAAGAGCGGGTCGACCGTCTCTGCGAACTCAACGTGATCCAGCAAGTGGCCAATGTCGGTCATACCAGTATTGTGCAAAATGCCTGGCACCGTGGGCAGAGCCTGTCGGTCCATGGTTGCATCTACGGGATCAAGGACGGTCGCTGGAAGAGCCTGAACGCGACCATCAGCGGTTTCGAGCAACTGCCGCCGCAATACCGTTTGCGTCCGGTCGGTGCCTTGTAAACGGCGCTGAGCCTCCGTTTATCAGGGGCTATGTCGATGCCAGTGTTGCAAGAACTTCTGGCCTTCGGCGTTTGGCGGATCATCGTAGCCGGTGATCCAGCCACGGCAATCGGGCGAGCCGCACTGACAGGCAAACTGACGTGTCAGCTTCTCTTCAGTGCTGGCGTAGTCCATGCACAGCACTGTGCCAGGTGCGATGTCCTTCAGAGCCCATAAACACAGTTCGCTCATGTCGAGAAAGACGTTAGGGTCGCAGGAGTGCAGCAGTAGTCCGGAAAAAAACGGGTCGTAGACGTGGATACCCGGCGCCAGTTGCAGGGTATGCAAACGGCGGATATGCATCAGCAGTCCCGATACCCGACAGATACGACTGATGCGCAGGTAATCGCGCTGTGCCGTGATTGCCGCGCCGCGCCCATCGTCAGTCTGGATAACTGTGAAGTGAGCTCTGGAGGGGTAGCCCTGGCGGGCACTGAGTTCTTTGTTCGGGTAGATGCAACTGCTTGACAGCGTAGCTGCCTTATCCCTGGCCTGAGGCTTCATAACGATCCTTGTTCATTGGGCGCTGCGACCACAGGAAGCTGGCGATCCTGCCAGCCCTGCAGCACATGGGTACGCCTAAAGAGTCTCGCAAATGAAACAGAGGGTCTACTGTCAGATCTGACAGGCGATAGAGGCTGCCTGCTGCGTCAGCGAATACTTACGCAGCAAGCGTGTCCGCAGGATTACAGGTGTGATGCAGCCAGTGCGGGTGCAGGCACCTTCAACTGGTCCAGTTGGGGTTTGATGTCCGGGGCCGAACACTTGGTTGCGGCTTGCTCGGGCGTCAGATTGCGGATCGAGGTGTAGAACAGCTCGCAGGTTTTCTCTTTCTGGGCCACTTGCCAGGTTTGCGTGCAGGTGTTGAGTTGTGCACTCGGGTCACTGCCGGGTTTGCTGCCCATACCCGCTTGCCAGCAAGCCGCACTCAAGTCTTGCCCCATCACCTTCAAACCCACGGCATCGGCCTTGGCCTGATCGTCGTCATAATTCGCCGGGTCGGCCGCATACCAAATGTAACTTGGGTGGTTAGAACCCAGCACCGGCACCTTCACGCCCGGGGTCGGGATGATTTGTGCCAGACCCAACACGGCCACGGTCTGTCCATACTGCTCCTTGACCCAGTTACGCACCGGTGCACCGAACGCCACCATAGGTAAGGTCACGCCGTTGGCGGTCTGGCTGAATTGCTTGACCAGGGTGGTCTGGTAGTCCTTGAAATAGCCGTAGACGCCCATAAGGTCATTGCCGGCGGTGGCGGGAGCGGCAATCGGCGCGATATCGATAATGGTCTGGTAGGCCGGTGTTTGTTCGGCAGCGATACCGTTGGCGGTCAGCAGCGTCGCCCAGCGGTCGGTGGTCTTCGATTCCAGGTAATCCTGGGCCTGGGTCAGCGAATAGTCCGGTGGAAAGTGCAGCAGCTCGACGCTTTTGCGGTTTTCCAGCGCCATGCCCAAGGGCAGGAACAGGTACCAGTTGTATGCCCACTTGCCGTCGGCGTTCAGTTTGTTGGCGCCGGCGTGGGCCAGATCCCCGGCATCGAGCAATGCAGTCAACGGTTTTGCGTAGTCCTTTGGCACGCCGCTGATGTTTGCATAGAGTTGATTGTTATCGGTTTTCACCTGGACTTTTGCCGTGGTGTAGCCGTCCCGCTGAACGCTTTGGGTCAGGTAGTGTTCGACCGTTTGCTCCAGCGTCCAGTCGCGATAGCAAATCACGTTGCAGTTGTTGGGGTAGGCGAACAGCTGCGTTACCCGTTCGGTACTGCCCAGTTTCAGGTCGGTATCGGCGTGGGCGGTAGCGCCCAAGGTAAGGGCGGCGAGGGTGAGGCTCAATCCTGCGAGTTTGAACATGCTCAGATCCTTTTCAGCGTGGGTCCCCGGAAGCGAGGGCGGTTACATACTGAAACCACTTGCGTTGATAGGTCTAGTACCCACGCGAAAAGATCGCAAGACTGAAAATCAATCAGCCGGGAAAATGCAACGCATTGCTCAAATCGCCCATCGGCTTCTGGCCTCGGGCAATCATTGCGGTATCGCGCTGCTTGATCCCGTCGAGCGTCTCAAGCTGGAACACCCGGGTGATCAGCCGCAGGATCGACGCGGTGTCGTACACCGTGTGATCCACCGTACCTTTACGGGCGAATGGCGACACCACCAACGCTGGCACTCGTGTGCCCGGACCCCAGCGATCACCTTGCGGTGGCGCGACGTGGTCCCACCAGCCGCCGTTTTCGTCGACCGTGACTACGACCACCATGTTTTTCCACTGCGGGCTTTCGCGCAGCACCTTCAGGGCACGGACGATATGCCGGTCGCCGGACGCCACGTCTGCATAACCGGCGTGCATGTTCAGGTTGCCCTGGGGTTTGTAGAAACTCACCGCCGGCAACTTCCCGGCTTCGGCATCGGCAAAAAAAAGGTTGGTGCTCGACTCGTCACCCAGACCGCCATCGCGCAGGTGTTTACTGCGTTCTGCCGGGTTCTCCGGACCCAACTGCTTGAAGTAGTTGAACGGCTGATGGTGATACTGGAAGTTGGGGATCTTCGGAATGCCCCCCGAGTCCTTGAACTGGTCCAGCGTCGCCTGCCAGGCGCCGGCGTACCAGGCCCAGTCGATGTTCTTCTTCGACAGCTTGTCGCCGATGTGTTCGTGGGTTTGCGGCACCAGCACACTGGGTAGATCGGCTTTGGCGTATTCCGGGCGTTCCGGATCGCGGATCCAGGTCGGCCAATAAGGCGGGGCCATGGTGTTGACCGCATAACCATCCGGGGTCAGGGCGCTGGGGCCGAACTGCGGTGGACCGCTCATGGCGCTGGCCGGGGATTTCTCCAGTGGCTTGAGGCGCGTGTCGAGCGGGTCATCGCTTTGCAGTGAAGCGATTTGCGCCTTGGCCACCGAGTTGACGGCATCCGGGTAAAACGGCACGGCGGCACTGATCAGGTACTGATGGTTGAGAAACGAGCCACCGAAAGCACCCTGGAAGAAGTTGTCGCACAGCACAAACTCCCGAGCCACATCCCATAGACGCAGGGAATAACGGCTTTGGGCGTAATGTCCCATGGTCAAGCCGCCCGAGTCGGCCCAGGCGACAAAACGGTCGTTCTTGCCGCCGTTGATCTGCATCTGGTTCTGATAGAACACATGCCACAGATCCCGCGTCACCAGGCCAAACGGCAAGTCTTCGCCATTCGGGCCCTTGAGGGCGTAGGGGGCATTGGGCAAGTGTTCCTGGAATTGGGTTTCGTTCGAATACGTCACGCCATCAAGGGTTTGCGGGCCGATCTGCAACACGCCACCCCAGGCCGGCGGCAAGGTTTCCAGCAGACTGCCATCCCGGTCGCGTTGTTGATAGTCCTCAGGCTTGAGTGCTGACAACGGTTTTTCAAGGCCAGGGAAGTCACTGAACAGGTTATTGAAACTGCGGTTCTCGGCGAAGATCACCACCACGTTTTTCACCTGATCGCGCAACGCCTTGTCCAGCTCGGCAGGCGACAGCGGCCGCTCTTCCGGCTTGCCCGGCGTGTCGCCAGTGTTGCCGCACGCACTCAGCGTTGCGCCGACGCCGAGGACTGCAACGCCCCCCAGAAAGCGCCGACGGCTGGTGTCGGTGGGGCTATCGGTGGAAGGTGGTGGGCCGTTTCCTTCTTTGTCGTCGTTCATCCTGATTCCTGGATCTTTAAGGCATTAATTGGTTACAAGTTATTTCGTGCGGACGGTAGCAACCGAATATGACGAAAATGCTACCGGGTGGTTTACTCGTAGATTGGGGCAAAAGTATTTGGAGGGGAGCTCCGCAACTGCTTGAGTGCTTCAGGCGTTCGCGGCCGCATGTCAGCGAATATTTCGCGACCAGTAATGTTAGCGTTAAGTCTTTGCCAGCGCTGCTAGACTGGCGCCATATTGCTGTGAATCGAGAGGGTACTGCATGAAACCGTCAGCCGCTCTGGACCTCAAACGTGCCGCCGTGCGTGAAGTAGTTGGGCGCTTTCATACCACCAACCCACGTGTTTTCGGCTCGGTGCTACGTGGCACTGACGAGGACGGCAGTGATCTGGATTTATTGGTGGATGCGCTACCGGGGGCAACGCTGTTTGATCTTGGTGGCTTGCAGGTCGAACTGGAGAATTTACTCGGAGTTTCCGTTGATCTGCTGACGCCTGGAGATCTACCGGCAAAGTTTCGTGAGCAGGTGTTGGCTCAGGCGCTCCCCGTATGAACGAGAATCGCCTCGATGACTAACTCGACCATATGCGTCAGGCCGCTGGCGATGCACTGATCTTTGTCGAGGGCCTGATTAAAGAGGAGTTCTTCGACGACAAACGCACTCAGCAAGCCGTCATCATGAGCCTCATTATTATTGGTGAGGCCGCCACCAAAATCATGGATGGTTACCCCGAATTCACCGCAACACACCCCCAAGTGCCATGGCGCAGCATGCGAGGCATGCGCAACCGAATCGCCCACGGCTACTTTGATATCAACCTTGAGGTTGTGTGGGACACGGTTCAGGCAGCGTTACCGGAGCTGTTGAAGTGTTTGCCTGATGGATCTGCGTGACAACCGCACCTGCCCGTTTGTGGCAGGCGCGGCTATGTTCAGTTACGGCATCACCGGCGCCACATACGCAAGCGTCGTCCCCAGCGCCCACAACAGAAACAGCACCAGAGGCGTGTGCACCAGCAGTTGCACGAACGAGAACCCGATCAGGTCCCGCGCCTTCAAGCCGAGCACGCCGAGCAGCGGCAGCATGTAGAACGGGTTGATCAGGTTGGGCAGGGCTTCGGCGGCGTTGTAGATCTGTACGGCCCAGCCCAGGTGGTATTTGAGGTCGTTGGCGACTTGCATCACGTACGGCGCTTCGATAATCCATTTACCGCCGCCGGACGGAATGAAGAAACCGAGGATCGCCGAGTACACGCCCATCAGCAGGGCATAGGTGTCGTGGGAAGCAATGCTGACGAAGAAGGTCGAGATATGGTGCGCCAGGGTCTGGCCGTCGGTGCCTTTGACCACGGTCATCAGCGCGGCGATGGAACCGTACAGCGGGAACTGGATCATCACACCCGTGGTGGTCGGCACCGCACGGGCCACCGCATCCAGGAAGCTGCGCGGGCGCCAGTGCAGCAGGGCGCCAAGCATCAGGAACAGGAAGTTGTAGGTGTTCAGGCCCGAGATCGCGCTGATCGCCGGTTTGGTCGAAAACTCGTGAAACAACCATCCGGCCGCCAGCAGTACCAGCAAAATGGTCAATATCGGACTGTACTCCAGCCATTCACCAGGGCGAGTGCGTGGCTGTGGTGCCGGTAGGCTGAAGCTCGGGTCGATGCCGCAGGCCTTGGCGTCACGGGCGGAGTTCGGGCCGGGGGCGGTGGCATAGGCGATGATCAACGAGACCACGATCAGCGCCAGCAAGAGCACACCGGACTGCCAGAGGAAAATCGTTTGGGTGAATGGAATCATCCCGGTGATCGACAGGATCGACGGCGGCAAACTGGCCGGGTTGGCCTGCAACTGCGCTGCCGACGAAGACAGCCCCAGCGCCCAGACTGCGCCGAGCCCCAGGTAAGCGGCGGCACCGGCGGCACGGTAATCCATACGCAGATCGGTACGGCGCGCCAGTGCACGCACCAGCAAACCGCCAAACACCAGCGACAGTCCCCAGTTGAGCAATGACGCGACCATGGAAATCAGGGCGACCCAGGCCACGGCCGAGCGACCGTTTTTCGGGATGCGCGCCAGGCGGTCGATCAGTTTCACCGCCGGTGGCGAGCTGGCGACCACATAGCCGCCGATCACCACGAAGGCCATTTGCATGGTGAACGGGATCAGGCTCCAGAAGCCGTCACCGAAGGCCATCGCGGCATCGGTGGGCTTTGCGCCCATGATCATGGTGGCCACGGCAACGATAATGACCGCGAGCGCGGCAAACACCCAGGAGTCGGGAAACCAGCGTTCGGCAAAGTTCGAGCAGTGCAGGGCAAAGCGGGCGGAGCGGCTATCTTCGATTGCGGCGGCCACGGGAGTACCTCTATTTTTATGTTTATTGTGGTGCGAGCCGGGCCGCGCAGGCCCTTGCGCTCAGACATAAACAGTAAATCAATCAAGATGTTTTTGCGGTGCTGTTTTGCACACTTGGGACTATGGTCTAACGGGTTGTTCGAACGCGTTTTTGCGTAGACCATGGGCGCCGTGTGTTTTTTGCCCATTTCAGAGCATTTTTTATGACTGCCATCCTTGATGCACGACCGGCACCGTTCTCCCGGTCTGACTACAAGACCCTGGGCCTGGCGGCGCTCGGCGGGGCGCTGGAAATCTACGACTTCATCATCTTCGTATTTTTCGCCCTGACCCTCAGCCAACTGTTCTTTCCTCCGGAAATGCCCGAGTGGCTGCGTTTGCTGCAAAGTTTCGGGATTTTTGTCACCGGTTACCTGGCGCGGCCGCTGGGCGGGATTCTGATGGCGCACTTTGCTGACCGGCTGGGACGCAAGAAGGTCTTCAGTCTGAGCATCCTGATGATGGCGTTGCCGTGCCTGCTGATCGGGATCATGCCGACCTACGCCCAGATCGGCTATTTCGCACCGTTGCTGTTGTTGCTCCTGCGAGTGCTACAAGGCGCGGCGGTGGGCGGTGAAGTGCCAAGCGCCTGGGTGTTCGTGGCCGAGCACGCACCGGCCGCGCACCGGGGTTATGCCTTGGGCTTCCTGCAGGCCGGGCTGACCTTTGGTTACTTGATCGGTGCATTGACGGCGACCTTGCTGGCGCGGGTCTACACCCCGACGGAGATCCTCGATTACGCCTGGCGTTACCCGTTTCTGTTAGGTGGCGTGTTCGGGGTGATTGGGGTCTGGTTGCGTCGTTGGCTGAATGAAACCCCGGTGTTCATGGCCATGCAGGCGAGTCGCGAACGGCATGTCGAGCTGCCGCTGCGCACAGTGTTGCGTGAGCATCGGTTGGCAATGCTGCCGGCGGTGATCCTCACCTGCGTGCTGACCTCGGCGGTGGTGACCTTCGTCGTTATCACCCCGACCATGATGCAGAAAACCTTTGGCATGACCGCCAGTCATACTTTCGCCCTGAGCAGTCTGGGCATCGTGTTTCTGAACGTCGGCTGCGTGATCGCCGGGTTGATCGTCGACCGTATCGGTGCCTGGCGCACAGTGATGCTCTATAGCCTGCTGCTACCGTTGGGGATTGGCGTGCTCTATGCCAGCCTGATTGGCGGAGCACACTGGATTGGCCTGGCCTATGCCATTGCCGGTCTGGGCTGCGGGGTGGTCGGTGCGGTGCCGTCGGTGATGGTCAACCTGTTCCCGGCGCGGATTCGTGTCTCGGGTATTTCCTTTACCTACAACATTGCCTACGCCATTTGGGCCAGTATCACGCCGTTGCTGCTGATTGGCCTGATGCCGTGGAGCCCATGGATCTGTGTGATGTTCTGCGCGGTGATGGGGGCGGTCGGGATTGGCGCAGCGCTGTACTTCGGCTCACGCCTGCCGCGGGTCGATCATGCGGCTGGCGTGGCCTGCAGTCCCTGAGGCACTTCAATCGTAGGGTTAATCTTCCTCAAACGGTGCTGGTTCAGGCTCAAGCGCGACGATCATGTCGACTTCGACCGAGGCGTTTTTCGGCAACTGGTACACGCCTACCGAGGTCCGTGTGTGAACACCGGCTTCGGCAAAAATCCGGTAAAGCACCTCCGACGCACCGTCGGCGACTTCACTTTGTTGCGTGAAGTCGGCGGCGCTTTGCACGTAGACGTTAATGCGCAAGATCTTCTTGATACGTTCGAGGTCGCCGAGTAACTGCATGAGGATCGCCAATGCGCGCATCGTGCAGATCTGCGCGGCATACCGGCCTTGATCCAACGACACTTCGGCACCGATCCGGCCCACCACCATCACCGTATTTTCAATGCGTGGAATCTGCCCGCTGACGTACACCTCATCACCGTTTTGCACCGCAGGCACGTAGTTGCCGCCAATGCGCATTTCACCGTCGAAGCGGTGCCCCAGCTGTTGGGCGATGCCATCGAATAGTGCTTTGCGTGACTGATCCATGCGTCGATTCTCCTGTAGGTGGCGGTGGTGCAGCGCAGACTATAGCGTGTTGAATCGCCCTTCAAAACGCCGTTTTTGAGGCATTACGGGCGTATGGTGGCCAGCTGCCAACTATTTTTGTAGGACAACCCGGCAAAGCTCTTCAGAAAAGCCGGGTAAGGCCGATGGTAAGTCTGAAGGACGCTCTCAACCCTGCCCATCGGTGCATCGCAATGTTCAATAAACGCTTGAAGCAGGAGCTGTCGGCTCTTCGCGAGGAACTCTCCAGCCTTCAACAAGTGAAGGAAAGCCTGGAAAGCGAGATGCTTGTGCTCACCCTGGACCCTGATGGACGGGTGCAATCGATTAACCAGAATTTCGCCCAGGAAATGCTCTACAAGGGCAATGACCTGATTGGTCGGCACATCGAAGAGATCGTTCCGGCCCACGTCAAGACCGATGAATTTCACCTGCGCTTCAAGAATGCCCTGACCCGTGGTGAGCACTTCGCGGGCGCTGTGCGCTTGCTCAGAGGCAATGGCGAGGAAGCGTGGTTGCGCTCTATTGCCCAGCCGATTCGTAGCTCGGATGGCCGGATAAGACACTTTTCGATTTACTCCAGTGACCTGACCCGAACCATCGAGGCGTCACGTGAACACGAGAACCTGATCGGGGCGCTGGTTCGTTCGACAGCCGTCATCGAGTTCGACCTCAACGGTAATGTGCTGACGGCCAACGAGCGGTTCTTGAACGGTATGGGTTATAGCCTGGCGCAGATCAAAGGCAAACATCACCGCATGTTCTGTGAGCCCGAGGAGTACAACAGCTCCGCGTATCAGGACTTCTGGCGACGCTTGAACGCTGGCGAGTTCGTGGCCGACCGCTTCAAACGCGTCGACAGCCATGGTCGAGTGGTCTGGCTCGAAGCGTCCTACAACCCGGTGCACGACGCGAATGAAAAGCTCTACAAAGTGGTCAAGTTCGCCACCGTGATCACTGATCAGGTCAATCAGGAACAAGCGGTTGCCGAAGCGGCGAACATCGCTTACAGCACCTCGTTGCAGACCGACAACTGTGCACAACGCGGTACCGCCGTGGTGACTCAGGCGGTGGACGTGATGCGTGAGCTGGCCAAGCACATGCAGCAGGCTGGTGAAGGCATCGAGGCGCTGAACGAACAGTCGCTGGTGATCGGCACCATCGTCAAAACCATCAGCGGCATTGCCGAACAGACCAACCTGCTGGCGCTCAACGCCGCCATCGAAGCGGCCCGTGCCGGTGAGCAGGGCCGAGGTTTTGCAGTGGTGGCGGACGAGGTCCGGCAATTGGCTTCGCGCACCAGCAAAGCCACCGACGAAATTGTTGGTGTAGTGCGTCAGAACCAGGACATGGCGCGCGATGCCGTGGTGTTGATGACAGATGGCAAGCTCCAGGCCGAACAAGGTTTGGCGCTGGCCGCCGAGGCGGGCACGGTGATCGTCGAGATCCAGGATGGCGCGCAAAAGGTGGTCAACGCGGTCGGGCAGTTCGCCAATCAGCTGTCGACTTAAGCGCGGCTCGAGTGAGCCTCGTCAGATCCAAAGATCATTCAGCGCCGTACGCTCGCCACCTTCGCTCCCGGTATTGAGCACACCCTTGGGTTCGATCAGCAGCAGTTTGACCTCTTGTTCGGCAAACGGCTTGTGCTCGACGCCCTTGGGCACCACGTACATTTCGCCTTGGGACACCAGCACCTGACCATCGCGAAAATCGATGCGCAGTTGGCCTTCGAGGACGATAAACGTTTCGTCAGTGTCCTGATGATCGTGCCAGATGAAATCTCCCAGCAGTTTCACCACCTTGAACTGGTAGTCGTTCATTTCGGCGATGACCCGCGGCGACCAGTGCTCGTTGATCTGCGCAAGTTTGTTGGCAAAATTCAGGCTTTGATATGGCTGCATGACGTGGCTCCCGTTGGTGATTGTGAGCCCACGGTAGCCTGCGCAGCAGTGCACTTCTTGCACGATTGTGCGCGGCTCAGCGGCGGTGCATTTTCATCCAGCGGGCGGGTGACAGGCCGTAGGTTTTGCCAAACTGCCGGGTCATGTGGCTTTGATCGCTGAAGCCCGCGATCAGCGCGGCGTTGGTTAGCGACTCACCCTGCATCAGCAATGAGCGCAGCAGATCCAGGCGGCGCATGGTCAGGTAACGATAGGGGCTGGTGCCGAACAGCAGGCGAAAGTCCCGCGACAGACTCCAGCGATCACGCCCGCTGTGTTCGGCCAGTTGATCCAGGGTCAGCGTTTGGTCGAGGGCGCTGTGCATGAACTCGCGAGCGCGTTCTGCCGCGAGGTAATCGAAGCTCTGACGATGGGTGGGCACCCCCGATACCGCGCTCATGGCCTGCGCCAGATCAAACAGCGCATCTTGCTGCTCCAACGGATCGAGGGGGCGATCGATACTCTGCAACAGGACCTCGGTCGCCGCGAACAAGCGTGGATCAGTGGAAATACCGGTCTTGATAAAGGGCAAAGGCTGGCCGCCGAGCATCTGCTGGATCAGTGCCGGCTCGACGTAAAGCATCCGGTATTTGAAGCCGTCCTCGGTACCGGCCTCGCCATCGTGGACTTCGTCGGGATGCAACACCATGGTCCCGCCCGGCAAGCTATGTCGCCAGCCGCCACGGTACTGAAAGCTTTGCACCCCCGACAGCGTGCGACCTATGGCATAGGTGTCGTGACGATGAAGGTCGTAACCATGACCCGAGAAAAATGCCTCGATACGCTCCAGCCCGCCCGAATCGGGGGCGCGCTGGAACCAGTCGGTGAGAATTTTCTGCTTGCCCATGGGGAGTCTTCGTGTCCGGGTGTTCGGTGACGAACACGGTAGCTCAGCTGCGGGTTGGCTGTCAGCCGGATAACGGTTGATTGCTGTGCCTAAGGTCGAGTAAAACCCGTGGGCGTTGTTCTGCGGTTTTTCCACCGCTCACATAGAGGTGATTCACAGATGGAACTCCAACACCTGACCTATGCTGCCCCCTTGTTATCGCTGGCGTTGCTGTGGACCGTCGCGGTGGTTACTCCGGGGCCAAACTTTTTTACCACCGCGCAACTGGCCGCCAGTTGCTCGCGGCGCCACGGAGTGGTGGCTGCGTTGGGTGTCGCGACAGGCACTGTGCTGTGGGGGCTGGCCGGCGGCCTGGGAATAAAGTCGCTGTTTACCGCCGCACCGACGCTGTATCTGGCATTCAAGATCGCCGGTGGTTGCTACCTGATCTATCTGGGGTTGAAGCAGTTCAAGCGCAAACCGGCACTGAGCCTCGGTGCAAGTGCGGGGTCGAGCGAGCCATACCGCGCGCTGTTTTCGGCCTATCGCCAGGGATTTCTGGGCAACATGACCAACCCGAAATCAGCGCTGTTCGTCGCCACCATCTTCGCCACTTCAATGCCGGCTTCGCCACCGCCGATGTTGCTGACACTGGCGGTGATCACTATGGCTACGCTGTCCTTCAGCTGGTATTGCGCCGTAGCGCTGCTGTTTGCCAGCTACCGGGTAGCGGGCGCTTATGGTCGTTCACGGCAATGGCTGGAGCGCCTTGCCGGCAGTTGTTACGTGCTGTTCGGCGCCCATCTGGTGGCGAATCGTTGAAGTGTTACGGGGATAAGGCGTCCCCAGAATGGCTGTCGGTTTTCGCCCGGTGAACGAGCAAGACATCCGAAACGCTACTTTTAGAGACGAGGTTCGCTGATGACTGATTCAAGCAATACGCAGGTTTACCTGTTTTCCTACGGAACGCTGCAGGACAAGGCCGTGCAGCTCACCAACTTCGGGCGCGAGTTGTCCGGTAGTGCGGATCAGATGCTCGGTTACGAGCAGTCCTGGGTCGAAATTACCGACCCCGAAGTGTTGGCGACCAGTGGCAAGACTCACCATCCGATCCTGCGTCCCGGCAGTGCTGACAGTGCGCCGATCCCCGGTATGGTGTTCCGGATCACGCCAGCGGAGTTGGCGGCTGCTGACAGCTATGAAGTCTCGGATTACAAGCGGGTCAGCGTAGTGCTGGCGTCCGGGATCGAGGCATGGGTGTATGTGAGTGCGTGAGTCTGCAGGCCAGGCGCTGCTTGAATGTTAGCGCCACGGCGGTGATCAAGGCCTCGCACATCATTCTGGGTGTGCCGGCTTGATATCAGTGGCGCCTGGAGGAAAGCTCAAGCTTGCGTGTTTCGCTTTTTTCGAACGAAACGCGCAATGCTTAAATATCTCTGACGGGCTTGATCAGGCTCTCTGCCGGAATCCCGAACAGCTCATGGAGTTTCCAGATCATGGGCAGTGTCAACGCCCGTTTGCCGTTGAGTACTTCATACACTCTGTTTGTCCGGCCAATGGCGGGTGCCAGGTCAGCAGCAGATAAGCCCGATTGTTCCATGCGAAATTTGATCGCATCTATCGGGTTGGGAAGGTCAACCGGGAACTGCTTCGCTTCGTAGGCCTGAATGAGGGTAATCATGATGTCGAAGTAGTCACCTTCAGACGTGCCCGGTTCTGGTTCGTTGTCGAATAGTGCAGATACTTCCTTGAGGGCTGCACGGTAGTCCTGTTCGGTATGAATCGGACGAATGTTCATGGGTTACTCCATTTCAACGGTATCGGCATCGATAGCGTCGTATTGCTGGTGAGTGCCGACAAACTTTATGTATACGGCCCCGAAGCGATAGGCCACGGCGACGACAAGCCGATAGGCGTTACCCTTGATGTTAAACACCACCCTGCGGCTCTTGAGGATACTGGCGCTGCCAAAATTGGCCTTGATATCCGCAGGGCTTGCCCAGTTGGCGTCCTTTGTTTCGTCAATCCAGGCCAGGAATGACTGCTCTGAGTCAGGGTATTTCTCCCAGAATCCTTTCATGTGACTGATAGCGATAATTCTCATGGCACGATCCTAGTCCCATGCTGGGACTGCTGCAAGTTGCTGTAGGTGAATAGCGATGTACGGCGGATCGAGTTTGCTGTCCATGTCACTCAATGCCCTGGTACTCAAGCATAGCGACCGCTGTTCAAGCCCTTGGATAGGTCAGGCGCAAATATCATTGCTGGATGTGGCCGTTCACATACCTGCACTTCGCTATCGGGTAACGGCACGAATTGACCGTCATTTACGACTACAATCGCGCACTGGGTGGCAGCAGGCGTGGGTGTCTGTCCTGGTCGAACGTGTCGGAGGGAGCAGATGAAGCGCAAACCAGGTGTCTTGAAGATTGCGTTGTTGCTCGGCGCTTTGCTGAGTGGTTGCCAGTCGCCCAGACAGTCTCTGGAAGCGCTGGCGTCAGAGCATGCTCAGCATGTGGAAATAATCGTTACTCAAGCTTTTCCGCTGATACTGAGTACTCCGTTGAAACGTCCCGATAGCCGTCGGATCCGTCTTTACCTGGAAGGTGACGGCCACGCCTGGGCGACGGCTTCCCAGCCGAGCCTCGACCCCAGTCCACAGCAGTTGCTGATTGCCGGGATGGCGTTCAGTGATCCGACCCCGAGTCTTTACCTCGCGCGTCCTTGTCAGTTCGTCAGTACGCCAGGGTGTGTGCCGGCACTGTGGACCGCGCGGCGCTTTTCTCCCGAGGTGCTGGACAGTCTCGATCAGGCGTTGAACCAGATCAAAAGTCGCTACGGCAACCAGGACTTTGAGCTGATCGGTTATTCCGGCGGTGCCGCGTTGGCTTTGTTGCTAGCGGCTCGCCGCGACGATATTGCCCAGGTGCAAACCCTGGCCGGTAATCTCAGCCCCAGGTTGTGGGCCGAGCGATTGAACCTCAGTCCGCTCACCGGCTCGCTGGAACCCTTGGATAACCGAGCGCGCCTGGCTCATGTTCGGCAACGGCACCTGGTCGGCGCTGACGACTCCATCGTACCGCCGGCCCTGGTCGACAGTTATCGTCGGGCGCTAGGGCAGGCTGACTGCCTGGAAGTGGTGGTCTTGCCAGGTGTGTCCCATGCCGAGGGGCTGGACAAGGTATGGGGCGATTGGCGGGATCGACCGATCCAGTGTGCTGGCGCCAGACAATAAAAAAGGGCTTGCCTCGCGGTAAGCCCTTGGTCATTTCCAGAGTCGATCAGTCCCCCAGCGCTTCACCTTCACGCCGTGGATCGGCGCCACCGGCCCAGGCCGCTTTGCCCTGAGCGTCGCGTACGCGAACGATGGCCTGGGTGCCGCTGGTCATGTCGATTTGATTGATCGAATGCCCTTTGTCCTTGAGGGCCTGAATAAGCGCCGGGCTGAACTGGCCTTGTTCCAGTTCGGTCGAGCCATTGCGGCTGCCGAAGTTGGGCAGGCTGATGGCGGCTTGCGGGTCGAGGTTCCAGTCGAGCAGGCCGACCACCGACTTGGCAACGTACTCGATGATTTGCGAGCCGCCGGGCGAACCGAGTGTCGCGACCAGCTCACCGCTTTGACGATCAAAGATCAGCGTCGGCGCCATGGATGAGCGCGGGCGCTTGCCGGGCTCGACACGGTTGGCCACGGGTTGGCCGTTTTCTTCGGGGATGAACGAGAAGTCGGTCATCTGATTATTGAGCATGAAACCCTGCACCATCAGGTGCGAGCCGAAGGCGGCTTCAACGGTGGTGGTCATCGACACGGCACCGCCCTGATCGTCGACGGCCACCACTTGCGAGGTAGAGATTCGCAGTGGTGAGCGGTCTGGGGCGTAGGCCACCTGGATGCCCGGTGGCGTGCCGGGTTTGGCGCTGCCCATGCTGCGTTCGCTGATCAAGTTTGCACGGTTGGTCAGGTAGGCAGGGGAGACCAGACCGGCGACCGGGACCGGCACGAAGTCCGAGTCGGCGACGTACTGCGCGCGGTCGGCGTACGCCAGACGCTCGGCTTCGGCGATCAGGTGCACGGCTTCAGGCGCGGGTTCGAGCCCCGCCGGTTTATCGGTCTTGAGTGGTTTCAGTCGCGCCAGAGTGAAGCGACTGTCGTTGCTTTCGAGTGCCTGCAAGGTGCCGAGGATCTGCGCCACGGCGATCCCGCCCGATGATGGCGGCGGCATGCCGCACACTTGCCAGCGCTTGTAGTCGGTGCACAGCGGGGCACGCTCTTTGGCGCTGTAGCCGTTGAGGTCGTTCAACGACAGGCTGCCGGGGTTGGCATTGCCTTGAACCTTGGCGACGATCTCCTGAGCAATTGGACCTTCATACAACGCGCTCGGGCCTTCTGTGGCAACACGTTTGAGGACCTTGGCCAGTGCCGGGTTTTTCAGCAACGTACCAACGGCTTTCGGGCTGCCATCGGCATTCAGGAAGTACGCAGCCATGTCAGGGGAGCGCGGCAGGAACGGATCGGAAGCGATCATCGTATGCAGGCGCGGCGAGATCGCAAAGCCCTTTTCCGCCAGGGCAATGGCCGGCTCGAACAGCTTCGCCCATGGCAAACGACCGTGCTTTTGATGGGCCAACTCCAATGCACGCAACACCCCCGGTGTTCCGACCGAACGACCACCAATCTGCGCATCGGGGAAGGGCATGGGTTTACCGTCGGCTTGCAGGAAGAGCTTTTCAGTCGCGCCAGCGGGTGCGGTTTCGCGGCCGTCGTAGGTGCGCACGGCCTTGCCATCCCAGAGCACGATCAACGCGCCGCCACCGATCCCCGAGGATTGCGGCTCAACCAGTGTCAGCACCGCTTGCATGGCGATGGCGGCGTCGATTGCCGAACCACCCTGACGCAGCATCTCCCGTCCTGCTGCGGCTGCCAGTGGGTTGGCGGCTGCGGCCATGTGTTTGGCAGCGTATTGGGTGTGCAGGTCGGTGCGAAACCCCGAGGCGATTTCCGGGGCCACGGGCAAGGCGCTGATGGCCGACGAAGCGGGCGGGGCGCTGCAGGCAGCGAGGGTCAGCGCGGCGGCGAGCAGCGACAGGGCAGTCAGGCGGTAGCGACTCAAATGGAAGGTTGGGAACACGTGGGGCACTCCGTCCGTTGGATAAAGGATCAATGGACTGTATCTGCGCCTTGAGCCAGCTGCAACGCTGGTCTTGTGCGTATTGGTCGACGGATGGGCAGCTTTTCTCTTCTTCGATGCTGGGTTTTTCTGTAGGGTCGGAGGCGCTAGATCTTCGCTAAAAACACATCAATAACAACAAGAGGCCGACATGCAGACCGAGTTCCCAACGCAGCCAAGTTACCGTTCGCAGCGCGAACAATTCCTGGCGGCAGCGACCGCAGCCGGAGCCCGGTTGACCGAATACCCGCATCCACTCAAAGGGCCGTTTGGCGAGTCGTTGAGCACTGACGTGGCGGTGCTCGGCGACCCCGGTGCAAAGCGTTTGCTGGTGATGCTGAGCGGCACCCACGGGGTTGAGGGCTTCTACGGTTCTGAGTGCCAGATCAATTGGCTGAACGAGTTCGGCAAACGCCCACTACCCGCCGATGTCGCAGTGGTGATGATCCACTTGATCAATCCCTGGGGCACGGCGTGGCTGCGTCGCGTCAACGAAGACAACATCGATCTGAACCGCAATCACCTGAACTTTGATCGGCCGTTGCCCGACAATCAGGCCTACGCAGCGCTTCACCCGATTTATGCCTTCAACCAGTTACACGGCCCGGAGCGTGAACGCGCCGATGCCTTGCTTGCCACGCAGTTAAGCGAGCATGGCTGGCCGACAGTGATGTCGATTGTCGAGGGCGGCCAGCACAGTCATCCCGACGGTCTGTTTTACGGTGGGCTGGCGCCGAGCTGGTCGAACCGGACCTTGCATCAGATCATTGCGGCGCATCTCTCCCAGGCCGAGGTCGCCATGTGTTTCGACCTGCACTCCGGTGCGGGAGAGTACGGCCATCCGATGCTGCTGACCGTTACGCAAGCGGCTTATCCGGCACTGGAGCAGGCGCAGGCCATTTACGGTCCGTGGCTCTACACCATTCAAACCGGTGCGCAGACCCACAGCGAAACCGGGATTGCCGCATCGGCCACTGGCTACACCTCGCAGGCGCTACTTGATGCGCTGCCGCAGGTGCGCCTGATGCCGTTTGTCATCGAGTGCGGCACCTACCCGGGAGAGGCGGTGCATGCTCATCTGCGTGACGATCACTGGTTGCACCTGCACGGCAATCCGGGTGATGCAGTGGGGCGGGCGATCAAGCTGAAACTTGTTGAGCAGTTCTATCCCGCTGACAGTGACTGGCAGGAAATGGTCTGGGTTCGCACCCGGCAGATATGGGAAAAGGCGTTGTCGGCATTGCCCACGCTATAGTCGAGCGCTTCGGCGCTTGATGAATCCTGCGGCTCACAGAGCGATGTGAGCCGTCGGTGGGCCGGGTACTTTTCTTCAGGCATAAAAAAACGGCCTACCTTTCGGTAAGCCGTTTTTAGTACTTGGTGGCTACACAGGGACTTGAACCCCGGACCCCAGCATTATGAATGCTATGCTCTAACCAACTGAGCTATGTAGCCAAGTGGCGCGCATTATTGGCTCGTAACGATGAAGTGTCAAGCGTAAATCTAAAATATTTCTCTACGCTTTCAACCGCTTATCAACCCGCCCCATAAAAACGGATGAGTTTTCAGCTTTAACCCAGCTGAAACCGCCCGGTATTCTCGCTTAATGCCTTGCTGCCTGAACTCAAGGTGTCCGCCGCGAGGTTCACCGCTCGTGCGCCTTCAAGCAGGCGCACGGCGGCCTGATCGACTTGCTGGATGTTGCCACTGACCTCATCGGCCGTGCTGGCTTGCTCTTCTACCGCCGTCGCGATCTGCGCCAGGGTATCGGTGACGCTTTGCACCGCGCTGGCGATTTCCCCCAGCCGTTCGCCAAGACCGGTAACCGCTTGTGCGTCGGTTTGGGCCTGGCCGCAGGCGGCTTCCATCAGGGTCACGGCTTCGTTGACAGTGCTGCGCAGGCTGTCGACGGTGCCGGCGATCTGTGCGGTGGAGGATTGAGTGCGCTGCGACAGACTGCGCACTTCATCGGCGACCACCGCAAAGCCCCGGCCTTGTTCGCCTGCGCGGGCGGCTTCGATGGCGGCATTGAGCGCCAGCAGGTTGGTCTGCTCGGCCACACCGCGAATGGTGTCCACCACCAGTTGAATCTGCTGCCCTTGTTCGCTGACCCGGCCAAGGGCGGCGGCAGTATCGTTCAGGCGTTGATTGAGCTGCTGAATGCTCGCTGTGGTGCGTTGGCTGTCGCGGCTGCTCTCGGCGGCAATGCGCTGGGTCTGCTGAGCGCTGCCTGAGGCGTGTTCGCAACTCTGGGCGACCCCTTGCGAAGTGGCGGCCAGTTGCGTGGCCGCAGCAGCGATCTGGCTGATCTGCAACTGTTGGGCTTCGACTTCGCCCAGTGCCTCGCTGGCGTGAGTATTGAGGGCTCGCACCGCGTTGCCCAATTGCAGGGTTTCGTGATCGACCCCCAGCAGGCTGGTGCGCAGTTGCACCACCGCAACGTTGAGCGCGGTGCTGATCGCTGCCAGCTCATCGCGACCGTGCACCGGCACTTGCAGGCTCAGGTTGCCATCACGCAGGGCTTCGGCGAGCAGCGTAATGCCGCTGGCGCTACGGCGGATCGAAGCTTGCAGGCAGATGAACAAATACAGCGCGGCCAGCAGCAGGCAACCGAGGACGCTCGCCACCAGGATGAACTGGCGAATGGCCGAGCCGTGGTAGTAGTCCAGACGCTGATCCAGTGACACCAGCGTTTGCTGGCGCAGCGAGGCGAGGTCAGAGAGGAGGGCGTCGAGGTTGCGTTCGAAGTCTTCTGGTTTGAGCGTGATGCTGGCGCCGAACATGCCGTCATCCAGGCCTTTCAGTCCGGTGTCCAGATGCTTGAGGCTGTCGTGGTATTGCCCGGCCCAGGCTTGCAATGCACTGGGTAGTCGTGCTTCGAGCAAGCTGCCAGTCTTGATCAGTTGCTCGCGAGCGTCGCCAATGCGGCCGCGCAGATCGCGCAGTTGCAGACGGCTTTGCAATGAGAATTGTCCGGACACCACCGATGCCTGGCCGATGCTGGCAAGGCGACCGACCCGTTCGATCAGGTCTGGCGCGTGCTGGGTCGAGATCTGCGTCAGCAGGTAGGTTTCCAGCCAGGGAGCCAGGGTCAGGCGGTTATCCATGGCGATCTGTTCGCGCAGTGCTTGCAATGCGCTGAGGGCCGCAGTGAAACGTTCATAGCCATCCGGCCACCAACCGACGCTGCTCAGGCTTTTCGAGTCCAGACCATTGAGCGCGGTTTGCAGGGTTTGATAGCGACTGAGGGTGTCGGCTTCGGCCCCTTCGGTTGTCAGCGCATGGCCAAGATCGTTCACGGCTTGATTCAGAGCAGGCTGTACGGCATCGAACGCGGCCATCGCGGCGACAGTGGCCGGTGTTGGCTGGCGATTGGTTTCGGTGGCGCGCCAGCGCGCGGCGCGGTCGCGTTGGGCGGCGAGCAGGTTGTCCAGCGCGTCGAGGGCGATCAGCTGGCGGACACCGGCACGCTCGCCGGCGATCAGGCTGAGCTTGTCGCGGTAATCCTGGCCAATCATCCACAAGCTGCCCGCCAGCGGCAGGATAAACAGCAGAAACAACAACTGAAACTTGCGGGCGAAACCGAAACGCCCAAGCAGTCCAATCCCCGGTGCCAGAAAAGCCTGCATGCCCGACTACTCCTCTGGGCACCACGCACCAATGGCGTGCGGTCGCGGCGTTATGGCCGCACCCTGTGCCCTCATAAAAGGCCTCGAAAGTTCACCTCGGCGGGTCATGTGGGACCAGCGCTGTGGTGAAACTTCCCATTCTCGATCCCCTTTGTAAGGGGCCGCGTTGAAGCGGATAAGCAAGGCAAGATTCAGACCATGGCACTGCGCTAGCATCTGACGGCCGACAATCCAGAGATCGTTAGCAGGCTAAGGGGATGGCGTTGCTGCACCGAAAGATGGCACATTGTCGCACCTGCAAGTGCTCTCCTTTACGCTGTATGGAAACTCTCATGGCTACCAGTAACGCTCAAACTGTCGCATCGCCGGCACTCGCGACTTCGCAAAGCAGCCCGTTGGTCATGCGAATCATCGGCGCGGTGGCGCTGGCGCATTTGATCAACGACCTGATTCAGTCGGTGCTGCCGTCGATCTACCCGATGCTCAAGGCCAATTACGGGCTGACCTTCACCCAGGTTGGCCTGATTACCCTGACCTTTCAGCTCACGGCATCGCTGTTGCAGCCATGGGTCGGTTACTACACCGATCGCCATCCCAAGCCGTATCTGCTGCCGGCAGGAGCGATCTGCACCCTGGTCGGCATTTTGATGATGTCCCAGGTCGGCAGTTTTCCGTTGATTCTGTTGGCAGCGGGGTTGATCGGAATCGGCTCCTCGACCTTTCACCCGGAAGCTTCTCGCGTGGCGCGGTTGGCCTCGGGTGGGCGTTTCGGGTTGGCGCAATCGACCTTCCAGGTCGGTGGCAACGCCGGCTCCGCATTTGGGCCGTTGCTGGCGGCGGCGATCATCATTCCGTTCGGTCAGGGCAATGTCGCCTGGTTCGGATTGTTCGCCGTGTTTGCGTTGGTGGTGCTCTATGGCATCAGCCGCTGGTACGCCAATCACTTGAGCCTGTTCAAGCTCAAGCAGGGCCAGGCAGCAACTCACGGGCTGTCGAAAGGCAGGGTGGTGAGCGCGTTGGTGGTGTTGGGGCTGTTGGTGTTTTCCAAGTATTTCTACATGGCCAGCTTCACCAGTTATTTCACGTTCTACCTGATCGAGAAGTTCGACCTGTCGGTGGCCAGTTCGCAGTTGCACCTGTTTCTGTTTCTCGGAGCGGTCGCGGCGGGGACCTTCTTTGGTGGGCCGATTGGCGACAAAGTCGGCCGTAAGGCGGTGATCTGGTTTTCGATTCTCGGTGTTGCACCATTCACCTTGATCCTGCCTCACGTCGACCTGTTCTGGACCAGCATCTTGAGCGTAGTGATTGGCTTCATCCTGGCCTCGGCATTCTCGGCCATCGTGGTCTACGCGCAAGAACTGGTGCCGGGTAATGTCGGCATGATCGCCGGGGTGTTCTTCGGCCTGATGTTCGGTTTCGGCGGGATTGGTGCGGCGCTGCTGGGGCATCTGGCGGACATTCACAGCATTGAATACGTGTACAGGCTGTGTTCGTTCTTGCCGCTGTTCGGGGTGCTGGCGATCTTTTTGCCAAGGACCCGAAAAGCCTGAGCAGAACCCTCGTGAGGCCAAGGCGCTGACGATCCCGTCGGCGCTTTTTTTTGCGTTCAGATTCGCCACGTCACCGGGAAAAGCGACGGGATCGTGGATAAATAGGGGGCGTTATCAAGGGGCTCTAAACAGGTATTCATGAAAACTCGCGACTGAAACAACATCCGAACCCAGTCCCTTAAATAGGTCGTGCCATTTGAAAAATGCGACCAGGTCTATAGCCGGCAATGTCCATCTAGTTGCCAGGAGGGGCAATCAGGCAATGCACCTGGGTTGCTTTTTAGCGCAAATCTGTACATTGAGTTTCCTTGCATTTAACCAATAATCGGGCACCTCCTACGCCCATCCCGCGGGGGGTTCAATCACCACAGGAAGACACTTGTGAGCATCCATACCCGTACTAAACGATTGTCGGTTCCACAACTGGTCGCGATGAAGGGCCAACAGAAAATCGTATCCCTGACGGCGTATTCCAGTTCTATTGCCAAGCTGATCGACCCTATCGTCGATTTCATTCTGGTCGGTGACTCCACTGCAATGGTCGGCTATGGCCGGGCCTCGACACTGAGCATGCAGCTTGAAGAAATCATCGGCCACATCCGGGCCGTGGTCGACAGTACACGTCTGTCCTGTGTCATCGCCGACATGCCTTTCGGCAGCTATCAGGAATCCAACGAACAGGCCTTTCGCAATTGTGCCCAGGTCCTGGCGCGCACCGGTTGCGATGCTGTCAAGCTGGAAGCCAACAAGGCCCTGTCGGGTACCGTCGAATTCCTGGTGGCACGTGGTATTCCGGTCATGGCTCACGTCGGGCTGATGCCGCAGTTCGTCAATGTCATGGGTGGTTTCAAGGCTCAGGGTCTGTCCGCCGAAACCGCTGCGGTGATTGCCGAGGATGCCCGGGCCAACCTCGAAGCCGGAGCTTTCAGCCTGCTGCTCGAAGGTGTGGCCGAAGGTGTGGCTCGGCAGATCACCCTGGATTCGAAAATGCCCACCATCGGCATCGGAGCTTCACCGGCTTGCGACGGCCAGGTGCTGGTGACTGAAGACGTGCTGGGCTTGGGCGGTGAGCAAGTGCCGCGCTTCGTCAAACAGTACGCCGATGTCGGCGCGGTGATTCGCGACGCTTGCGAGCGTTTTGCCGAAGAGGTGCGTCATGGCCGCTTCCCTGAAGCGCGGCATTGCTATGGGCTCTAGGTATGGCTAGTGCTCTTCGCCGATAGCCTGGGCCAGTTTCTTCAGGGCCTGGGGAATGTCCTTGCTCCAGTCGAGGGTGTAGCTCAGGCGCAAGTGATGCCGCCAGAACCCCTGTTGGCTGAAGATTTCCCCTGGGGCGATGACGATGCGCTGGGCCAGCAAGCGCTCGAACACCCGCCGCATGTCCGCTGAGTGTCTGGCCTCGAGCCAGAAGGTCGCGCCGCCTTGGGGGGCGACCACCCGCAACTGGCCATCGGCGTGTTCCTCCAGCAGGGCCTTCATGCGTTTCATACGGTCCAGCAACATGGCTCGCAGCACCATCAGATGCTGATCGATGCGCCTGGAACTGAAGAGTTTGGCGATCGCTTTCTGACGGATCGGCGACAGGCGAAATGCCCGTTCCAGGAATAGCCGATGCAACTGCGGCCCGTGCCGACGACACAGGACATAACCGTAGGGCGCTTCCGAGCCGATGATCTTGTCGAAGGTCGAGAATACCAGCAGTTTTTCCGGATCGGCAAAATCGCGATAGCGGGCGGGCTTGGGTGAAAAACAGAATTCACCGTAGCTGTCGTTTTCGAACAGCCAGACATCCCGCTCCGCCAGCCAGCGACAGATCTGCTGTTTATCCTGCGCTGGCATCAGCTTGCCTTGGGGAATGTTCACGGTCGACGACAGCACCGCCAGCCGGACGGGCTCACGCCTGAGCAGCTCACTGAGCGCGGGCAGGTTGAAACGTCCATCCTCGCCGAGGGGTACTTCGATCACGCGGATCTTCGCCGCCTGTAACTGGCGCAGGATTGCCCATGAGCAAGGTGATTCCACCAGCGCCACAGTGCCACCCAGATTCAGCGCACTGAGGGACAACTCCAGCACACTGCGCAGGTCCGAGCCGATATACACATGCTCGGCCTGCCAGTAGCGGTGAGTGGAACTGGTGTAGCGATCGGCCAGAGCGCCGCGCAGCTCGGGCTCGCCGAACGGCTGATAGAGCGGTGCATGGGAGCGTGGGTACTGCCGGGCCAGTTCGCGCTCCATCATCAGTAGCGGGTTTTCCAGCGACAACAGCATCGCTGGCGCATCGCTGCTAAGGGCCAGCATCCTTGGCTGGCGTGCGTTGGAGAACACGTTGTCGAGCAAGTTGGGCGAGTCTTCACTCAATAATGGTGCCGGCATCGCCTTGGTGAAATAACCGAACTTGGGTTTGGCATAGATCCGCCCCTCGTCCTCGAGAAGCGAATAGGCATACTTGGTCGTCGACACCGACACGTTCAGGCGCTGGGCCAGTTGCCGCAAGGATGGCAATTTCTGCTCAGGTTCCGAATGGGCGATCTCGATCATCTCGACAAGATAGCGGTACACCGCCTGATAGGCGAAGGAAGTGCCCTTGTTTGTATCCATGCTCACTTACTGTCATCCCTGTGTGCCCACCTCATGACAACGCTGCCGACCTCATGACAACGCTGCCGACCTGGCGTGGTGTGCCTGAGGCGTGTTGTTTCAACAGTCTGCCATGTTGAGGGGGCGATCCCAAAAAGCAAAATCCCCGTATCATCGAGTGATGACGGGGATTTTGAGTCTATCGAGATCCGTGTAAAACCACGGTCGCTGTTAGACGTTAAACCGGAATTCGAGGCTGCTGGGGCCGTGACTGAAGGGATGTTTGCGCTGGAAGCAGAAATATAGTCACCCCCGTATACACTTTAATGTTGGCTACTCTATTTCCAGGTGTTGATGCGCGGTTTGTCCCGCTTCCTGTAGATAAGTCATCCAGAGAGTGAATCACGGATTTTCTCGTGCTGAAAATAAAAAAGTGAGAATTCGTGAACTGAGAATATACACTGCTGACACTGCATGCACACCGATAAGCGGAGAGGTAGTTATGCAGATCATCCGCGGAAAGCCGTTTGCAAAAAGCTGGGAGGCATCAACCCTTCAACGCTCTGGCGTCTTAAACGTAACGCCCCTTCCTTCCCGGCTTCGGTGCAATTAAGCGGTGGGGTAGTGGGCTGGTTTGAGCATGATCTCGATCTTTGGCTCGAATCTAAAGCTACCTGGACCTCAACCAAGGAGGGCATTAAAAATCGCTGACTACTTCAGACCTTCCCAAGGTCAACGGATTCCGGCACCAAGGGGCATTCTGGCGTCGGCGCCAACACCCCGACTCCCAAATCATTAAAATTCCATTGCTTCGGTGGAAGTATTCCGCTCGCCCGAGTTACCCAAGATAGGCCGTTTTTGGACCACGCCTGACTCTCCGTTCCCGCAGGCGGCGCATGCCATCGGCTGTCGCGCAAGAAAAACGCAAAAGTGACTGGAATCGTGCATTTTTAATCATTTTTAATCATTTTCATTTTTTAACTATATATATAGTCGTTGCTTCCATAGCGAATTCTTTGCGCCATATCGAATCTACACCAAAAAGGAATTTACATAATAGTCTCTAACGAAAGAGGGTTTTGGGCTAGCGCTGAGCATCATGTGAAAGGAAAAGATTTTATTGAGGCAGTCCAGGTCAAACAATGGATCAAGAACTTAGTGGTTTCGCTGGTCGGCCTGGCCATGTTAGATCCGGGAACGGAACAGCAAATGAAAGCCTGAACATTCTTTTCGTATTCTGCGCATTTTGTTTGGTCACCTCGTCAATCTATGGTTCCTGCAATCGATGATGTTTTTTGTAGTCAAATCCAACTGGAGAAGTAATATGTCCGTCAATCTCGTCATCAGCTTTAATGTAAAAGAAGAAAAACTGCAATCGTTCAAGGACATCATGAACGACGTGAAGATCAATCTGCCGAAGGTGGACGGTTGCCAAACGGTCAAGATCCTCAACCACCTGGAAGATCCACTCGCGTTCACGCTGGTGGAAGCCTGGGATTCGCGTGAAATGCACGGCACCCACGTCGACCTGATGATCTCGAGCGGTCAGTGGAGCGTCATCGTCGAGCATCTGAGCAGTGCGCCGGTCAGCGGCTACTTCAGCGAAGTTTGATGCCGTAACAATTTGTTGAGAAGCCATAGCAATGACACTCGAAGTAGTACCGGCGGCGCTTTATTCGATGCGCAATGTAAAGCCTATCCTCGCTGACGGTAGCTCGTCCATCCTCCATAAAACGCTTGAAACGAACCTGGAAAACAAGGCGATCTATATCGCCACGCCGTTGATCGTCTACATCAAGCAGGGCAAGCAGATTATTCGCGACTATGACGCCATGGCCAATGTCGTTGACGAGAATCATTTGATTTTCCTCTCCAAAGGCGTTTACACGGTATCGGACTACGTCACTGGCAGCGATATCTTCGAGGCGGTGCTGCTGTTTTTCGACGACAAGCTGATCGCCAAATACCTGTCGCGCGCGGTCGGCACAGGCAATTCGCACACGGACGGCCTGCAGAAAAACGTGCACGGCACTTATACCCTGCACGCCAATGAACAGATTCAGCGCTATATCGATTCGCTGAATTATGTCTACAAGGGCGCGGAGGGCTCCGACGCGCTGCTGGAATTGAAACTGCTCGAACTACTGCACCTGATCGCCATCCAGGACAAGTCCTTCCGTTTCCTGCGCGAGCTGTCCTGCGGCGGCAGCCGCAAACGCCGCCTCATCACCGACTTCATGGAGCAGTACTATTCGCACAAGCTGAAGATTGAAGACTATGCCCTGCTGACGGGACGCAGCGTGTCGACCTTTATCCGCGACTTCAGGCGCAGCTACAACACCACCCCGAACCGCTGGATCATCGAAAAAAAAGTCGACATCGCGCATCAGCTGTTGACGGCTAAAAATTATTCCGTCACCGACGCGGCTGCGGAGGTGGGATATGAAAATACCTCCCACTTCATCAAGGTCTACAAGCAACGGTACGGTGTCACGCCGAAGAAAGCCAAGACCTTCGCGGCAGAACTGTAGCGCGACAAGGCCCAAGCCCCCCGCTGCCGCGACAGGGTGTTGTTGGGCGTGGTTGTAGGCGCCGACTAAATTTTGGTTCTTCACGGAATCCCGGGAAACACAGAAACAAGAACGCCGATTCTGTTGAAAAAGTCGATCTGCCCAAACTGCCCGATCATTGACTGGTGAAAACGCCTTTTTTGCACGCGGCTACGTAAAATCCGACTCTGGAAGCCTCTGCCAAAAGTAAAGATTTCAATCCCGGATGCGCACTTTTTGATGCGCAAACCATGGCCGAGTTTTTCAACAGAATCGGTCGATTCCGGCCTGTCACAACAGGCAGTTCCTGACCGAAAGCCCTCATCCATAATGCACGCGGCTGACCGCGTCAGAGTGTTTGGATGCGCTATTGGGGCAAGCCATTGCTCACGTTGAAGTCAAACGTATTCCCAGGGAGCGGATACCCGGTGCTGCGACCGCTGTATGACGTTTTGTCAGTCAATCTGTATCTAACGTTCCCCCCTTTGACCACCCTACTATCGCAGTCTTGGTCTGGCGGTTCCCTATGCGTATGACGCGCTGCGACTCGGCTGCGCGCGCTATCTGCTCTACCTTGCCTGGCAAGCGGTCAAGTCCAACACGCCGACCACGGCAGCATGCTGGCGCAATCCATCGTGCTCGGTTTTACGCAGATCGTCATTAGCGTGAGCGTCAACGCGCTGATTGCCGTCATGGCTGGCCCCATCGCGACATTTCTCGCCAGCAGGCCCGTGTGGCAGATCGTGCAACGCTGGCTGATGGAGACGGTCCGCGCGGGCTGGCCGTAGAAGGGCGGCGCTGAACCGGTCTGTTTGCGGTTGGCGCGGCGCGGTAAACCTGCGTCACCCGGATTTGAGAGCGGCCCCTGTGCATCGCGCCGGGCGCACTAGAAAAAGATCCGAGTGGGTTATCGAAAGCCCCTGACCAACCACCCTGAACGATAAGGACATGAAATGTTGCGCATATTGGGTAAGGCATCGTCGATCAATGTACGAAAGGTACTTTGGGCATGCGCCGAGATCGAAATCCCCTTTGAGCGAGAGGATTGGGGGTCTGGCTTCAAGTCGACGCGCTCGCCCAAATTCATTTCGCTGAACCCCAACGCAACGGTGCCGGTGATCCTGGACGACGACTTCGTGCTCTGGGAGTCAAACTCGATCATTCGGTATTTGGCGTCTCGCTATAACGGAGGTCATTTTTACCCGGTCCAACCGAGAGCAAGAGCGCGGGTGGACCAATGGATAGACTGGCAAGCGTCGGACCTCAACAAATCGTGGACGTATGCCTTCATGTCGTTGGTCAGGCATTCGCCTGACCATCAGGACAGCAGAGCCTTGGCAGCCGCTTGCAGCCTGTGGTCAAGGCACATGGAGATCCTGAATCGACAACTCGAATCAACAGGAGCCTACGTCAGTGAAGACGGGTTTTCTCTCGCAGACATACCGATAGGCCTGTCGGTTAACCGGTGGTTTGAAACACCGCTCGATCATCCAGACTTTCCTGCTGTAAGTGCCTATTACGAACGGTTGAGTCGTCGACCTGGCTACCTCCTGCATGGAAGAAACGGGACTCCGTAATAGTTCAGCATGGTGTCAGGCGGCGCCAGGGACATTTGTTCCCATGCCCGACGGCAGAAACGGCCGAATTTCGTCGATTTCCGCCGTGTCAAGGCGCAACTCCGAGGCTGCAATCAGCCCGTCTACTTGTGAGGGACGGCGGGCACCGACAATAGCGCCCGTGACTACCGGTTTGCGAAGTACCCAGGCGATGGCAACCGCAGCAGCGCTCACCCCGTGCCTTTCTCCAATGCGTGCCATAACATCAACCAATGCCAGGTTCGCACTCAAACGGGGCTCCTGGAAGTCAGCACTTCGGGCCTTACGCCAGTCGTCTTCGGGCAGTTGCAAGATGCGTTCGCGTGTCATGCTGCCGGAAAGTAGCCCCGATTGAAGCGTGGAATAGGCAAGGACACCCATCCCGGCCCGCTCACAGAATGGCAGGACGTCCTTCTCGATGTCTCGCATCAAGGCGGAGTACGGCGGCTGGAGCGAAACGATCTCTGTCACCGCCTGTGCCCGCTTGAGTTGAGCGACATTGAAATTTGATACACCGATAGCGCGAATTTTTCCTTGATCGCGCGCGGTAGCCAAAGCCGAAAGCGCCATTTCAATACCTTCACTGCTTGCGTCGGCAGGAAAAGCAGGCCAGTGGATCTGATAAAGATCGATAGTCTCGACTTGAAGCCGGCGCAAGCTTGCGTCGATCTCGGCGAGCAAGGATTGGGGGGCCAGTGAGTGCGAAATCGCCTTCGTGACCGGGTCCCAGACCAAGCTGCCTTTGGTGAACACCAAAGGACGCCGCGAGGCCGGCACCCGACGCAGCAATTGCCCCACTAATTGCTCCGCATGGCCCAAGCCATAAACCGCAGCGGTATCAATCCAGTTCACGCCGCGTTCGACGGCATACTCAAGTGCGCTCAGGCTGTCCTTGTCATCCTGCGCTCCCCAACTGTACTCCCAACCGGTGCCGGCGATTGCCCATGTCCCCAGGCCAATAGGTGAAATAAGAAAATCCGATGAACCAAGACGATTCCGTTGCATAGCGACCTCTGCACAAATGATGTGAGAAGTATCCGAGAGAGATCTCACGACGATAAGATGAGTAATCGCATTTGAACTACTGAACGACATTCATGAGTCAGCCCCCCGATCTATCTGAACTCGATGCCTTTGCCGCCGTTGCTCGCCATCGCAGCTTTCGCAAGGCCGCCGACGAGCGTGGCGTTTCGGCTTCCGCGTTGAGTCACGCGATGCGCGCGTTGGAGGCGCGCCTGGGCGTCCGACTGCTCAACCGAACCACTCGTAGCGTAACCCCGACCGAAGCCGGACAGCAGCTATTGGCGACGCTGCTCCCGACCCTGCAGCAGGTTGCCGATACGTTGGCGCAATTGACCTCGATGCAGGAAGTGCCCACTGGCAAACTTCGACTCAACGTGGCGCGTCCGGCGGCTCGCATTGTGTTTGCGCAAGTGCTCGCGCCCTTCGTAGCCAGGTATCCACGCATTCAGTTGGACCTGATCACCGATGATGGATTGACCGATATCGTGAACGACGGCTTTGACGCTGGAGTCCGCTTTGGTGAAAGCCTGGCCGGCGACATGATCGCAGTCCCTGTCGGCGCACCTCAATCGTTCGTGACCGTTGCTGCGGATGCCTATCTGGCCGCGAAGGGGATCGCACACGCACCCCGCGACTTGCTCGACCATGCGTGCATTGCCAGACGTTTTCCCAGTGGCAAACTTTACGCCTGGGAATATCAAGCAGACGGTCAACCGATACGGTTGTCCGTCACAGGCCCGCTCATTCTGGAAGACGATGCGCTGATGATCCAAGCGGCGAAAGATGGCGCTGGTATTGCCTATGTCTACGAGGAACTGGCGCGCGACGATATCCGGAACGGGCATCTCAGAGAAATACTCCAGGAATGGAAAGCACCGCCAAGCCGATTCTTTCTTTATTACTCCAGCCGGCACCATGTGCCACCAGCCTTGAAAGCGTTCATCGAATTCATCAGGGCGGGTGACTTGCGAACCTGATTCAGAACCATCGCGACCGGCAGCTAAGGGGCGATTGTTGTCCTCGCGACCGGTTGAATCCACAGCCGAAAGTGGTCCCGCCAAGCAACTGGCCGATCCCACTTGCTCGCAAGCTCGACCCTAAAAAGGATGGCCGGCATTGATCCAGCTTTCGGTCTGCTCCTGGTTGGCCGAGAGTGTCGATACTTTCCTTGCTTCGGTCAGGACGTCGCAATGCTCGAACAGGCATTATCTGCTGCGTCGTACAAAGCACTTCCCGGTGGTTTCTTGTTATCCTGACTGCCTTCTTTCATGGACGAATACCGAGACAAGCCATGGCTAACCTCACCCCGTCACGCCTCGGGAAGATGCTTCAGGGGCTGCTCTTTGCCCTGATTGGTATCGGCTTGTTGGGCATTGCCGTCAATCTCACGCTTGAACGACGCGAATTCCTCGCCCACGCACAGACCGCCGATGGCATCGTCAGCCACTTGAATGCCGGTGGTTCGCATCCCGAAATCGCCTTCACCACCAGCAGTGGTGAAAAGATTTCCTACCCCCAGGGCGGCTTTATTTTTGGCTATCGGCAGGATCAGCCGGTGCGGGTGTATTACCTGCCCGAGCAGCCGGCCAGTAGCGCCGTGGTCGATACCCCTGCCGCACTGTGGGCCACTCCCGGGGTACTGGGTTGTATTGGTCTGCTGTTCACCCTTGCCGGCCTGTTAAGGGTTATCCGCCAGTGCGGTCGCGGCGCAGTTCATTCACATAAAGGACTTTGAACGATGAGCTACAACATCCCGATCCCGCTCAATGAGAGTCGCTGGCAGTATCAGACCGCCAGCGGTGGCGGTCTGACCGTAGCCCTGGTGGCGGGCAGTGGCGGTTCGATCATCCTGCGTTCGCCCCAGGGCGAGAACGTCAGCTACCGCTACGGCGGCGTCGGGTTGGGGGTCGGATTTGGCGCTCGCCTGCCGCGTTTCGGCAAGATCAATATCCAGCTCAAGGGTAAGAGCGTAGGGGCAGCCGGTGCGGCGGAGGCTTTTCCCAGCACTGGCAAGGTGTTTGTCAGCGACGCCCTGGTCAGTCGTGACCTGACCAGTGACGACATCACCGGGCCTTGCCTGTATACCGAAGTGGGGGCGGGGCTGGTGGTCGGTGGTTCGGCCACGGCCCTGTTGTTCGGGCTTGATCCCAAGCTGCTGGCGTTGGCGGCGGTTCTGAGCTCCAACCCGGCGACCTCGCTCATTGCCTCCTCCACGGTCAACCGGCAGTTGCTGCAGTCGGCCAAGGGGGCGGTGGTCATGGCCGGCATGAACGCTGGTGTGCAGGCCGGTGGAGGCGCCGCGATCTACATGGGCTATCTGTTCTAGTCGCGCATAGCAGGTCGATATAACGCCCACAAAAAAGCCGCGAATCAACGCGGCTTTTTCGATTTCAACAACGCTAGACGTTAAAACGTAAGTCTGACCTGCAGGTCCCGTTCTGCAAGGGGGGCTGTGCGCCATCCCGCGGAATATAGTCACCCTCGTATACACTTTGGCTTTTGCTACCCTCTTCGCAGCTCTAGAAGCCCGGTTAGTATCGCGTCCTTTATCGAGAGAGCGAATCACGGATTTTCGAGAGGTGAAAATAATAAAATGAGACTCCGTGACTTGGGAATGACCGCTGCTGACACTGCATGCAACTGATAAAGCGCAGAGGTAGTCATGCAGATCATTCGCCGGAAAGCCGTTTGCAAAAAGCTAGGGGGCATCAACCCTTCAACACTTTGGCGTCTTGAGCTAACGACCCTTCATTCCCACCTTCGGTGCGATTAAGCGGCGGAATAGTAGGGTGGTTCGAGCATGATATTGATCATTGGCTCGAATCCAAAGCAGCCAAACGGCCCACGGTAGCCGAATCCGCCGCTCGGCAGAACGCCTGAATGCAGAAGCCCGCTTTGGCGAGCGGGCTTCTGGTGACTACAGCAGGGGGTGTATGGCGCTCTTCAGCTTGGCGGTTGAAGAGTCACAATACGATGCAGCTACCGTGAAGTTAGCAGCCTAGCTCTCATCCCCGCTGTTCGCGAGTAAGTGTGCTCTGACGCACGAGAGGCGAGTGTGCCTGATGGGAAACTATTTCGAGAACAGCACACTAGTGGTAACGGAAGTATCGATGCCGCTGGCCGTTTGGATCTCAACGCCGGGGTCGCAAGCGCCGTGGATGCTAAAGGTAAAGGCATCAAGAGCATCATAGATGCGGCGGTGAAAGCCCTGTTTCCTGAAAACATCAGATCATTCATAATTCGCCCCACTCTCGACCTGATGATGGACCACCAGTTTTGATGACCTTTCATATCTGCCCTGCTCTGGGCTGCCCACCTAGGTGAGGCGCAGGATCGCCCGCTACACCATTCGACCTCAATCGCCAAGCTATCGTCCCACGCCAAAGCTCGAAGGCAAGGTGCTGGCGGGAGTGCGGATCGGCGAGCGGAATAACGAATTGCATTACCAATTCAGTGACGCCACCTGATCACGCCATAACCCCTGTAGGAGCCGGCTTTCTGGCGATCAATGCCTCGCGGTGTATCAGATACACCGCCATCGCCAGCAAGCTCGCTCCTACAAGGGCTACGGCGCTTCACCTATCGTTCAACGAGATAACCGATGCTATTCACACAAGCCACCCGCCTGGCCCAGATCAACAGCCCCCTCGGGCCGGATGTCCTGTTGCTCAAGGACTTCGGCGGTGGTGAGGAACTGGGCCGGCTGTTCGACTACGAATTGCACCTGACCTCCAACGACGGCAACCTGGACCTCAACCAGTTGCTGGGCAAGCCCATGAGCCTGTCGCTACAGGTCCAGGGCGGCCTGCGGTACTTCCACGGCATCGTCGCGCGCTGCAGCCAGAACGTCAGCCAGGGCCAGTTCGCCAGCTATTCGGTGACCCTGCGCCCCTGGCTCTGGCTGCTGACCCGCACTTCCGACTGCCGGATCTTCCAGCACCTGAGCGTCCCGCAGATCATCAAGCAGGTGTTCCGCGACCTGGGTTTCTCCGACTTCGAAGACGCCCTCAGCCAGCCCTATCGCGAGTGGGAATACTGCGTTCAATACCGCGAAAGCAGCTTCGAATTCGTCAGCCGGCTGATGGAACAGGAAGGTATCTACTACTACTTCCGCCACGAAAAGGATCGCCACGTGCTGGTCCTGGCCGACGCCTACGGTGCCCACCACAGCGCCCCGGGCTACGAGTCGCTGCCGTATTACCCGCCGGACGGCCAGCATCGCGAGCGCGATCACCTCAACGGCTGGCACCTGGCCCAGGAAGTCCAACCCGGTTCCCTGGAGCTCAACGACTACGACTTCCAGCGCCCCAGCGCGCGGATCGACGTGCGCTCGGCCATGCCGCGCCCGCACACCGCCGGCGACTATCCGCTGTATGACTACCCCGGCACCTACGTGCAGAGCCAGGACGGCGAGCACTACGCGCGCACCCGCATCGAAGCCATCCAGAGCCTGCATGAACGGGTCAAGCTCAACGGCAACGCCCGGGGCCTGGGCTCGGGGCATCTGTTCAGCCTCACCGGCTTCGGTCGCCAGGACCAGAATCGCGAATACCTGATCGTCGGCGCGCGTTACTACATCGCCCAGGAAGGCCTGGAAACCGGCGGCGCCTCGCCCGGTACGCAGTTCGAAAGCAGCCTCAGTTGCATCGACGCGCAACAGAGCTACCGCCCGCTGGCCAATACCGCGCGACCCACCGTCAAGGGACCGCAGACTGCCGTGGTGGTGGGACCGGCCGGCGAGGAAATCTGGACCGACCAGTTCGGCCGGGTCAAGGTGCACTTCCACTGGGACCGCCACGACCAGTCCAACGAAAACAGCTCCTGCTGGATTCGTGTGTCGCAGGCCTGGGCCGGCAAGAATTGGGGCTCGATGCAGATCCCGCGAATCGGCCAGGAAGTCATCGTCAGCTTCCTCGAAGGCGACCCCGACCGGCCAATCATCACCGGCCGGGTCTACAACGCCGAACAGACGGTGCCCTACGACCTGCCCGCCAACGCGACCCAGAGCGGCATGAAAAGCCGTTCGAGCAAAGGCGGCACGCCAGCCAACTTCAACGAAATCCGCATGGAAGACAAGAAAGGCGCCGAGCAGCTGTACATCCATGCCGAGCGCAACCAGGACATTGCCGTCGAGAATGACGAAAGCCACTGGGTCGGGCATGACCGGCGCAAGACCATCGACCATGACGAGACGGTTCATGTGAAGCATGACCGCAACGAGACAGTGGACAACAACGAAAGCATCACTGTGCATGCCAACCGCGACAAGACCGTCGACCGCAACGAGACAGTGAAGATTGGCATGAACAAGTCGGAAACCATCCTGATGGCGTCCTTGCAGAACGTTGGCATGGGCCGGATGGAAAACGTCGGATTTGGCTACAGCCTGAACGTCGGCATGATGATGAATACCGTCGTCGGCCTCAGCCAGACCACCCAGGTGCTGAAGAAGAAATCCGTTTCGGTGGGCGAGGCCTACCACATTGGCGTTGGCGGCGCAGAGGAGGGTTCGAGTATCAGCCTGGACGGCAACAGCATCAAGCTGGGCAGCAAGGTCATCGAGCTGACGGCCGACCAGGAGATTCGCCTATCGTGCGGCCAGAGCACCCTCCGCATAACGGCTTCGGAAATCGAGATTCTTTCGCCCAATGTCGACATCAACTGCTGAACGACAGCTATCAGGAACAGTTTTATGAGCGGCTCTGGCCTTCCCGTTTCCCATGTGGGTGAAAAGGTATCCGGCAATGTGATTGCCACAGGCTCCCCGAACGTGCATGTCGGCAGCATGGCCTCGGGCCTGGCTGATCGAGCCTCGGCCTGCGTGCCCTTCGTCGGCCAGCCAGTCAACCCCATACTGGGCTGCAAGCTGCTTCCCGAAGAGGTCGACTTCGCCCTGGCGGCGCCGGATACCTTCAGCTTCGGCCGTGGCTACCTGTCGAGCAACCCGAGGATCAGCCGACTTGGCCAGGGCTGGTGGCTACCGGGCGAAAGCCTGTTGCTGGAGCTGAACGCCGACGGCTGCGTGCTGATCGATGCCCAGGGCCGGCGCATCACCTTTCCACCACTGGCGCCTGGCGCGACCTGGTATTCAGGCAGCGAGCAGCTCTGGCTGCGCCGGGGCGACACCCCAGACGAGCGACAGGAGCATGTGGCCTGGACCGGGCGCTGGGCCAGGGTGGCACCGGCCCTGCAACGCAATCCACACGTGGTCGTCGTGCTCGACGGCAACAGCTACCTGAGCTTCGCGCGCCAGGCCAACGATCTCTGGCGCCTGCAATCGACCTTTGGCCGCAGCGGCTACCCGACCCTGTTCAACTGGAGCCCACGCGGATTCCTGACCAGTATTCGCGACAGCGCCGGACGAAGTTATGCGCTGGTCTACCAGCAGGTGTGCCAGGCACAACCGGGCGATGATGGCGTGCGCCTCTGCGGTGTGGTCCTGGCCAACCCGGACGGTCCTGTGCCCGAGCACTTCGATCCGCAGTCCAGTGGCAACGACTGGCTGGTGCGCTACCAATTCAATGAAAGCGGCGACCTGATCGCCGTACGCGACCGGCTGGGCGTCGTTGTCCGGGTGTTCGCCTGGAACAATCACATCATGGTTGCGCATAGCGAACCGGGCGGCCTGGAGGTGCGCTATGAATGGGACGGGCACCGGCCAGACGGGCGGGTGCTGAGGCAGATCGAAACCGATGGCCTGGTCCGGGAGTTTCGTTATTACAGCGATGCCACCGATGTGGTCGACAGCCTCGGGCGCACAGAACGTTATGAGTTCTCTGGCCAGGATGGCGAACGGCGCTGGACAGCGCTGATCCGGCCCGACGGCAGCCGCACGTCATTCGAGCACGACATGTTCGGCCGCCAGGTGGCCGTGCGCGATCCGCTGGGCCGCGAGTCACGCCGGCAGCTCGATGGACAGGGCCGGGTGCTGGCCGAGCGATCGCCAGGCAAGAAGCACTATCGCCAGACCCTCGACGAAGAAACCGGCCTGCTCAAGGAACTGATCGATGCCATGGGGCGGCGATGGATCTTCGAACGTAACGAGACCACCAGCCTGACTTGTGTGAGCGGGCCAACCGGGACGATTCGCTACCACTACGATGACTCCACCTTGCCCAACCGAGCCACCCGGATCAGCGACAGCAAGGGCGGGGTGAAACAGGTGCAATGGAACCGCCTGGGGCTGCCTTCCCGTATCACCGACTGCTCCGGACAGACCCATTCCTACGAATACGACAGCGAAGGGCGCCTACTTGCCGAGACCGATCCGGCAGGCCGCTCCACCTGCTACGTCTACAATCGGCTGGGACAGGTCATCGAAGTGACCCTGGCCGACGGCACCCGCCTGGCCTACCATTACGACGCTCAGGGCAGACAAACCCATATTGCCGATACACATGGGCACTGCACGCAACTGGAATGGGATCGGGTCGGACGCCTGGTCAGGGCCACCGACAGCACCGGTGATGCACTGGATTACCGCTACGACGCCGCCGGTCGACTGTGCAGGATCACCAACCAGAACGGCGCCCAGGCCACCTTCGCTTTCGACACACTGGACCGCCTGGTCGAAGAGAACGGCTTCGATGGCCGCCGCCAGCACTACCGCTACAACCTGGCCGGTGAGCTGGTCACCCGTATCGATGCCGAAGGCCGCGAGACGCACTATGAGTACAACCGCGATAGCCAGCTGATTCGCCGTCACCTGCCGGCGACTGCTACGGCAGACGCATTCAGCGAACACTACGGCTGGCTGCCGGACGGCCGTCTGGCCATGGTCAAAGGACCGGATTGCGAAGTGCGCCTGGCCTATGACCCGGCGGGCAACCTGAGCCTGGAAAGCCAGATCCATGCCGACGGCTGGGTCTACAGCGTCACCCATCAGCATGACGCCCTGGGCGTGCGCGAAAGCAGCCGCTATGGCGATGCGCCGCCGATTACCTGGCTGACGTACGGTTCGGGGCATCTGCATGGCGTGCTGGCGGCCCATGCCGAGATGGCCTTTGAACGTGACGCCCTGCACCGTGAACAGCGGCGCGAGGCACGTCTGAAGGGCAAGCCGCACGCCTTGCTGGAACAGGGGCGCGAACACGATGCCATGGGGCGCCTGACTCGCAGTCGGATCACCCTGGCCACTGCCGAGGACTGGCAACGCGAGTATCGCTATGATCCCCTGGGCCAGCTTGTACAGGTCGATGACAACCTCAGGCCCGGCCTGCGTTATCGCTACGACCGTGGCGGCCGGCTGGACGCCAGCCAGCACGGCAGCGAAGTGCCGAACATCTACCGCTACGACCCGGCCGGCAACCGGCTCGACAGCGGGCAGCAGCAGGCCGGTGACCAGCAACGGCAGTACGCCCACAACGAACTGTACCGCTCGGGCTATGTAGGCTCGCAATTCGACTCGCTCCAGGCAGCACAGCCGCCAGGAGCGTGGAGCGGCAATCGTGTCGAGCGCCTGGAAGGTCATGAGTACCGCTTCGATGCCCGGGGCAACCTGGTGGCGCGCCACGCTCCTGATGGAGAACACCTGCACCTGGAATACGACGGCGCCAACCGCCTGGTGAGTGCCACCCGCCAGCGGGCCGATGGCGTGATCACCCAGGCCCGCTATCGCTATGATGGTCTGTCCAGGCGTATCGCCAAGGTGGTCCGGCAAGACGATGGGCAACAGGTGATCCGCTTTGGCTGGGACGGCGAGCGGCAATGCGCCGAGGTATTCGACGACCTGCTGCGCACCACCGTGCATGAGCCCGACAGTTTCATCCCGCTGCTGCGCATCGAACAGAACCGCAAGCCTGACAGTGCGGACCTGCTGATGATTCGCCGCGAGATGGCTGCCGCTGACCAGCCACTGCCCGAGCAATGCCATCCGGTGCTGGGCGCGCCGGCCATCGGCTTCTTCCATACCGACCACATCGGCACGCCACTGCGTCTGGACAACGAACAGGGTCGAACGATCTGGCAGGCACATAATGACGATTGGCGTGCCGTGAAACAGGAAACCGGCCCGGCCGACCAGCCCATCCGTTTCCAGGGGCAATACCACGACCGGGAAAGCGGCCTGTACTACAACCGCCACCGCTACTACCTGCCCGAAGCGGGCCGTTATGCCAGCCAGGATCCGATCGGTTTTCGGGGCGGGCCGAATGCCTATGCCTATGCGCTGAATGCGCCTTCGGTGGCCTATGACCCGAGTGGGTTGATCGTGCCGCTGTTGATCATCGGCGGTTTTCTGGCCAGGGCAGCTCTGGGAGCCACCATCGAAGTAGGCATGCAGGCCGGCAAACAGGTTCTGGGGCAGATGAAGGATAACTGGGATAACGACAGGGAACTGACGGATATCAAGTGGAGATGCATTGATATTAATCTCAAGCATGTGGGTGTCGCGGCTGCGGCCGGGGCATTGGCTCCAGGCATGCTCAGCTCGGCTAAAACGGTCTATAAGTCGGCCAAAGCCTACCGAGCGTTGTCAGGCCAGGCCGCCAACACGGCCAATCGAGCCGCAAAACTGGCCGTGCGCAAGGCGGCTCATGCCGACACGATCAAAACAGCCGTGAAAGTTCAGGCGGGTTTCCAGGTCAGCAAAGCCATTGTCAAGTGTGTGTCCAAATATGAAGAAGACGAGTGCTAATAACCATGGTTCAGACCATCAAGGAAATTTTGCTCTACGCAGTCATTTTTCTGCCCTTCGCGTTGCTCTACAACATTCTGGAGATATACTTTGGCGACTCATGGTGGCCGGCGATCATCGTGATCACTCTGATGTTGATTGCACGCGTGAGCCTGTACCTGTACCGACGCCACAAAGGCATTCGCGACACCTGGCTGGATCCATAAGATCAGCACGCCATGATGCGACAACTCCACCTCGGCTCTCCGAACGGTGGCCGAGTGACGCTCTCCAGAACACGGCGTACGGCCTCTTCGGGCAATGAGCTTTTGCGACCGCGTCCCGGTTTGTCGAGCAAACCGTCCAATCGCAGGGTTCGGAAACTCTGGCACCAACTGGTGACCGTGGGCAGTGATAGTCCCGTCAGGCGCGCGATCTCCACTCGCGAGCAGCCTTGGGCTGCCAGCAGGATCACTCGGGCACGACGACCGTCGCGCTGACTGATCGTGGCCGAACGAACTCGGCGGCTCAGTTCGACCTGCTATTCTGGGCTGAGAATAATTTCCTGAGCGTTCATTGGCGTTCCCCCGAGCGCTGGATGACAGGGGAAGTGTAGCCAACATCAGAGGAAAATAATTTCGAGAACAGCACGCTAGGTCGGCGACTAGGTCCGGTGGTAAGTCAACGATAACGTCGCCGCTTCCATCCGCAGGATCTTGGCATTTCACTATCCAACGTTGGGCTTTGTTCATGGTGTCGTTCGAGCTGCGTTACTGGGGGGCATTATGCTCGCGGTGCCTTACCCAATTGAAGCGTAATCCTGAGCAGTAATGCCCCTTCATGTAAAATTGGCATGTGCCAAGATAGGTAAGGCGAATATCTCGTGATCCGAATCCATCGTTAACGCTATATGGATTTTGTGTACTAGTGATATTGCCATGGTTTCTGCTCTAGCGATTTAAAGTCAGGTAGTAGTTGCATTAAACGAAACTCTTCTTCCTGTTCTTTAACTAGTGCTTCGTCCGGCTCGAAGTCAATTGATTCTACGGTGAGGGCCATCGCTCTATGGAGGGGTTCAATAAGCGGCGACGCCAGCTCAAAAAGTTGCCTACCAACAGCGTCGTTATGGGCGACCTGCTTAGAAAAATCTTTACCGTATTCGAACATTGTGATTGTGGTGCTTCAATCTAATTTTGATTTGTTCGTGGAAAACAAATTTAGCATTACGCATTTCATTGCCAGGGTAGTGTTAGCAGTTAAATCAGTGAACGAGGGTAGGGGGGCTTTTCGATTTTTCTAAAATTTCATTAATGACTATTTCTAGGCGATCAGCCGTGGCATCGTGCGATTTAATCTGACTAGAAATCTTGATGCTCTCATCAGAGCCATGATCAAAGTGTTCGACATCTAGCTCGTCGACCAGCTTTAGGGATTGAGTAAGGCGCCTAGCATCCGAAGCGGCTTTTCTCAAAGATCGCAATCTTGGTTGGATGTCTGCGGACTGAAGCTCAAAGAAAGTTTCCCCCGGTTTCTCTAAGGCTTCAAACAGCGCGGTGCGCTGATCATCAGAAAGTATCTGAGTCTCAACGTGCTCTAAGATACGCCCAATCAGTGCGAGTCTAAAAGCTGCGCAATCCATCTCGCTATCAACTCTAAGTATGTGAAGCCTCCGTTTTCCACCGATCCAGCTGATCGGCCCAGTGCTGCATCATCTTGATCCGCTCATCCATATACGTTGCGTGATTATATGCACGGCGCACAGCGTTCGGCTCTGCATGGGCGAGTTTGGCTTCAATTGCGTCCGCCCTGTAACCCATTTCATTGAGCCTAGTGCTTCCGGTGGTCCGCGTACCGTGTGGACTATAGATTGTCGCCCATCCAAGCTTTTTCAGCGCCTGACGAAAGGATGCGTCGGCCATCGGCCGCTGGCGATCGTCCCGATTAGGAAAAACGTATGTACCATGCCCGGTAATCGGGTGCATCGCCTTCAGGATTGAAATTGCTTGGCGAGGTAAGGGAAGCGTGTGCTCCCTTCTGGCTTTCATCCGCTCCTTCGGGATCTTCCATAAGGCATTTGGGAGGTCGAACTCCTGCCATTGAGCTTGCACGCTTTCGTTGGCACGGGTCAGCGTCAACCACATGAGTTGAAAGCCATGACGGTTTGAAAGTGACCTCCATGTGATTCGAAAGCGTTGAGCAGGTTGCCAACCTGGACAGGGGATAGTGCCGCTTTGTGTTGTGTCTTGTTCGGTGGCAAAGCCTTTCTTACTGGTCAAACAGGGTCACTGTCGGCTCTCAGGGTTGCGACAGCTAATTCGAATACTGCCGACATCGTGCGTTTAGCTTCCGCCGCAATGGATGGTGCGCCACGCCTAACCGTCCTGTTAAGAATGTCTAAAACGTGCGCTGGCTTGATAGTCCGCACGGGGAGTTTTCCAATTGATGGAAACACAACTCTTTTGAGCATCCCCAGGCGACGTGTTTTCGTCACAGGCTCCCAGTCTTTCAATGCGAGCCATTCCGAGGCGACAGATTCGAACGTATTCGAGGCATCAAGCTCTCGCGTAATTTTCTCCAATTGCCGATTCTGTACTGGGCTAATTCCCTGTCTGACTAGCCTGCGAGCCCCGTCGCATTTCTCGCGAGCATTTGCCAGCGAGATACTAGGGTAGTCGCCTAGAGCGAACCAGGAGGCCTGTCCACTCAGTTTGAATCGGTAACGCCAAGCGCGCACGCCGTTCGGTTTCACCTCTAGATAAAGGCCTCTAGCATCGTTGATGCGGTACAGCTTGGCTTTGGGCTTGGCAGCCCGGCAGTGAGCGTCCGTAAGCATCCAGGCACTGTCCCTTTTCGGAAAATTGCCGTCGTATACACCTAGTCGAGGGCTGTCCAAGAACCGTATACACCGGTGTAGTCGTTTTTTTGTGCATGCTGCTGCAATCTCATGCATGCCATAGAAACGCGAAAGCCCCCAGTAATGGGGGCTTTCTGGAGATTTCTGAGCTGCAATGCAACCCTAAGCAATCACCTACAATGCCAACTACAACTTAGACGTTGAAGCGGAAGTGCATCACATCGCCGTCTTTGACGATGTAATCCTTGCCTTCCAGACGCCATTTACCGGCTTCTTTGGCACCGGCTTCGCCTTTGTACTGGATGAAGTCGTTGTAGGCGATGACTTCGGCGCGAATGAAGCCTTTCTCGAAGTCGGTGTGGATCACGCCAGCGGCTTGTGGTGCGGTGGCACCGACGCGGACGGTCCAGGCGCGGACTTCTTCAACGCCGGCGGTGAAATAGGTCTGCAGGTGCAGCATTTCGTAGCCAGCGCGGATTACGCGGTTCAGGCCAGGTTCTTCGAGACCCAGGGCTTCGAGGAACATGTCTTTTTCTTCGCCGTCTTCAAGTTCGGCGATTTCCGCTTCGATCTTGTTGCAGACCGGCACAACCATTGCGCCTTCTTCTTCGGCGATGGCCTTGACCACGTCGAGTAGCGGGTTGTTTTCGAAGCCGTCTTCGGCAACGTTGGCGATGTACATGACCGGTTTGGTGGTCAGCAGGTGGAAGCCACGGATCACCGCTTTCTCATCGGTGCTCATGTTCTTCATCAGGCTGCGCGCAGGCTTGCCGATGGTGAAGTGAGCGATCAACTGCTCCAGCAGGCCTTTCTGAACCACGGCGTCCTTGTCACCGCCCTTGGCGTTGCGGGTGACTTTCTGCAGTTGCTTCTCGCAGCTATCGAGGTCGGCGAAGATCAGTTCGAGGTCGATGATCTCGATGTCGCGTTTCGGGTCGACGCTGTTGGAAACGTGAATCACGTTCTCGTCTTCGAAGCAGCGGACCACGTGAGCGATGGCATCGGTTTCGCGGATGTTGGCCAGAAACTTGTTGCCCAGACCTTCACCTTTCGAGGCGCCGGCAACCAGGCCGGCGATGTCGACGAATTCCATGGTGGTCGGCAGGATGCGCTTTGGATTGACGATGGCCGCCAGGGCCTCCAGACGCTTATCCGGCATCGGCACGATACCGGTATTCGGTTCGATGGTGCAGAAGGGGAAGTTCTCGGCCGCGATACCGGATTTGGTCAGGGCGTTGAATAGGGTGGACTTGCCGACGTTAGGCAGGCCGACGATGCCGCAATTGAATCCCATGGTGTTTCCCCTAGGAGTTAGAGTCAGGCCTTCTGGCTGTGCAGGTTTTTCATCGCGCGGTTCCATTCTCCGGCGAGGATATCCGGCAGCACGCCGAGGGCAAAGTCGATGCTGGCATCGAGTTTTTCCTGTTCGGCGCGTGGCGCACGACCCAGGACAAAGTTTGAAACCATACTGGCAACGCCTGGGTGGCCAATGCCGAGCCGCAAGCGGTAAAAGGTATTTTGATTGCCCAGTTGCGCGATGATGTCGCGCAACCCGTTGTGACCGCCATGCCCGCCGCCCTGCTTGAGCTTGGCAACGCCGGGTGGCAAGTCGAGTTCGTCATGCGCCACCAGTATTTCTTCCGGTTTGATCCGGAAAAAACCGGCAAGAGCCGCCACGGCCTGTCCGCTACGGTTCATGTAGGTGGTGGGAATCAACAGACGAACATCCTGACCCTGATACGAGAAGCGCCCGGTCAGGCCGAAATATTTGCGATCGGCTACAAGGTTGACGCCTTGTGCTTGCGCGATGCGCTCAACAAAAAAGGCCCCTGCGTTATGCCGGGTCTGTTCGTATTCGGCGCCTGGATTTCCCAGGCCAACGATCAGTTTTATGGCAGTCACATCAGGGGCCCTTCTTTGGAGTGGTGGATAACATCGCTGCAATGGGGGTGTGCGGCGAAAGTGGACGAAAAATGCTCATTTACCATTATGTAAACTTCGCGTTCCCGCCCGCTTTCTCGCTACGTTCCAGTCCGCGATGTTACTGGGTCACTCCAGCGTACAGAGTGAATTACTCTGCAGCGCCTTCTGCAGCTTCTGGAGCAACACGTGGAGCGTGAACGTTGGCAACAGCCAGGTCGTTACCGTGAGCCAGAGCAACAAATTCAACGCCTTTAGGGGCCTTGAGGTCGGACAGGTGAATGATCGAACCGATTTCGGCGTTAGCCAGGTCGACTTCGATGAATTCAGGCAGGTCTTTTGGCAGGCAGGAAACTTCAACTTCAGCAACAACGTGCGAAATTTCGCCGCCTTTTTTCACTGCAGCAGCTTCGTTGACGAAGTGCACAGGAACGTGAGCGGACAGTTTCTGACCAGCAACAACGCGTACGAAGTCAGCGTGCATCACGTGGCCTTTGGCCGGGTGACGCTGCAGAGCCTTGATGATTACGTTTTGCTTGGTGCCGCCAACATTCAGCTCGATGATGTGGCTGTAAGCCGCTTCGTTTTCGAGCAGTTTGGCAACTTCTTTGGCCAGCATGCTGATGGATTCAGGGGCTTTTTCGCCACCGTAAACTACAGCTGGAACCAGGCTTGCGAGACGACGCAGGCGGCGGCTCGCACCTTTCCCCAGGTCGGAACGCACTTCAGCATTCAGAGTAAAATCGTTCATGTTGTATCTCCAAAATAACCACATTCGCCCCAGCGTTTGCGACCAGCGCTAAAGGCGATATGGGCAAAAAAGCCCCGCCCCGACAGGTTATGCCGGGGCGGGGCGCTTTTCGTCATCGAGATGTATCCGAAGGGCAGGGCCCTTAGCGGAACATCGCGCTGATCGATTCTTCGTTGCTGATGCGGCGAACTGCTTCGGCAACTACCGGTGCGATATCCAGTTGGCGGATACGTGCACAGGCTTGTGCTGCAGCGGACAGCGGGATGGTGTTAGTCACTACCAGCTCGTCCAGCACGGAATTTTCAATGTTTTCGATGGCCCGACCCGACAGCACAGGGTGTGTGCAGTAGGCAAAGACTTTGGCAGCGCCATGCTCTTTCAAGGCTTTAGCCGCGTGGCACAGAGTGCCGGCGGTATCGACCATGTCGTCAACCAGAATACAGGTACGCCCTTCGACATCACCGATGATATGCATCACTTCAGAGTGATTGGCTTTCTCACGGCGCTTGTCGATGATCCCGAGATCCACGCCCAGGGATTTGGCAACAGCACGTGCACGCACGACGCCGCCAATGTCCGGGGACACGATCATCAGGTTTTCGAAGCGTTGATCTTCGATGTCATCCACCAGTACCGGGGAGCCGTAGATGTTATCTACCGGAATATCGAAGAAGCCCTGGATCTGGTCAGCATGCAAATCAACCGTGAGAACACGATCGATGCCGACTACGGTAAGCATGTCAGCGACGACTTTCGCGCTGATAGCCACACGTGCGGAACGCGGACGGCGATCCTGACGGGCATAACCAAAGTAGGGGATCACCGCAGTGATTCGAGTGGCTGAGGAACGACGGAAGGCATCAGCCATCACGACGAGTTCCATCAGGTTATCGTTGGTCGGAGCGCAAGTCGGCTGAATAATGAAGACGTCTTTACCGCGGACGTTTTCATTGATCTCGGCAGTGATTTCGCCGTCGGAGAACTTACCGACAGAAATGTCACCGAGAGGGATATGCAGCTGACGTACGACACGCCGAGCCAGATCGGGGTTAGCGTTCCCCGTAAAGACCATCATCTTGGACACGCGCAGTACCTGAAGGCTGAGGGTAACCTGGATGAGTATAGGAAAATGGCAGGGGCGGCTGGATTCGAACCAACGCATGGCAGGATCAAAACCTGCTGCCTTACCGCTTGGCGACGCCCCTGTATCTGTTGCAACGAGTACCCAGTACCCGGTTCTTTTAGAGCAGACTTTGCAGCTTGCGATGCAACATCGAAACGTTGCTTCCTTTTGCTACAAACCCTGTAAGGGTCTCTGTAAGAAGGGCCGAGACTTTATCAGCTTCAGCTTTGCTTGGGAAGCCCCCAAACACACAACTTCCAGTTCCGGTGAGTTTTGCTTCGGTAAATTTACCTAACAAATTCAAAGCGTTACGTACCTCTGGATAACGCCTTGTTACCACCGGTAAGCAGTCATTTCGACTGTTTCCCTTGGGAACGGGGCGCACTTTAATGGGAGAAGAGTTACGTGTCAACAGCGGATCTGAAAAAATTTCTGCTGTACTTACAGATACTTGCGGCACCAGCACGAGATACCACGGTTCTTCCGGGTCTACAGGGGTGAGCTTTTCTCCCACGCCTTCAGCAAAAGCCGCGTGCCCACGGACGAAAACCGGGACGTCTGCGCCGAGCGTCAGGCCCAGCGTGGCCAGTTGATCCTCGTCCCAGCCCAGTTGCCAGAGATGATTGAGGCCCAGCAGCGTGGTGGCCGCATTCGAACTGCCGCCACCGATTCCACCGCCCATGGGCAGGATTTTTTCGATCCAGATATCAATGCCCAGCGAACAACCGGATTGTTCCTGAAGTTTTTTCGCGGCTTTGACGATCAGGTTGCTGTCGTGAGGGACGCCTTCGAACTCGGTGTGCAGGCGAATGACACCGTCATCGCGTACGGCGAAGGTGATTTCGTCGCCGTAATCGAGAAATTGAAACAGCGTCTGTAACTCGTGGTAGCCGTCTTCACGGCGGCCCAGGATATGCAGCATCAAATTCAGTTTTGCCGGCGAGGGCAGGGTCAGGCGAGTGGCAGGCATGTCATTGCCCCAATTTGCGAGGTTGCCAGTCCTTGATCACCAGCGTGACATCAAGGTCGGTGCCGTGCAGTTTGATCCGCTCAGGCAGCCAATAACCGTTTTGCTGGATGTAGCTGAGGTACTCGACTTGCCAGCCATCCTGTTCAAGCGTGGCCAGGCGACTGTCGGCATCCAGGTTCAGGCGGCTTTTGCTGTCAGGTGCAGGCAATCCACGAACCCACCAGACCAAATGCGAAACCGGCAGTTTCCAGCCCAGCTGTTCTTCAAGCAGGGCTTCAGGCGTTGGCGCCTCAAAGCGACCCTGGTTGGCCACTTCCAGCGACACCTGGCCAGGACGACCGGTCAGGCGGGCAGCACCGCGACCGAGCGGGCCGGACAGACGAATATCGTAATAGTCCTGTCGTTGCAGCCAGAACACGGTGCCGCTGCCCGAGTCTTTCGGGGCCCGGATACCGACCTTGCCGTTGATTTGCCAGCCGTCGAGGCTGGTCAATTGCTGTTTGTGCACGCGCCATTGCGCGGGATTGCCGTGGCCCTCGACGGATTCACGGGCGCCAAAGCCCGCGCAACCGGCGAGCAGGGCGATGAAGCTGAAAACGATGATGTGGCGCAAAAACATGATTTTAAAGAGTCTCGGAACCGGTCAGGCGCTTGATGGTGCTGCGCAGGGTTGGGCTGTCGGGTTGTTCCTTGAGGAATTTGCCCCAGATTTGTTTGGCTTCGCGTTGCTTGCCGTTGGCCCACAGGACTTCACCCAGGTGCGCCGCGACTTCCTGATCGGGGAAACGCTCCAGGGCCTGGCGCAAGTAGCGTTCGGCTACATCGAGGTTGCCCAGGCGGTAATTCACCCAGCCGAGGCTGTCGAGAACAGCCGGGTCTTCCGGGTTCAGCTGGTGCGCGTGCTCGATCAAGGTCTTGGCTTCGTCGTAACGCGTGGTGCGGTCGGACAGGGTGTAACCGAGGGCATTCAGCGCCATGGCGTTATCCGGATCACGCTTGATGATCAGTCGCAGGTCTTTTTCCATCTGCGCCAGGTCATTGCGTTTTTCCGCGAGCATGGCCCGGGTATAAAGCAGATTCAGATCGTCCGGATACTGCTTCAAGCCTTTATCGAGAGCGGCCCAGGCGCGATCGTCCTGCTTGTTGGCAGACAGGGTTTCGGCTTCGATCAGATACAGCTGGATCGCGTAATCCGGTTGTTCGTCGCGTGCCCTGGCCAAACGGCTTTGGGCTTCGGCGGTGCGTCCGTTGTTCATCAGGATGTCGGACTGACGCAGTTGCGCCGGTAAATAGTCGTTGCCCGGGCCGACCAGTGCGTACTCGATCAGGGCGCCTTGCGGGTCGTTGCGTTCTTCGGCGATGCGACCCAGGTTCAGGTGGGCCGAGTCGACATGGCTTTCTCGGGCGATCAGGTCTTCCAGGTAACCCTTGGCCTCCTTCCAGGCCTTGGCTTCCAGGCAAACCAGTGCCAGGGAATAGCGCAACTCGTCGTCTTCTGGATACTGCTGGACCAGGCTTGAGAACTGCTCTTTGGCGTCGTCCATGCGGTCCTGTTCGACCAGCATGCGGGCATACGTCAGGCGCAAGCGTTTGTCGTCCGGGTATTTGCGGATGCTTTTTTCCAGCAGCGGCAGCGCTTCTTTGCCACGGTTAAGGCTTTGCAGCAGGCGCGCGCGCAACAGAATCGGGGCGATTTCACCGTCTTGCGGAGGGTTTTTCTCAAGCAGTGCCAGTGCACCCTTGGTGTCACCGTCCTGTTGCAGCAACAGGGCCTTGCCGAAAATCAGCTGGCTGTTCTTCGGGTGGCGCAGCAGCAAACGGTCAAAACTCTTCATCAGGCCGTTGCGGGTGTCCTGATCGGTATCGGCTGCAGACAGGGCGAGGAAGTCGAAGTGAGTATCGCCCTTGCCCAGCAGAACCTTCTCCATATAGGCCATGGAGTCGTCATAACGCCCGGCGCGGGCCAGCTGCACGGCGGCGGCGCGCTGTGCTTCGAGGTCGTTCGGCGCGTTTTTCGCCCAGATCAGCGAGCTATCAAGCGCTGCCTGATCGGCGCCAAGGTATTCGGCGATGCGAAAGGCTCGCTCGGAGATGCCCGGGTCCTGGGTGTTGACGGCCTGGGTCACGTAGTTGTCCAGGGCAATGTCGAAACGATTGCGTTGGCCAGCCAGTTCCGCGCTCAGCAGGCTGAAGATCGTGTCTTCGCTGAACGAGCTGTAAACCTTGGGCTTTTCAGGGGCCTTCGTGCTGCCTTCGACCGGCGGCGTACCGCTCGGCGAAACGGGTGCCAAGGCCTGGCAGCCGCTGAGGAAGACAAAAGCGAGGAGCAACGCGGAAGATCTATTCATAGGGGAAGAGGACGACTAACCTGCGGTCGGATCATCATGACACAAGCCTTCGACCAAACATAACCGGCCTGTCAATTTGCCGTTGAACTCAATCCCTGTTCAGGTGCTCGAGCCCCTGTATAGAGGCAAGGTATCAGGACAATAGTCGGCAATGGTTGTTCTGAGTCAGGCGAAGTAGGACAATTGTCGGCTTCTCGACATCATCAGCGATCTTGAATGGCCTTCCTTGCACTCGGTATTAACCACAAGACTGCTTCCGTAGACGTCCGCGAGCGCGTGGCTTTTACCCCGGAACAGCTGGTTGAGGCCTTGCAGCAGCTCTGCCGACTCACCGACAGCCGCGAAGCTGCGATCCTCTCCACCTGCAATCGCAGTGAACTCTATATAGAACAGGATCAGCTTTCTGCCGATACCGTGTTGCGCTGGTTGGCCGATTATCACCATTTGAGCCTCGAAGAGCTGCGTGCCAGCGCTTATGTGCACGAAGATGATGCGGCAGTTCGTCACATGATGCGTGTCGCTTCCGGGCTCGACTCGCTGGTGTTGGGCGAGCCACAGATTCTCGGCCAGATGAAATCGGCCTATGCCGTGGCCCGCGAGGCTGGAACCATTGGTCCGCTGCTTGGGCGTTTGTTCCAGGCCACGTTCAATGCGGCGAAACAGGTGCGAACCGATACCGCCATCGGTGAAAACCCGGTGTCCGTGGCGTTTGCCGCGGTCAGCCTGGCGAAACAGATTTTCAGCGATTTGCAGCGCAGCCAGGCATTGCTGATCGGCGCTGGCGAGACCATTACCCTGGTCGCCCGCCACTTGCATGAGCTGGGCGTGAAGCGGATTGTGGTCGCCAACCGGACCCTGGAGCGCGCCAGCATCCTGGCTGAGCAGTTTGGCGCCCACGCGGTGCTACTCTCGGACATCCCGGCAGAACTGGTGCGCAGTGATATCGTCATCAGCTCAACCGCCAGCCAGTTGCCGATTCTTGGCAAAGGCGCGGTAGAAAGTGCCTTGAAACTGCGCAAACATAAACCGATCTTCATGGTTGATATCGCTGTACCACGGGATATCGAACCGGAAGTCGGCGAGTTGGACGACGTTTACCTCTATAGCGTCGACGATCTCCACGAAGTGGTCGCTGAAAACCTCAAGAGCCGTCAGGGTGCTGCCCAGGCGGCGGAAGAGATGGTTTCCATCGGCGCCGATGACTTCATGGTTCGTCTGCGTGAACTGGCAGCGGTGGATGTGCTCAAGGCCTATCGTCAACAGAGCGAACGCCTGCGTGATGAAGAATTGCAAAAGGCCCAGCGTCTGCTTGCCAACGGCAGCAGCGCTGAAGACGTGCTGGTGCAACTGGCTCGTGGCCTGACCAACAAACTGTTGCATGCCCCCAGCGTGCAGTTGAAAAAGCTTACCGCCGAAGGCCGCCTCGATGCGCTGGCCATGGCCCAGGAACTCTTTGCCCTCGGTGAGGGCAACTCGGATAGCTCTTCGGATAAAAAACCGCAATGAAAGCGTCACTGCTCAATAAGCTGGACATCCTCCAGGACCGTTTCGAGGAACTGACCGCCTTGCTTGGCGATGGCGAAGTCATTTCCGATCAGAACAAATTCCGCACCTATTCCAAGGAATACGCGGAAGTTGAGCCGATTGTCGCCACCTATAAACAGCTGCTCAAGGTCCAGGGCGATCTCGAAGGTGCCCAGGCGCTGCTTAAGGACAGCGATCCGGACATGCGCGAAATGGCCGTCGAAGAAGTCCGCGAAGCCAAAGAGCAACTGATCGAACTTGAAGCCAGCCTGCAACGCATGCTGTTGCCCAAGGACCCGAACGACGGGCGCAACGTGTTCCTGGAAATTCGTGCCGGTACTGGCGGCGACGAAGCGGCGATCTTCTCCGGCGATCTGTTCCGCATGTATTCGCGTTACGCCGAACGGCGTGGCTGGCGGGTCGAGATTCTGTCGGAGAACATCGGCGAACACGGCGGCTTCAAGGAAGTTATCGCGCGGGTCGAAGGCGACAATGTCTACGGCAAGCTGAAGTTCGAATCCGGCGCGCACCGCGTGCAACGGGTTCCGGCCACCGAATCCCAGGGCCGTATCCACACCTCGGCGTGTACCGTGGCGGTATTGCCTGAGCCGGACGAACAGGAAGCGATCGAGATCAACCCGGCAGATTTGCGCGTCGATACCTATCGCTCCTCCGGCGCAGGCGGTCAGCACGTGAACAAGACCGACTCGGCGATCCGGATTACCCATTTGCCGTCGGGCATCGTGGTCGAGTGCCAGGAAGAACGGTCCCAGCACAAGAACCGGGCGCGGGCGATGTCCTGGCTCTCGGCTAAATTGAATGACCAGCAAACCAGCGCTGCGGCGAATGCCATCGCCAGCGAGCGCAAATTGCTGGTGGGCTCGGGCGACCGCTCCGAGCGAATCCGTACCTACAATTTCGCCCAGGGGCGGGTCACCGACCATCGGGTCAACCTGACGCTGTATTCCCTCGACGAAATCCTCGCGGGTGGCGTCGATGCCGTGATCGAGCCGTTATTGGCCGAATTCCAGGCAGATCAACTGGCAGCGATAGGTGAATAAATGACCATCATTGCCAGTTTGTTACGTGCAGCCGACCTGCCTGACTCGCCGACCGCGCGCCTGGATGCTGAATTGCTGCTGGCCGCGGCCCTGGGCAAGTCCCGCAGTTTTCTGCACACCTGGCCGGAGCGCATCGTTCCCAGCGAAGCCGCGCTGATCTTTGCCGAGTACCTGCAACGTCGCCGCGCCGGCGAGCCGGTGGCCTATATTCTCGGCCAGCAGGGCTTCTGGAAGCTGGACCTGGAAGTGGCGCCGCATACGCTGATCCCGCGTCCGGACACCGAGTTGCTGGTTGAAACTGCCCTGGAACTGTTGCCCGCGACACCGGCCAAGGTTCTCGATCTGGGCACCGGCAGCGGCGCGATTGCCCTGGCGTTGGCCAGCGAGCGTCCAGCCTGGCAAGTCACTGCAGTGGACCGGATCCTCGAGGCCGTGGCCCTGGCCGAGCGCAATCGCCAGCGTCTGCACTTGAACAACGTCACGGTGCTCAGCAGTCACTGGTTCAGTGCGCTGAAAGATCATCGTTACACGCTGATCATCAGCAACCCGCCTTATATCGCCTGCGCCGACCCGCACCTGGTGGTCGGTGACGTGCGTTTCGAGCCGGCCAGTGCGTTGGTGGCCGGCACCGACGGGCTCGATGACTTGCGTTTGATCATCGCCCAGGCGCCTGGCCACCTGGAGGCGGGCGGCTGGTTGATGCTCGAGCACGGTTATGATCAGGCCGATGCCGTGCGCGATTTGCTGCTGACCCAAGGTTTTGAAGAGGTCCACAGCCGCAAGGACCTCGGTGACCATGAACGTATCAGTCTGGGGCGTCTACCGTGCTGAATGATCAGGAGCTGTTGCGGTATAGCCGGCAGATTCTGTTGCAACACGTCGACATCGACGGCCAATTGCGACTCAAGCAAAGCCGCGTCTTGATCGTCGGCCTCGGCGGGCTTGGTGCGCCGGTCGCGCTGTACCTGGCGGCTGCCGGCGTCGGTGAGTTGCATCTGGCGGACTTCGATACGGTCGACCTGACCAACCTGCAACGGCAGATCATTCACGATACCGACAGCGTCGGGCTGAGCAAGGTCGACTCGGCGATCCGGCGTCTGACAGCGTTAAACCCCGAGATTCAACTGATCGCTCATCGCACCGCGCTGGACGAAGACTCGTTGGCCGCTGCGGTGTCGGCGGTCGATGTGGTGCTCGATTGCTCCGACAATTTTTCCACCCGCGAAGCGGTGAACGCGGCGTGTGTAGCGGCGCGAAAACCCTTGGTCAGCGGTGCGGCGATTCGCCTGGAAGGGCAGTTGTCGGTGTTCGACCCACGTCGCGCCGAAAGCCCGTGTTACCACTGCTTGTACGGGCACGGCAGCGAAGCCGAACTGACCTGCAGCGAGGCCGGCGTGCTCGGTCCGTTGGTGGGGTTGGTGGGTAGCCTGCAAGCGCTTGAGGCGCTGAAACTGTTGGTCGGGTTCGGTGAGCCGTTGGTGGGACGGTTATTATTAATCGATGCCTTGGGGGCGCGGTTCCGCGAGTTGCGGGTCAAGCGTGATCCAGGCTGCAGTGTTTGCGGGGGCAGGCATGCGTGAAGCGCCCATCGGCGTGTTCGATTCCGGGGTCGGCGGGTTGTCGGTGCTGGCCGAGATCCAGCAATTGTTGCCCAATGAATCGCTGTTGTATGTCGGCGATTGCGGGAACATTCCCTATGGCGAGAAATCTCCCGAGTTCATTCGCCAGCGTTGCAGCGTAGTCGCGGAGTTTTTTGTCCGGCAAGGTGCCAAGGCCTTGGTCGTGGCCTGCAACACGGCAACCGTGGCCGGTGTCGCGGATTTGCGTCGCGACTACCCGGACTGGCCCATCATCGGCATGGAGCCTGCGGTCAAGCCAGCTGCCGCGGCCACTCGCAGTGGCGTGGTCGGTGTGCTCGCCACTACCGGGACGTTGCAGAGCGCCAAGTTCGCGGCCTTGCTCGACCGTTTTGCTACCGATGTACGGGTCATCACTCAGCCGTGCCCAGGGTTGGTGGAACTGATCGAAGCCGGTGACCTGCACAGCCAGGAGCTGTGCCAGTTACTGGCCGGTTATCTCGAACCTCTGCTGGCGGGCGGGTGTGACACGATTATTCTCGGTTGCACGCACTATCCTTTCCTCAAGCCATTGCTCAAGCAAATGCTCCCCGCCGATATCAGCCTGATCGATACTGGCGCGGCGGTTGCCCGGCAAACCCAGCGCCTGCTGGCCGAGCGTGAGTTGCTCGCAGTAGGGCCACCTCGCGACGCGCAGTTCTGGACCAGTGCCAGCCCCGAGCACTTGAGAAATATCCTGCCGCTGCTCTGGCATAACGCCGGTGTTGTGCAAAGCTTCAGTCTGTAGAAAATCGATTGGGGAGCGCTTCACGTGGATGAATTTCTGTTGAAGCGTGGATTTTCATAGCACGACTGGCGAGCCATAAAAACCAAACATAATCGTTCAGAAAAGGATGTTTCTCATGAAGCGACTGTTCTGTTTAGCCGCGATCGCGGTCGCGTTGTTGGGGCACAGTTTTACCGCACAAGCCGCTGGCGTCGAGTTTGCGGTTGGCCAGACCAGCGGTTCGACCCAGACTTATCGCCTGGGCCTGCAATGGGATTGGGACAAAAGCTGGTGGCAGACTGATGTCGGGCGCGTGACGGGCTACTGGAGCGGTGCGTACACCTATTGGAATGGTGACAAGACTGTAAGCAATCACAGCCTGTCGTTCTCTCCGGTGTTCGTTTATGAGTTTTCCGGGCAAACCGTCAAACCTTATCTGGAGGCCGGCATCGGCGTTGCGGTATTCGCTCACGACGAAGTGGACGATCGCCGGTTGGGCGAGGCTTTTCAATTTGAGGATCGATTGGGGTTCGGCCTGCGGTTTGCTGGCGGGCATGAAATCGGGATTCGCGCGACGCATTACTCCAACGCCCATATCAACGTCACCAATGACGGTATAGAAAGCTACGCGTTGCATTACACGATGCCGCTGTAATGTGCCGACGCATGGTGGGTAATTGTGGTGAGGGGGCTGTGCAAATCAGGATCAGCGATACACCGTCGCAATCCCCTGGCGCTCGTCGATGCACTCCGGTGCGCCCATCTCGAACTCCCGGCAGATCAGCGGGCGCTTTTCGTAAATGGTGCACATCATGCTGTCGCGATCCAGCGCGGCGCACCAGCCGTCATCCAGGCGCAGCATGACTTCCCCGCCCCAATCGTCGGTGTCGATAAAACGCTCGGGCACGCCAGTGTCGGTGATCAGCATGACTTCGAGCTGGCAACAGCAGGCTGCGCAGGTCGAGCAGGTGACCGCCGGTTCGGCGATGGTCTTGATGGGGATCGTGTTCATAGGTGCGCAGTGTAAGGCAGCGCGCCGTAACTGTGTGAAAGGCCTGACGGACGCTCAACCGGATGGGGTTGTCGACAGGTGTTGGTCATGATCCGTTTGCGGCGTATCGATGCTTGGCGGCGCGCGCCTGACCATGCGTTTGCCGATCACTAATTTTGCGCGGTTGGACATTTTCGACAAAGGCCAGAGTGCAACCATCGACAGGGCCAGGAGGGGGATTTCCTGCGGGCGCTGCTTGAGGGTTTCGACGACGTGGCGTGCGGCGTTGTCGGCCGACCAGATTTGTGGCATTGGATAGTCGTTGTTCCCGCTCAGCAGGGGGGCGACGGAACCGGGGCTAACCAGGGTGATTTCAACACCTTCCGAGGCGGGGTCGATGCGCAGGGACTCAAACAGATACCGCAGCCCGGCTTTCGAGGCGCCATAAGCTTCGGTCCGAGGCAGGGCCAGATCAGTCACTGAGCTGGCGATACCCACCAGATGGGGGGCGATACCAGCGCGCAGCAGCGGCAGGGCGGCGTCGATGCAATAGCTGCTGGCGAGCAGGTTGGTGCGCACCACATGTTCGATGATCGAGGTGTCGAACTGCTGTGTGTCAACATATTCACAGGTGCCGGCATTGATAATCACGGTGTCCAGCGAGCCCCACTCCTGTTGGATCCGTTCGCCAATCTCGCGCACGGTCTGACTGCTGGTCAGATTGCCCGCCACCACCAGCACTTGCCCCGGATAGCGCTGGGCCAGGACTTTCAATGGTGCAATCGTGCGAGCACTGACCGCCAGGTGCATGCCGGACTTCAACAGTTCCTCGGCCAGTGCAGCACCAATGCCGTTGCCGGCTCCCGTCAGCCAATACCGTCGTGGCGTTGTATGACTCAATCCACTCTCCTTTTCAGTCATGTCTCGCTCCGAGATCCAGACGCGAAGGCAAATGTTTGAATGCCGCCAGTGCGCGCTCGCGTGACTGACCCAGATTGACGATTGGCAGTGGATAGTCGGCCACGCCAAACAGTCCGCCCATGGCCGCCGGATTGTGGATAGATTTGTTGTTCAGCCCCGCCAGTTCCGGCAGCCAGTGCTTGATGAACAGACCTTCAGCGTCGAATTTTTCCGACTGGCTCAGCGGGTTGAAAATCCGGAACCAGGGCGCCGAATCGGTGCCGGTGGAAGCGCTCCACTGCCAGCCGCCGTTGTTCGCGGCCAGATCGCCATCAATCAAATGGCGCATGAAAAAACGCTCACCTTCGCGCCAGTCGATCAGCAGGTTTTTTGTCAGGAACATCGCCACCAGCATCCGCAGACGGTTGTGCATCCAGCCGGTTTCCAGCAGTTGGCGCATGGCAGCATCGATGATCGGCAGCCCGGTGCGCGCCTCTTTCCAGGCCGCCAGCTCATCCGGAGCGTCGCGCCAGGCAAGGGCTTCGGTTTCCGGGCGAAAGGCGCGGTGCCGGGAGACCCGTGGATAGCCCACCAGAATGTGTTTGTAAAACTCGCGCCAGAGCAGTTCGTTGATCCAGGTGATGACGCCGACGCTGCCGCTTTCGAACTCGCCTTGATTGCTTTGCACGGCGGCGTGCAGGCACTGGCGTGGCGAAATCACCCCGGCTGCGAGGTACGCGGACAACTGGCTGGTACCGGGTTTAGCCGGGAAGTCGCGTTGGTCCTTGTAGTCATCAATCTGCCCTTGGGCGAAGTGCTCCAGACGCCGATGAGCTTCACCTTCACCGGCGGGCCAGAGCACGCGCAGATGTTCGCTTGGTGTGTCGAAGCCCTCGACCTGCAATGGAATCGGGTCACGGTTGATGGCCGTTGGCATCTGAACCCCGGGGGCGGCAATCAGGCGCGGTAATGCAACCTGCAGGCGGGTGTAGCAAGCTTTGCGGAATTGGCTGAAGACCTGGAAGTACGTACCGGTTTTGGTCAGCACGCTGCCGGGCTTGAGCAGCAATTGATCGAGGTAGCTGTAAAAGCCAATGCCCGCAGCGTCGAGAGTCTTGCTGACGGCTGCATCACGGCGACTTTCATTCACGCCGTATTCCTCGTTGACGTGAACCGCCTCGACGTTCAGCTCTGTGCATAACTGGCCAAGCACCTGCGGCGCATCATCCCAGCGTGCGGCAGTACGGATCAGCAAGGGAATGTTCAGCTCGCCGAGGGCGTGGCTCAACTCGAGCAGGTTACGCAGCCAGAAATCCACTTTGCACGGTGCATCATCGTGGGCATGCCATTGCTGCGGGCTCAACAAATACACCGCCACGCATGGACCACGAGCTGCGGCGGCCGAGAGGGCAGTGTTGTCATGCAGACGCAAGTCGCTGCGCAGCCAGATCAATTGCAGGGAAGTTTTGCCTACAAGCATTTAAATGAGCCCACGCTGAACCAGTGCCTGATGGGCCGACAACGGATCTTCGGCCAGAAATAAATCGGCTATTTCAGAGGTTTTGGCGGACAACTCGGCGTGGTGGATGCACACCGCAGGGCCGGCCATGAGTTTTGGGCCGTCGACATTGGTCAGAAGTTTCAATAAATGTTTGAGATCGATTGTTTTACTGGAATACAGCAGCACGCCACGCGCTTGCAGATGCTCGACCGCCAGTGCCAATTCGCCGGCTGGCAACGGCCAGTCGAACACTTCCACGGGGCAATCGGCGCTGCTGATCAGCCAGGCGATGAGCCACAGATGCGGCTCCAGGGGTAAGTCGGAGTGATTGATCAGCAGCAACGGCGCGCCGCGCAACTGACGGTTGTTGTGGTAGACCCTCGCACCGAACTTGCTGCGCAACCAGGAATAAAAGAACGCCCGCTCCATCTGCGCGCCAAACTGACCTTGCCAGCGCTGCTCGAGTTCGGCCAGCAGCGGCATCAGCAGTTGCTCGCACAAGGTGCGCGGTGGATACAACGACATGGCCTGATTGAGCGTCTCATCGAGCTGGCGCTCAGCGAGTTGTCCGATCGCCTGCATCAGCTTGAGGCGCAGGACGTGCCAGTCATTTGTGACCGGTTCACGCAATGCTGCTGGCGTATCCAGCAGCTGTTTGATCTGGCTGACGGCCACGCCGCGATTGAGCCAGGTGAGAATGTCATGGATCCGCTGCACATGTTCGACCGAGAACAGTCGGTGTCCCTTGGACGTACGCAGCGGCACGATCAGGCCATAGCGACGTTCCCAGGCGCGCAGGGTAACGGCGTTGACGCCGGTGATTCGTGCAACTTCGCGAATCGGCAGCCAATCGTTCTCCGGGGGCTGTTGATCGCCGGTGGCTGGGCTGTCGTCATGGGGATGAATGTCAGGTTCGGTTTTCATTTAAATCGCATTTCGCAAGCTGAGATTTTCCGGGTGCGGTTGCAGGTACGCCTGCTGCATAACGTACGGATCGGGATGATGGCGCAAGTGATGCTTGAGCAATGTCAGCGGTACCACCAAGGGCACGATGCCGTGGCGGTACTGACCGATCACATGCTGCACTTCCTGTTTGTCTTCGGCGCTGATGACCTGTTTGAGATAGCCGCTGAGGTGTTGCAGCACATTGGTGTGGGTGCCGCGGGTGGCACATTTTTTCAGTGCCGCCATCAGCTCGCTGAAATAGCGCGGGCCGAGTTCATCGGGATCGGTCTGGCCCATATCACCCAGGAGCTTGCCCAAGGCTTGGTATTGCAGTGGGTTATGGGCCATCAACAGGTATTTGTAGCGTGCGTGAAAGTCGGTCAGGCCATTGCGACTCAAGCCGTTTTGCAGGAGCTCCTGCCAGGCTGAGTAGGCAAATACCCGGGTCAGGAAATTCTCGCGTAGTACGGGATCGTTCAGTCGACCGTCTTCTTCCACCGGCAGGTCCGGGTGTCGGGCACAAAACGCTTGAGCGTAGATGCCGCGTGCACCGCCGTCGTGCGGGCTGCCGTTGGCGTGGTAAACCTTGACTCGCTCCAGGCCACAGGACGGTGATTTTTGCATGAAGATATAGCCGCAAATATCGCCCAGCGCGCCGGCCATTTGCTGGCCGTAGTTCGTCAGCGCCTGAGTGACATCCAGTTCGTGGTGAACCGTACCGACGGCGCGAGGTTGCTGCGGATTGCCGACCAGTCGAATCGGTTCGCGGGGAACCCCCAGGCCGATGGCGACCTCCGGGCACACTGCAATGAACTCGAAATAATCCGTGAGGGTTCGACTGCACAGCGGAGAGGCTTTATGCCCGCCGTTGTAACGTACCTCGGCGCCCATCAGGCAGGCACTGACAGCGATTTTCGGTTTGCTTGCTGAGTCGCTGGGCATGGAGGCACCTCGGATCTATACCTGTACAGGCTGTTCGCGCTGTACAACACGGTTTGATCATAGATCCAAGGGTGTACAAGTCAAATTGTTTGTACAAGTTTTACCGGCTCCCTCTTCCTGTGGGATTCATCGTGCAATGTCTGCGCGGGTTGACGCGTTTCACTGCAAGTGTGCGTGCAGGCGGCGAGCTGCTTCCTGGCCGCTCATCCAGGCGCCTTCGACCCGCCCTGACAGGCACCAGTCGCCACACACGTACAAGCCCAGGTCGGCATCGGCCAATACGCCCCATTCATGGCTGCTGGACGGACGGGCGTAGAGCCAGCGATGGGCAAGGCTGAAGACCGGCGCAGGCATGGAATCGTGCAGCAACTCGGCGAAGGCGCCGTGCAGTTGCTCGATCACTGCCTCTTTAGACAGGTCGATATGTTGTCGGCTCCAGTTGCTGTTGGCGTGCAATACCCAGGTGTCGAGGGTAGTGTCGCGCCCCGGTTTGCTACGGTTACGCGCCAGCCAGTCGAGTGGGCTGTCCTGTACAAAGCAGCCTTCCATCGGCGTATCCAGCGGCGTGTCGAAGGCCAGCGCAATGGCCCAGGTCGGGTCCATTTTTACCCCGGCGGCGACCCCGGCGAGTTTCGGCGCGGAGGCCAGCAGGGCAGTGGCTTGCGGCGCAGGCGTAGCGATGACGACATGGCTGAAGGGGCCGTGGGTGAAGCCTTCGGCATCCTGCAAATGCCAATGTTCTTCGCCACGATAGACCTCGGTAATCCGGCAAGCGAAATGCGCTTCCGTATCGCCGATCAGCGCGCGGGTGATGGCGCTCATGCGTGGGGTGCCGACCCAGCGGGTCTGTTCATCCGGTGATGGGCTGAGCTGGCCACCCTGATAGTGGTAGAGCTGCGGCGTCCATTCGGCGACCCAGCCATTGGCTTGCCAGCGCTGGACTTCAATGACAAAGCGGCGATCACGGGCGGTGAAATATTGTGCGCCCATGTCCAGTGCGCCGGCGTCGCTGCGTTTGCTCGACATGCGACCGCCGCTGCCACGGCTTTTATCGAACAATTGAACGACGTACCCGGCCTCTTGCAAGGCTTGGGCTGCCGAGAGTCCGGCGATGCCGGTGCCGATGATTGCGATGGGTACAGTCATAGAGGCCTCGTTTACCTTTCTGTACAGGCTACGCTGCAGGTTAAACCTATACAACATTGTTTTCTGGTATAACTTTCAGCGTTCTCGTTCTGGCAGGTTGGCCTATTGTTAAACACAGAACCTGCCAGATCCGAAACATCCCTGCTTATAAAAATAGACTAGTGATCAGGGTAAAACGCCACGCGAGGAAGATGTCATGCACATATTGCTGACCGGCGGTACTGGTTTGATAGGACGTCAACTCTGCCGACACTGGTTGAGCCAGGGCCATAGCCTGACGGTGTGGAGTCGCAGGCCCGAACAAGTCGCCAAATTGTGCGGCACGCAGGTACGTGGCGTCAGGCGTCTGGAAGACATTGGCCAACGTCCGGTGGATGCGGTGATCAATCTCGCGGGTGCACCGATTGCTGATCGCTTGTGGACTCATCGACGCAAGGCGCTGCTCTGGAACAGTCGAATCAGGCTTACCGAAACCCTGTTGGCCTGGCTTGAAAGCCTCGAGCAGAAACCGCAGTTGTTGATTTCGGGCTCCGCAGTCGGCTGGTACGGCGATGGCGGTGAGCGTGAGCTGACCGAGAAATCGCCGCCGGTCAGCGAAGACTTCGCCAGCCAGTTGTGCATTGCCTGGGAGGAGACCGCACAGCGCGCCGAGACGCTGGGGATTCGGGTAGTGCTGGTGCGTACCGGGTTGGTGCTGTCGGCGGAGGGCGGCTTTTTGTCGCGGCTGTTATTGCCGTTCAAATTGGGGCTGGGCGGGCCGATCGGTAATGGTCGGCAGTGGATGCCCTGGATTCACATCGACGATCAAATCGCCCTGATTGATTTTCTTTTGCATCAGAAAGACGCCAGCGGTCCTTATAATGCGTGCGCGCCAAAACCGGTGCGCAATCGCGAGTTCGCCAAGACCCTCGCCGGCGTTTTGCACCGGCCGGCGTTCATGCCGATGCCGTCATTTGTGCTGAAGGTCGGTCTTGGCGAGTTGTCACTGTTGCTGCTGGGTGGTCAGCGGGCGACGCCGGCGCGCCTGCTGGCGGCGGGTTTCACATTCCGCTTCACTGATTTGCGTGCGGCCCTGGACGACGTGTCCAGCCGCCTTTGAAATAGGACGTTGCATGACCGATCACGCGTTGCTCCTGGTCAATTTGGGTTCGCCCGCTTCCACACAGGTGGCGGACGTGCGCAGCTACCTCAATCAATTTCTGATGGACCCTTACGTCATTGACCTGCCATGGCCGGTGCGACGTTTGCTGGTCTCGCTGATTCTGATCAAGCGCCCTGAGCAATCGGCTCACGCCTATGCCTCGATCTGGTGGGACGAAGGTTCGCCGCTGGTGGTGCTCAGTCGCCGTTTGCAGCAAGCGATGACCGCGCAGTGGACCCAAGGGCCGGTCGAGTTGGCCATGCGTTACGGCGAGCCGTCGATTGAGTCGGTGTTGACCCGCATGGCTGCTCAAGGGATCAAAAAAGTCACCCTCGCACCGCTTTATCCGCAGTTCGCCGACAGCACCGTGACCACGGTGATTGAAGAGGCCAAGCGGGTGGTGCGCGAGAAAAAACTGAATGTGCAGTTCTCGATTCTCCAGCCGTTCTACGATCAACCGGAATACCTCGATGCGCTGGTGGCCAGTGCCAGGCCGTACCTGGAGCAGGATTACGATCATCTGCTGCTGAGCTTCCATGGTTTGCCGGAGCGGCACCTGAAGAAGCTCAACCCGGGCCATAGCTTTGAGGGCGACGGTGATTGCTGTGCCGGCGCGCCGCCGGAAGTGGTTGCAACCTGTTATCGCGGTCAGTGCCTGCGTACCGCGGCAGCATTTGCCGAGCGCTTGGGCTTGCCGGACGGCAAATGGTCGGTGTCGTTCCAGTCACGGCTGGGTCGCGCCAAATGGATCGAACCCTACACCGAAGCGCGTCTTGACGCGTTGGCCAAGCAAGGTGTGAAGAAGATTCTGGTGATGTGCCCGGCGTTTGTGGCCGACTGCATCGAAACCCTGGAAGAGATCGGTGACCGTGGGCTCGAGCAGTTCCGCGAGGCGGGCGGCGAGGAGTTGGTGCTGGTGCCGTGTCTCAATGATGACCCGCAGTGGGCGCAGGCGTTGAACATCTTGTGTGAAAGAGCGCCGCTGGCGTTGTAGGCGAACGGTAATGTGGCGAGGGAGCTTGCTCCCGCTCGGCTGCGAAGCAGTCGTAAATTCGGCAAACGCGATATGTCTGAAGATATGCGGTTGCAGGTTTTAGGGTCGCTTCGCGACCCAGCGGGAGCAAGCTCCCTCGCCACAGGGGGCTGTATAAGCCGTTAAAGCAACGGCTCATCCGCTTTCTTGTGCTTCCAGCTGTCATTGCCCGGCAGAATCAGGTTCAGCGCGATCGCCACGACAGCGCATAGCGCGATGCCCTTGAGGCCGAAGTCCTGCGCGCCGGTACCGGTGCCGACCAGCATGCCGCCAATCCCGAACACCAGCGTGACCGAGACAATCACCAGGTTGCGCGCTTCAGCCAAATCGATCTTGTGGCGGATCATGGTATTCATGCCCACCGCAGCAATCGACCCGAACAACAGGCAAAGAATCCCGCCCATGACGGGCACCGGGATGCTTTGCAGCAGTGCGCCGAACTTGCCGATAAACGCCAGGCTGATGGCAAAGATCGCCGCCCAGGTCATGATTTTCGGGTTGTAGTTCTTGGTCAGCATCACCGCGCCAGTCACTTCGGCGTACGTGGTGTTAGGTGGCCCGCCGAGTAGGCCGGCGGCAGTGGTTGCGATGCCATCGCCAAACAGCGTGCGGTGCAGGCCGGGTTTCTTCAGGTAATCACGTCCGGTCACGCTGCCGACTGCGATCACGCCGCCGATATGCTCGATGGCCGGGGCCAGCGCCACCGGGACGATAAACAGAATCGCCTGCCAGTTGAATTCCGGAGCGGTGAAGTGCGGCAACGCAAACCACGGCGCGGCAGCAATCTTCGCGGTGTCGACGACGCCGAAGAAGAACGCCATGGCAAACCCGACCAGTACGCCGGAGATGATCGGCACCAGGCGGAAGATGCCTCTGCCGAACACCGCCACGATCAGCGTCGTCAGCAGCGCCGGCATGGAGATCATCATGGCGGTCTGGTAGTGAATCAGTTCGGAACCGTCACCGGCCTTGCCCATCGCCATGTTCGCAGCAATCGGCGCCATTGCCAGGCCGATCGAGATGATCACCGGGCCAATCACCACTGGTGGCAACAAACGGTCGATGAAACCGGTGCCCTTGATCTTCACGGCCACGCCGAGAAAGGTATAAACGAAACCGGCCGCCATCACCCCGCCCATGGTCGCCGCGAGGCCGAACTGGCCCTTGGCAAGAATGATCGGGGTGATGAAGGCAAAGCTCGACGCCAGGAACACCGGCACTTGCCGCCCGGTGACCACCTGGAACAGCAGAGTCCCGAGGCCCGCCGTGAACAGCGCGACATTCGGGTCGAGGCCGGTAATCAGCGGCATCAACACCAACGCGCCAAACGCCACGAACAGCATCTGCGCACCAGACAGCACTGTGCGCCAGAGCGGGTCGTTGAACTCATCCCGCATGCTCACGCGTCCTTCTGCTTGGTGCCGAAGATCTTGTCGCCGGCATCGCCCAGACCCGGGATGATGTAGCCGTGTTCGTTCAGTTTTTGATCAATGGACGCGGTGTAGATGGTCACGTCCGGGTGAGCCTTCTCTACCGCGGCGATGCCTTCAGGAGCGGCTACCAGGACCATCGCGCGGATGTCCTTGCAACCGGCCTTTTTCAGCAGGTCGATGGTGGCGACCATCGAACCTCCGGTGGCGAGCATCGGGTCGATGATCATTGCCAGGCGTTCGTCGATTTCCGGAACCAGTTTTTCCAGATAGGTGTGCGCTTCGAGGGTTTCCTCATTGCGGGCCACGCCCACGGCGCTGACTTTGGCGCCCGGGATCAGGCTGAGCACGCCTTCAAGCATGCCGATGCCGGCGCGCAGGATCGGCACCACGGTAATTTTCTTGCCGGCGATCTTCTCGACCGAAACGGTGCCGCACCAGCCTTCGATATCGTAGGTTTCAAGGGGCAGGTCTTTGGTCGCCTCGTAGGTCAGCAGGGCACCGACTTCCTGAGCGAGCTCGCGGAAATTCTTCGTGCTAATGTCGGCGCGGCGCATAAGGCCAAGTTTGTGTCGGATCAGCGGATGGCGGATCTCACGGATGGGCATGGGGAAAGGCTCCGGCGGCGGGCAAAAAAACCGGCCTAGATTAATCTATCCGAGGGTGTTGTCCTATAGACATACAGTACGTTAGTCCAGAAACGCTTGATCTGACCCGGCTGGATGCGTACCTTTGCTCGCTTTTCCGAATCCGCCACCCCTTGGAGAGCACCATGTCCGCTGATCTCGAGCATATCCGTCAAATCATGCGAGAGGCTGACTGCCTGTACACCGAAGCTGAAGTCGAGGCGGCCATCGCCCGCGTGGGTGCGCAAATCAACGATCAGCTGGCTGATAGCAACCCGGTGGTCTTCTGCGTGATGAACGGCGGCCTGATTTTCTCCGGCAAACTGCTGACCCATCTGAATTTCCCGCTGGAAGCGTCCTATCTGCACGCTACCCGCTATCGCAACGAAACCAGCGGTGGCGACCTGTTCTGGAAGGCCAAGCCAGAAGTCTCGTTCATCGACCGTGACGTGCTGATCATCGACGACATCCTCGACGAAGGTCACACCCTGGGCGCGATCATCGACTTCTGCAAACATGCTGGCGCCCGCGCCGTGCACACCGCCGTACTGATCGATAAAGACCACGACCGCAAGGCTCGCCCGGACCTGAAAGCCGATTTCGTCGGTCTGCCGTGCATCGACCGCTACATCTTCGGTTACGGCATGGACTACAAAGGCTACTGGCGCAACGCCGCCGGGATCTACGCCGTCAAAGGAATGTAAGTCATGGCCGCGCCGAGCTTTCTCGATCAAGCACTGTTTACCGAGCTGGCCGAGAAAGCTGCGGCCAATCCTCGTGGCCGACAGCATCACAACTTCCATCAGATGGAGGAGCCGTGCCACCGTATGGCGGTGGGCTTGCAGCCATCGACGTACGTTCCGCCACATCGGCATTTGAGCGATGACAAGGCTGAAACCCTGTTGGTCCTCAAGGGCCGTCTGGGTGTGCTGCTTTTCGACGACGCGGGCCAGGTGATTGCCAAGCGAATCCTGGAGTGCGGCGGCGATACGCTGGGGATCGACCTGCCGGCCGGTGTTTATCACGGTCTGGTCGTACTCGAAGCAGACAGCGTGATGTTCGAATGCAAGGCCGGCCCGTATCGTCCGGTGGGCGAGGGTGAACACGCGCATTGGGCTCCCCGCGAAGGCGAGCCTGGCGTTACCGAGTATCAGGCCTGGCTGCGCGCGCAGTTCGACTGACGAAAAGCGCCGACCTGTGGCGAGGGAGCTTGCTCCCGCCGGCCTGCGTTCGGGCGTAGCAGTCGTAAAACTGGCTGATGCGTTCTACCTGATAAAACGCAGTCACCTATTTGGGACCGCTTCGCGATCCAGCGGGAGCAAGCTCCCTCGCCACAGGATTTGTGTCCACTTCAGAGGCCTTGTGAGTGACTGGTATCGAGGCAGATCAGGTCTATTCGTCACCCAACCCTTCGCGGGTATTCACCCCATCGACCAGACGTAAAATTCCCAGTGGGTTGGCGTTCTTCAGGGCGTCCGGCAGTAACCTGTCCGGACAGTTCTGATAGCACACCGGTCGCAGGAACCGCTCGATTGCCAGGCTGCCGACCGAAGTGCCGCGAGCATCCGACGTCGCCGGATACGGTCCGCCGTGGACCATTGCATCGCACACCTCGACACCGGTCGGATAACCGTTGAGCAGCAGGCGTCCGGCTTTCTGTTCGAGGATCGGTATCAGCTGCGCGCACAGCGCAAGGTCTTGCGGTTCGGCGATCAGCGTGGCGGTCAGTTGCCCGTGCAAGGCACACAGCGCCAACCTGAGTTCTTGCTCGTCGGCCACCTCCAGCACGATGCTGGCCGGACCGAACACTTCCTCCTGTAGCACCTCATCCCCTTCAAGCAGCAGGCTGACGTCAGCCTTGAACAACTGCGGCTGCACCTGATTGCCTGACGTGCAGGCGCCGCTCAAGCGCGTCACCCGTGGATGCTTGAGCAAGCGCTGCACGCCGCCTTCATAACTACGCCGGGTACCGCTGTTGAGCAGGGTTTGTGGCGGTTTTTCGTTGATCTGCGCGGTGAGTTGTTCGATGCAGGCGCTGAACGCCGTCGAGTGCAGGCCGATGATCAACCCCGGATTGGTACAGAACTGGCCGCCCCCCAGCACGATCGAAGCGCTCAATTCGCTGGCGATGCTTGCGCTGCGGGCCGCGAGGGCGGCGGGTAGCAGCAGCACCGGGTTGATGCTCGACATCTCGGCGAACACCGGTATCGGTTGCGGCCTTGCAGCGGCCATGTCGCACAGCCCCCGGCCACCGTTGAGCGAGCCGGTGAACCCCACCGCCTGGATCGCCGGGTGTTTGACCAGCGCCTCACCGACGCCCGCGCCATAAATCATGTTGAACACGCCTTCAGGCATGCCACTGCGCTGTGCCGCGCGAATGATCGCTGCCGCCACCAGCTCGGCGGTTGCCATATGCCCGCTGTGGGCCTTGAACACCACCGGGCAACCCGCGGCCAGGGCGGCGGCGGTATCGCCACCGGCGGTGGAAAACGCCAGTGGAAAGTTACTCGCACCGAACACCGCCACCGGGCCCAGGCCGATGCGCCACTGGCGCACATCAGGCCGTGGCAAAGGTTGGCGCTCAGGCAGGGCGCGGTCGATACGCGCACCGAGGAAGTCGCCTTGACGCAGCACCCGGGCGAACAGCCGCAACTGGCCGCTGGTTCGCGCCCGTTCGCCCTGAGTCCGCGCAGCGGGCAGAGCCGTCTCGCGACAGACGATGGCGATGAAGTCATCGCCCAGAGCGTCAATTTCTTCGGCGATGGTTTCGAGAAAACCAGCGCGGACCGTGGCCGGCAGGTTGCGATAAATCGGGTAGGCCCTGGCAGCGAAGTGGGCGGCGTCGTCGACTTCCTCGGTGCTGGCCTGGCTAAAGCCATAAGGCAGCAGTTCACCGCTGTGGGCGTCGACGCTGTGCAGAACCTGATCACCTGCGGCGCTGCGGCCGAAGCCGATAAAGTTGTGGCCGATAATGGCTGACATAAAAAATGCTCGGCATGGCCGCGCTCGATGCCGAGCGCGGCAGTGGGGAGGGGCGGTTACAGGCCGACGTCCGGCAAGCTCGGGCGGTTGGCGAGCGCGGCCTTGACCAGCGCCTCGACCTCGCTGCGCTCGTGGTCAAGCAGACCCAGGCGAGGTGGACGGGTCAGCGCCGTGCCGCGGCCCATCAGTTCCTCACAGAGCTTGATGCATTGCACCAGGTCCGGGCGGGCATCGAGGTGCAGCAGTGGCATGAACCATTCGTAGATCGGCATGGCCTCTTTGAAGCGGCCATCGCGGGCCAGGCGGAACAGCGTCTCGCCTTCTTTCGGGAAGGCGTTGGACATCCCGGACACCCAGCCCACCGCACCGACGGCGATGCTTTCGAGCACCACGTCATCGAGCCCGGCGAACAGCACAAAGCGGTCGCCGACTTCATTGCGCACATCGATGAAGCGCCGGGTATCGCCCGAGGAATCCTTGAAACAGACGACGTTGTCGCAGTCGGCCAGGGAGATCAGGATGTCCGGGGTGACATCGTTTTTGTAGATCGGCGGGTTGTTGTAGACCATCACCGGCAGGTCGATGCTGGCGGCGACGCTGCGAAAGTGCGCGGCGGTCTCGAAGGGCTTCGAGGAGTAGACCAGCGCCGGCATCAACATGATGCCGTCGGCGCCCACGCGCTGGATTTCCTTGGCGACCTTGCTGGCGTTGGCGCTGGTGAATTCGGCAACACCGGAGATCACCGGCACCCGACCTGCGGCGGCGTCCCTGGCGACTTCCACCAGGCTGATTTTTTCTTCGGTGCTCAGCGAGGTGTTCTCGCCGACGGTGCCGCAGATCACCAGCCCCGACACGCCGTCACGCACCAGCCCGCTGATGACCTTGTGCGTGCCTTCATAGTCGATGGAAAAGTCCGGGTTGAACTGGGTAGTGACCGCAGGGAAAACGCCGCTCCAGTTAACGTGCTTGCTCATGTTGCCTCCGATGATGACTATTTAGTATTTCGTATACGTTTAAATTGAGCACTGAAAGTGCCGTGGGGTTCAAAGGGTTTTGCCAGGTACGGTGTTTCAAATAGTCAGGTCGACGGGCCAGGTGTCGGACAGTCGATAACCGCCCGGCCAAGGATCGCTTGGGTCGAGCAGATGCTGGTGGGTGCCGGTGATCCAGGCGCGCCCGGACAGGCAGGGGATAATGGCCGGACGGCCGGCGATTTCGCTGGTGCTGTCGATCCGGCAACGAAACTCGGAACCGATGATCGAACGCCCGATGAACACTTCACCCACTGCCAGTTGGCCTTTGGCGTGCAGCACCGCCATGCGCGCCGAGCAACCGGTGCCGCAGGGCGAGCGATCGATCTTGCCGGGGCGGATCACCACCGCATTGGCGGCACTGGCCACGCCGTTGGTGCGGTCGAGCGGTGCGGCGATCTGGCAGAACGAAATATGCTCCCAGTCCGGGTTCAGCGGGTGCACGAACCCCAATTGTTCATTGGCCGCTTGAGTGATCTTCAGACCGCTGGCGACCAGGTCCGCCGCTTCATCGGCGGTCAACGAGAAGCCCAGGCGCTGGGCATCGACGATTACAAAGCTGTCGCCGCCATAGGCAGTATCGACCTGCAGTGAGCCGAGGCCTTCGACTTCGATCCAGGCATCGAGCTTGTCGGCAAACGACACCACATTCCGCACCTCGACCCGCTCGGCCTTGCCGTTGCGACACTGGGCAGTCACTTCGATCAAGCCGCCGGGGGCTTCGAGCACCAGCCGGGTCAGCGGTTCGGTCATCGGTAAAATGCCGCTGTCGAGCAGTACCGTGGCTACGCACAGCGAGTTGGAACCGGACATCGGCGGCGTATCAGCCGGTTCCATGATGATCCACGCCATGTCGGCGAGCGGGTTCTTGGACGGCACCAGCAGATTGACGTGACGAAAGACTCCGCCGCGCGGCTCGTTCAGCACGAAGTTGCGCAGGGTCTGGTCCTCGGCAATCCAGCGCGACTGCTCCCACAGGGTCGCGCCGGGCGGTGGTGCGACGCCGCCGACGATAACGTCACCGACTTCACCTTCGGCGTGGCAACTCACCACATGAATGATCTTGCTCGAACGCATGACTGTCTCCTGAGGCCTGACTGTGGGTTACAACACCGACTTCAGGAAGTCGGCGGTTTCTGCACGTTGCGGTTGACCGATCACCTGGTCCGGTGAACCGATTTCGTGGATCTTGCCGTCGCGAAAGAACGCCACCCGGTCCGACACATCCCGGGCGAAACGGATTTCGTGGGTCACCAGGACCATGGTCATGCCTTCCTCGGCGAGCAGGCGCATGGTGTCCAGCACTTCACCGACCAGTTGCGGGTCGAGGGCTGAAGTGGCTTCATCGAACAGCATGTAGTCCGGCGACATGGCCAGCGCCCGGGCAATCGCCATGCGCTGTTGCTGACCGCCGGAAAGCTTGCTCGGAAACACCTTGAGCTTGTCGCCGAGGCCCACGTGGGTCAGTTGGCGCACGGCGATTTCTTCAGCCTCCTGACGGCTTTTGCCGAGCACCTTGCGCGGGGCGAGCATCACGTTCTCCATCACCGTGAGGTGCGGGAAGGCGTTCCATTGCTGGAAGACGATGCCGATTTTCTGCCGCAACTTGTTCAGGTCGGTGCCGCTGGCATGCACCGGCGTGCCGTCGACGCGGATCTGCCCGCCCTGAATGGCTTCCAGGCCGTTGATGCACATCAGCAAGGTCGATTTGCCCGAGCCCGAGCCGCCGATGATCGACAGCACCTCGCCTTTTTTCACGGTCAGGTCGACACCCTTGACTACTTCCAGGTTGCCGAAGGATTTACGCACGTTCTCGATCTCAATCATTTTCCTGCCACCTCTGTTCGAGCCGCGCACCCAGACGAGCGATCACCAGGCTCATGACGTAGTAGATAAGGCCGGCCAGGGCCAGGACGAACAACGGTTCCTGGAGCCGGGTGACGATGGTTTGCGAAGCACGCAGCAGTTCGACGATGCCGATCCAGAGCACCAGCGAGGTGTCTTTCATGACCGCCAGTGTCAGGTTGATCCAGCCCGGAAACGCCACCCGCGTGGCCATCGGCAGGACAATGTGCAGCAAGTCCTGGCGGTGACTGAGGCCCAGCGAACGGGCGGCTCGCCGTGTGCTCAACGGCACCGAGAGCACGCCGCCGCGAACGATTTCTGCGCAGTAGGCGGTGGAGTAGGCGCCGAGGATCACGCAGGCCACGGTGAACGCGCTCCAGTTCAGGCCGACGATCGACTTGAACGAGTTGAGCAGCACAAACTGGATCAGCAACGGCACGCTGCGAAACACGTCCAGCACCCAGGCCAGCGGCAGACTCACACGCGGCAGCAAGGCCCGAACCAGGCCACAGGCGACCCCCAGCAACGTGCCGATCAACATCGCCCAGAACGTCAGCAACAGCGTGGTGCCGGCACCTTGCAGCAGGTAGAGGAAGTCGCCCGAGGTAAAACTTGAGGTGTACATGCAGACCTCCTAGTACCGAAACAAACGCCAGGCCAGCAGGCGGGCGATCAACACCACCAGCTTGGCCAGGACGAAGTAGAGGACGGCGGCGATGGCGAAGAACTCGAAGGTGCGAAAGGTCTTCACGTTCAGCGCCTGGGTCACGCCGGTCAGGTCGCTGGTCAGGCCGACCACCACGCCCAGTGACGTCATCAGCAAGGCCCAGACCATTTGATTGGTCAGCGGGTAAAACACCACGCGCAGCAATTGCGGCAGGACCACCAGCCGATAAGCCTTCGGTGCGCTCATGCCCAGTGAGCGGGCTGCGCGCAGTTGGGTTTCCGGCACGGCGTTGAGGCCGCCGCGAAAGGTCTCCGCCAGGTAGCCGGCGTTGTTGAAGGTGATGCCGATCAGCAATGCCAGCCATGAGCCCATGTGAATGCCAAAGGCGCCGAGGCCGAAGTACAGGATGTACACCTGAAACAGGGCTGGGGTGTTACGTGCAATCGACACCCAACTGGCGGCCATCGCCCGCAACAGGCGCTTGTCGGACAGTTGGCCGAGGGCCAGGAACATGGCGATCAGCGTGCCGGCCAACATCGACAGCACCGCGATTTCCAGAGTGATCCGCGCGCCGTCGAGCATTTCCGGCAACGCCTGGAAGGCGGCGCGCCAATGGAAGGTGTAGTCGAACATCAAAGGAGTTCCTTGGTTTTCAACTGGTTTGGGGGCCGGGTTTATCCTGAATATCTATCAGCTAAACGCAGAACCTGTGGCGAGGGAGCTTGCTCCCGCTGGACTGCGTAGCAGTCCCATTTTCAGGGCCGCTCCGCGCCCCAGCGGGAGCAAGCTCCCTCGCCACAGGTTCTGCACTTGACTGACATTCAGGGCCAGCCCATCCCCTCGGCTATGCAGTCCTTAGCGATACACGCCGCTGGCCGTCAGCTGTGGCGCGGTGCCGCCGACCCATTGCGCGAACAACTCCTGATACCGCCCGGAGCGCACCTGGTGATTGACGAACAGGTTCAGGTAGTTGATCAGGCCGAACTCATTGCGCTTGGCGCCCAGCGACACGTAGTCGATGTCATACGGTGCGGTGCCGGCGACGCTGAGGTTTTTGTACTTGCCGGACTTGATCAGTGACGAGGCGACCGTCGAGGTCACGGTCGTCGCGTCGATCTGCCCCTGGCTCAGCGCAAGCACCGCGTCGGCCAGCGACTGGTAGGCATGGAAAGCGCCCTTGGCGTTGGCCCATTTCTTCACGTCGTTTTCCAGTGCGATGGCTTCAAACGTGCCGGCCGGTCCGCCCACCGAGTGGCCCTTGAGGTCATCGTAGGATTTGATCCCGGCGTCGCTGCGGGTCAGCACCACCATCTGGAAGGCGAAGTAGGGAATGGTCATGCCCACGGTCTTTGCCCGCTCCAGGGTGTCGGAGGTGGAGGCGACGATCACGTCAGCGCGGCCGGAAACCAGTGCCGGGATTCGGTCAGGGAACGGCGTCTCGACAATCTCGGCTTTGACCCCGAGGGTTTTTGCCAGGTCATTGCAGTAGTCGACATCGAAGCCGGCCGGGGTGTTCTTCTCATCGCGAAAACCCATCGGCGGGAAGTCCAGGGTGACCGCACAACGCAAGCTGCCGGACTCGATGATGTCGTCGAGTTTGTCGGCCTGGGCCTGGGCGATGAACGCGCTGCTCAGCAGGGCGGTAATGAAGACGGCGGGTGCAGGATTTTTCATAAGGGGCCTCGTTGTCGGATGGTGTCGAGCGTTGGGCAATTCTTATCAAATGTGTATTTAGAATTTCGTATACGATATTTGATATGCACTGGATGTGCCAAAAAACCGCGAGCCACATCGGGTTAAACCTTCGACGGCCTGCAAGGCCCGAAACAGACGCCAGCCGCCAGCGACGCAGATTCCGGCCAGGGACATACGCGGCAAAGACGGACGCCTCGACGACGGGTGTCGTGTCACAAAAGGGAGCAGGGTTTGGCGGGGTGCGCAGTAACGGGTAACAGTCAGCGATGGTTGTCGCGGTACTGCGAAGGGGACACGCCGGTGAGCGCCTTGAACTGGCGGCTGAAGGCGCTGTGGTCGGTGTAGCCGCAGCGCAGGGCGATCTCGGTGATCGGCAGTTCGCCCGACAGCAGTTGCGTGGCTGCACCCAAGCGTGCCTTGTGAATCATCTGCCGGGGTGTCAGTTGGAAGATCCGTTTGCACAGGCGCTCCAGTTGCGCCACGGAAAACCCGCTGAGGGCTGTGAGCTCACCGAGCGCAATGTGTTGTGCGTAGTGCTCGCGGATATGCCCGTCGACCGCCGCGAGTTTTTCGTAAGCCGGATGACTGGACTGGGGGGCGAGCAGATCGTAGGAAATCCCCGCCATGCCGATAATGCGCCCCTGTGTATCGCGCAGTGCCAGTTTGTGGGTCAGGCACCAGCCAGGTTCGCGTCCGGGATAAAGGTGCAACTCCAGCTGATCGCTCAACGGGCTGCCGTCACTCAGTACTCGCCGGTCCTGCTCGGTGTAATGCGGGCCGAAGTGCGAGGGAAACACCTGCTCAGCTGTCTTGCCGAGAAGCGCGTTGGGCTCTTTGGCGCCGCAGCGCTGGGCCAGGGTCTGATTGATCAGCACGTAGCGGGCGGCGGTGTCCTTGATGAAGAACACCACGCCGGGCATGGCATCGAGCAGCGGAGTAATCAGTTGCAAACTGCCCAATAGCTCGGGCAGGTCGCGGGGGCAGGGCAGTGGCAAGGGGAACGTCATCTGGTGGCGGCCCGCAGGGATGAGGGCCTTACTCTACGGTGACGGACGCGCCATTGGGAAGCTCGGCAAGCTGCAACAGCGTATCGATGCGCGTTGGGGAAAACGGCGGGCGTGGCGCCGGTTGTGGCCAGTCGAACAGGTAACGGGTCGCCGCGCCACAGACTCGCCCCTGGCAGGCGCCCATGCCGCAACGGGTGTGCAGTTTGGCCTGGTTCCAGCCGGTGCAAGTCTTGAGCGCCGACAGTGCCACGTCTTCACAACGGCAGATCAGCGTGTCGGGCGTTGCCAGCTGTTTGAGTTCATCGCGCAGGGCAAAGCTGCGCCGTAACTGATCGGCGAACGCTTGCCAGTGTTGCCGTTGTGGCCAGAGCGCGCGGGCCTGCTGCACTTCGCCAACGGCCATCAGCCCAGCGATGGCACCTTCGACCAGCGCCAGTTCACTGCCTCCGAAACCTGTGCATTCGCCCGCCGCATAGTGCCCGTTCAGGCTACTGAGCTGGCTGGTGTCGACGGCAATTGCGTCGTCCTTTAATTCGCAGCCCAGCGCTTGGGCCAATTGGGTATTGGGGATCAGGCCGAAGCCGCAGGCCAGTCGCTCGCAGGGGATGTCGACGATCCGCCCCTGACGGTTCAGGCGAACGCCTTGCAGGTGACTGTCGCCATAGGCTTCGAGGACATGACTGTCGCAGCGGTAGTGACGATCAAACAGTTGAACCGCTTGCAGGCCTTTGGCCGGCCATTTGCGCAGTTGCAAGGCGAATCCGGCGACCGCACTCAGTGGTGCTTGTTCGGCAATCTGCAAAACCTGAGCGCCCGCCTTTTTCGCGGTGGCGGCGCTGGCCAGCAGCAGCGGACCACTGCCGGCAATCACCAGCCGCTCGCCAGCCACCGGCATGCCGCCCTTGATCAGCGCTTGCAACCCGCCTGCGCCGGTAACGCCGGGCAAGGTCCAGCCAGGAAACGGCAGCAACAGTTCACGGGCACCGGTGCACAGAGTCAGTTGTTCGTACTCGATGATCCAGCCGTGTTCTGGGTCTTCCAGCAACAGTTTTTTCGGGCCGGCCAAGGCGACCACGCGTGTCGAATTGAACACCTGCACGTTACTTGCCGCTGCGAGTTTCTGGCGATGAGCCTGGGCACTGGCCGGCAAGTGTGCGTTAACCCCATCACGCCAAATTTGCCCGCCGGGCGCCGGGTTGTCATCGATGATGGCGATGCGTGCGCCGCTCGGTGCGGCGGCCAACGCGGCCGCCATGCCTGCCGGTCCTGCGCCGATAATCAGCAGCTCGACATTCATGGCCGGGTCTCCACGCGCATGCCTGTGCGGCAGGTGGTTTGGCAGGCGAGGCGGCGCTGCCCGTCGATGTTCACCCGGCACTCCTGGCAAACCCCCATCCCGCAAAAAGGTGCCCGGCGCTGACCGCTGACCGAGGTTCGGCTGCAGCCGTCGCCTGCCAGATAGAGCAGCGCCGCAACCGTCGTGCCGGCATCGACCGTTACGCTGCGGCCGTCGAGACTCACTTCAATCATGCGCGTAACCCTTGTGCAGTGGACAGGAAACGCCCCGGCAGGTAAGGCGTCGGGTCGATGGCCGGGGTGGAATTACACAGCTGCGCGGCCAACAGCTGTGCGCTGCCGGGGGCGGTGGTCACGCCCAATCCTTCATGCCCGGCCGCCAGCCACAAACCTGCTTGCTGTGGGTGTTCGCCGAGCAGCGGCAAGCCATCGGGCGTGGCGGCGCGCAGGCCGGTCCAGCTGCGGATAGCGTTCATCCCGGCCAGTTCCGGCAAATAGTCGATCGCCCGGCGCAGCATGCGCGCCAACACGGCCGGTTCGACGCTCAAGTCGGTGGTGTCGAACTGACGCGATGAGCCGAGAAAGAGTTGCCCGGTCGGACGTGGCTGGGCATTGAAGGCCACCGAGGTGCCTTCGCTGGCGTGAGCACTGGTGACATAGCCCAGTTCGACCAGTTGGTGATGGATCTTGCCGGGGTAACGGTCGGTGATCAGCAGATGGCCTTTCTTCGGGCGAATCGGCAGGTCGGGGCACAGCTCGGTAGCGTGAATGCCGTTGGCCAGCACCACCGCTTCGGCACGCAGCCGCTCGCCGCTGCTCAAGCGCAACTGATTGCCGTCGACCTGCGTGACCTCGACCGTGCGCCGAGTGATCCGCCCAGCGCTTTGCTTGAGCAGCCAGTGCGCGGCGTTTGGCGCATAGAGAATGCCGTCACCGCTGACCTTCAACGCGCCACTCAGGCCGGGACGGAGCATTGGCTCGGCTTCGTAGAGTGCACGCGGGTCGAGCATTTCGCAGGCGATGCCGCGGGCCTTGAGCGTCTGGCGTTTGTGCTCGGCGCCGGCCATTTCCTCGTCATTGGCGGCCAGCCACAGCGTGCCGCAATTGCGGTAGGCGCAATCGGGGTCCAGACGCGGCACCCACTGCCGCCAGAGTTCAATGGAGTATTGGCTCAGCGCCAGTTCGGCCGGGTTGTCATCCATCGCCACCAGGTGACCCATGCCGACTGCCGTGGCGCCGCCGCGCTGGCTGTCGAGCACCAGCACGTCGAGCCCGCGTTGCGCCAGCTCAAAGGCACAGGCACTGCCAACAATACCGGCGCCGATGACAATGACGTCGGCATTCATGAACCGATGCCCCACACGAACGGGTCGTCTTCCTCCAGCAACAAGTGGCTCTCGCCACTCATGTGGGCGCGACCGCGAATCGTCGGAATGATGTGTTGCTCGTCGAGCCGCTCGTAGCTGGCTTCGAACTGGCTGCCGATCACACTGGCCTGGCGCCAGACTTCACCGGGCTGCAATTTGCCGTCGGCTGCCAGGCACGCCAGCTTGGCGCTGGTGCCAGTGCCGCAAGGCGAGCGGTCGTAGGCTTTGCCGGGGCAGAGGACAAAGTTGCGGCTGTCGGCCACCGGGTCGTCGGCAAACAGCTCGATGTGATCGATTTCGCCGCCGTCCTCGCCGCGAATGCCTTGGTTCTCCAGTGCTTCGCGGACCGCCCAGGTGTAGGCGGTCAGGGCTTCAAGATTGTCGCTGGCGATGCGTTGGCCGTGGTCGGCGATCAGGAAAAACCAGTTGCCGCCCCAGGCGATGTCGCCGCTGACGATGCCGTAACCCGGCAGTGTCAGTTGCACGGCCTTGCGATAGCGATAGGCCGGGACGTTGCGCACGCTGACCGAGCGATCCGCGTGCAACGTCGCCTCGACCGTGCCGACCGGGGTTTCGATCCGGTGCACACCAGGCTCGATGCGTTCGAGATACGCCAGCGAGGCCACCAGGCCAATCGTGCCGTGACCGCACATGCCGAGGTAACCGCTGTTATTGAAGAAAATCACCCCGGCACAGGCTTCGGGATCTTGCGGCTCGCAGAGCAGGGCGCCAACCAGCACATCGCTGCCGCGCGGTTCAAGTACCGTGGCGGTGCGCCAGTGGTCGTGCTCTTCGGCGAGGCGGCGCTTGCGTTCGGCCATGGAGCCGCTGCCCAGTTCCGGGAAACCGGCGATCACCAGGCGTGTCGGTTCACCGCCAGTGTGAGAATCGAGGACGTGGATACGTTTCATGAAGGGCGCCACCTTGCACAGGAAATGTCTGTGCAAGACTGGCGTTTGAGGCGCGGGATGGCTTGAGGGTTTTAACCGTTACCGATGACGAAATCGGCACACCCGATCAGATCCGCGCGGGGGCATTGGGCAGGTGTTCATAGAGCGTGCGGCACACACCAATGATGTGCTGCTCGATCAGTTCGGCGGCTTTGTCGGCGTCACCGGCCCGGCACGCGGCGATAATGTCGCGGTGCTCGTGGTCCGCACGGTCCTTGCCTTCGGAAAAACTCATCTGCATGCGCAGGTAGCGTTCGACCTTGTCGTGAATCGAGCGAATCAGGTTGAGCAGGAACGGCCGCTGCGCCGGCTCGTAGAGGCAGGCGTGCAGCGCCCAGTTCAACTCGGCCCAGCGCCCGATGTTATTTTCGTCGAGGAACTCGGCACAGATGCTTTCGGCGCGGGCGAACGTGGCTTCGGTCATGTTCGGCACGGCCAGGCGAATCGCCTGGACCTCCAGCAGCACCCGGACTTCAAAGATCTGCGCCAGCTCGGGCTCGGAAATCTTCGTCACCACCGCGCCCTTGTTGCGCTGAAACTGCACCAGGCCTTCCGCCTCAAGGCGTTTGAGCGCCTCGCGCACGGGGATCTTGCTGACATTGAACAAGCGGGCGATGTCGTCCTGACGGATCGGTTCGTCTTCGGCAAAGTGACCGCCGATGATGGCCTCGCGCAGATGCTTGACGATGACTTCCGACGCTGAAGGCACAATCCCCAGATTGGGGGCATTGAAGCTGGGTAGAGGCACGTGAATGAATCCCGGCAGGCGTGATGGCGAATATTGTATACGAGCGCGTCAGCGCACCAAGCGCTTTTCCGTCAGGCGCATTGTCCGGGCGCACGCATTGAGTGCTGGTCGTTGAGGCTTGGGGCGGGGCGGGGGTAAACTGCCCGCCCCGTGAGATGTCTGCGAGCTGGAGTCGGCAATGCGTAAAGATAAGAAACAGGTGATTGGTGACGAGATCGGCGATGCGCAGATCAAATTGTTCCTCGATTTTGAACCGGTCGACGCGACATCACCGTCCCTGCACAAACTGATCAAGGCCTACCGTGGCCTGCGTATCGACGATTTCGAGCGTTTCCTGGCGTTCTTCATCGAGGCCGGTTACGACCTGGATGGCAAGGACGAGCACGGCAAGGACTTCGTTGCCCTGATCCAGGATCAGCGTAATGCCGCCGACTACATCGAGTTGATCCAGAAAGCTCGCGGCTAAGATCTTTCAAAAGCCATAAAAAAACGCCCCGCTCTCAACGAGAACGGGGCGTTTTTTTATGCGGGGGCCTCAAGCGAAGCTTGGGGTCTCGCTGCTTTCTTCAACCAGTTCCAGCGCGATGTTGTTCTGCGCATTGATCTTGCGATACAGCGCAGCATCGGTTTCCAGGACTTTTTCCCGGGCCGGGAAGATTTCGGCCAGCTTGGCTGCCCACTCACCCTTGGCTTTGTTCGGGAAGCATTTTTCGATCAGCTCAAGCATGATCGACACCGTGACCGAGGCGCCAGGCGAGGCACCGAGCAGCGCGGCAAGCGATCCGTCCTTGGCCGCAACCAGTTCGGTACCGAACTGCAGGATGCCGCCTTTTTTCGGGTCTTTCTTGATGATTTGCACGCGCTGGCCAGCGACTTCCAGACGCCAGTCTTCGGCCTTGGCCTGAGGGTAGAAGCGGCGCAGCGATTCCAGGCGTTGTTCCATCGATTGCATCACTTCGCTGACCAGGTACTTGGTCAGGTCCATGTTGTTTTTCGCCACGGCCAGCATCGGGCCGATGTTGCCGAGGCGAACCGACATTGGCAGGTCCATGAACGAACCGTGCTTGAGGAACTTGGTGGTGAAGCCGGCGTAAGGTCCGAACAGCAGGGACTTCTGGCCATCGACGACACGAGTATCCAGGTGCGGCACCGACATCGGTGGCGAACCCACTGCTGCCTGGCTGTAGACCTTGGCCTGGTGGTGCTTGACCACTTCCGGGTTGTCGCAACGCAGCCATTGGCCGCTGATCGGGAAACCGCCGAAACCTTTGCTTTCTTCGATCCCCGAAGCCTGCAACAACGGCAAGGCCGCGCCGCCAGCACCGAGGAACACGAACTTGGCATCGACTTCGCGGGTGTTGCCGCTGTTGACGTCCTTGATGCTGACGGTCCAGCCGTTGCCGTTGCGCTTGAGACCGGTCACGCGCTTGCAGTACTTGACCTGGGCATCGGGTGCGCTGGTCAGGTGCTTGAGCAGTTGATTGGTCAGGGCGCCGAAGTTGACGTCGGTGCCGTTGATCACGCGGGTTGCGGCGATGACTTCGTCGGCCGGACGACCAGGCATCATCAATGGCATCCATTCGGCCATTTTTGCCTTGTCTTCGGTGTACTCCATCTCGGAGAAGGCGTGGTGCTTGCTCAGCACCTTGAAACGTTCCTTGAGGAAGGAAACGCCTGCGTCACCTTGCACGAAGCTCAGGTGCGGGACCGGGCTGATGAAGGATTTCGACGAGCCGAAGGTGCCTTTTCGGGTCAGGTAGGACCAGAACTGCTTCGACACCTCGAACTGGGTGTTGATGTGCACGGCTTTCTTGATGTCGACGCTGCCGTCAGCGGCCTGTGGCGTGTAGTTCAGCTCACACAGCCCGGCGTGCCCGGTACCGGCGTTGTTCCACGGGTTGGAACTCTCCGCGGCACCGGAATCCATCAGCTCGACGACTTCCAGCTTGATCGCGGGGTCGAGCTCTTTGAGCAATACAGCAAGGGTGGCACTCATGATGCCGGCCCCAACCAGTACTACGTCGACTGCTTCGTTATGCGCCATTTAACGCGTCTCCAAAATCTGCAGCACCAAATTGTCGGCATAGCTGCCAGGCGTGACGGGGCATGCTCTGTAGAGCCCCGGGTCACCCATGGCCAGGATCGCCATGTCCGAATCTTCGCAATTTTTTGCAACTTCGACAGACGCTACCTACCGGGCTCAGGGTTCCTATGAACTCACTTCAGCGCGCGGGAGGCAATTCGACTTATGGTCGATACGTCCGTTTGTGCAACCAAATCCGTAGTGGACAGGCTTCAGGCTCCAGTTCTTGAGGAGTACTCGGTCCTGTGTCGTTGGGCTGTTGTAGACGCTAATGGTGCATATTCAGACGCAAAACTATTCATTTGCTCGCCACACTCTTGTGAAGTTGTGAAAACCCGTTTTTTTCACGCTCTTTTGAAGACGTGAACCTCAAAAAAGGGCTGTCCCAGCCTGGCACCGTGTCCGCATGGATTGCCGCCATGGGATACAGGGCAGGCAAAACGGGCAAACAGCTCAGTGACCGAGCGTAACGACAGCTCTGGCAGATTCGCGAAAAGTGGTGGTTTGCAGGATAAACAGCAAGCTCGCCAGCTTCACTCGATCTGTGTGGGCGGCTCTCTGTGGGCGGTGCGGGGGTTGTCAATACAAGCGCATTGACGATGCTGCGAGGCCCGATCAGGAGACGTCCTTATAATCGGGGGGAGATTGTAGCGAAGAAACGCAGGGAAATGGTCGTGTTTAATGACTTTTATTAGCCATTCGGTCAGGTGGGCTAAACGGCATGCAACCGTGCATGAGCATTGCGCGGGCTCAGACGGGCGCTGGCCGGCAGCGGCTGGTGCAGCCAGTTGAGACGAATCTCTTCGATTTCCACCCAACCATCGCCCTCTGGCGGCACGCGACAGTGCTTGAACGCCAGGCAGCATTGATTGCTGTCGAGCTGGGCGAAGTAGCGATATTTGCGGCGTGAAGCAAACAGCGACCAAAGAAATTGCATGGCAATGCCCTCGAGGTGAGACGGCCTTGAAGTTAGCAGTGTGGCATGACACTGGCGTTACGGAGCACCCGATACACGTGACATTGCGTATCTCTTCAGCAAGTGTTCAGGGTTGCTGGTTCGAAGGTGCTGCCCCCCGCTATACTGCGGGTCTGTCTGTATTTGTATCTGGAGAGTAGCGCATGTTGCAACGCCTGTTGTTCGGTTTGATCACTGTGACCAGCTTGACCCTGGTTGGCTGCGCCAACAGCCCGCAACAACTAGCCCCGGAGCCGAAACTGACGACTCAGTTGGCGCCGGTCGGACATGGTCAGCCGGTGGTGGTGAGGGTGGTTGATGGCCGTCCGTCGCCAACCTTGGGCACTCGTGGTGGCCTGTACCCTGAAACCAGCGCAATCACGGTGCAAGGTGCGCAAATCCTGCCGAAGCTGCAGGCCCAGGCCGAAGCGGCTGTGCGTTTGCTGGGTTTCACGCCAACGCCTAATGCCTACAACGTGCCGCAGTTGACGGTGACGCTGGCGGAGCTGACGTATCAGTCGCCCAAAGAAGGCATGTATGTGACTGAGGCGACGATTGGCGCGGCTTTCCGCTCTGATGTGCAGAATGCCAACCATCGTTACAGTGGCCGTTATGCGGCGTCGCTGAATCAGCGTTTTGGTATGGCGCCGAATCAGGAAACCAACACCAAGCTGGTGAGTGATGTGTTGAGTGATGCGTTGACCCGGTTGTTCAAGGATCCGACGGTGGGTCAGATGCTCGCCCAATAACGGCTGGTTATCCTCAAAACCCCGGTGTCAGTGATGGCTCCGGGGTTTTTTGTGCCTGCCGGTTTTTTGGGGGGAGGCTTTCTGTAGGAGCCGGGCTTGCCCGCGATGGCGGCCTGACAGCCGACCAATCTCTTGCAGATGTACATCAATCCATTGTGGGAGATGTACACCAATCCATTGTGGGAGCCGGGCTTGCCCGCGATGGCGGCCTGACAGCCGACCAATCTCTTGCAGGTGTACATATCCATTCCTGCGGTAACGGCCACTTACGGTTTCGCTCTTACAGCGACTCCCTTTGGCAGACGCCCCAAAGGAAGCAAAGGTCTTCGCCCCAAGCGTACGGCACCTCGCTTAGGCTCGGCGTTCCCTCGCTACGGTGTCCATCAGGGGGCATCGCCTACGGTCTGCTGCGCGACGACCTCCTCTCGATGTGTCCGGCTGCGCCGTACGGCGCTGCGCGCCCACCCCCTGATGAACACCTGCGCTCGGCCTCCCGATAGGGGCGGGTGGATCAAGATCAACAGCAAAGCACGGCGGCCTGCCGGCCGGCCTGAGTGGTGGGGGGAGGGGCGCGGCTACTAGGCCGCTTCTACATAAAAATCCAGCATGCTCACGCCGGTCAACAGGTCGGTTTCCGGCAGGTCGGCGTGTGGGTGGCCGCCCAGGGCGCAGTAGACGAGCCAGTGGCGGTCCTGGACGTTGAAGGCGAGGCTGCCGACGAGGTTTTGTTGTTCGTCGCTTTGGGTGATGAGGTAGAGGCGATCCTGGATTTCTGCGTGCAGCATGACAGGCTCCGTGTCGGTTTCGAGGGGCGACAGACTGGCTTGTTAAGGTGACGTTCAGGTGACAGTGCGCATTAATCAGTAAATTACTGGTCACTGGAGTGCAAAGTGCGGGGCGTAAAAAGCGTCTGGCCACTTGCCGCTGTTTTCAGGCCACAAGTGCTGTTTTTTACGTAAGGGGCATGATGTCGCTGCATATGAGCTGGTCTGCTGTCAGCGCTCATCCCGGGAGCCTGATGAATCTTTTTGCGTTGTTGATCGCCTTGCCCGGTGCCTGGCTGTTGCACGTGACCCGTCGCCGCGAGCGGCTGGCGCTGAAGAACCTGGAGGCACAAAGCGCGGTACAGGCGATCGATGAACCGCTGCTGTTTCCGGAAAGCGCGACACTGCGCCTGAACCGGTTTTGCTACCGTTTCGGCTTTGCCTGCCTGGCCTTGGCGCTACTGCTGTCGTGGATCAGCCGGCATTTTTGAGGTTTTCATCGCACATGAAAACGGCGCCCCGAGGCGCCGTTTTTGTATTCAGCCGAAACCTTACAGCGGCAAACCCGCTTTGACCCGGTACTGATTGCGCACCGGTGTTGCGTATTGCAGCACCAGGAACGGCCGATGTTCCTCGGGGCAGGCATCGAGGCGGCTTTGCCATTCTTGCTGGGCCTTGGCCAGTTCCTCGGCCGGGAACAGTGTGGCTGCGCTCGGCACCTGCAGTTGCGGGTCGGCGTTGCTCCATTGGGCGTACGCCAGGTAGTGCACCGGGAACAACCGGTAACCGCCGAGGATCTGCCGGTCCATCTCGATTGCCAGTTGCTTGGTGTCTTCGAACAGCTCGCTGATCGGTGCCGCGAAGTTCACGTGGACCCGGCCTTTGTAGCCGGTGATGCCTTTGGCGATGCTTGCATCGTCCTCGCCGGGCACCTTGGTGTAGCTACCGGTGGTAGCGCGGATGTACAGCTCGCGGGCCTTGGCCTGATCGCACGGGTCGTACTCGTAGCTGATCGACACCGGTGTCAGGTTCAGCGACTGGATGACCTCGCCAAACGGCTCGTCCTTGCGGCTCATGTGGAACATCTTGAGGATCGCCGACTCGGTACGGTCGTCACCGTCCTTGGCGCGGCCTTCGGCCTGGGCGATCCAGATCGACTGGCAGTCGTTGAGGATCGAGTGATTGATATAGGCCGAGAGCAACTGATACGCCGCCATCTTCTCGCGCCGACCGCTGATGGAGCGGTGCACGATAAAGCTCTTGTTCAGGCGCATCAGATCGCTGACGAAGGGCTTTTGCAGCAGGTTGTCGCCAATCGCGATGCGCGGCGTCGGCAGGCCGGCGTGGTAGATCGCGTAGTTGACGAAGGCCGGGTCCATCACGATGTCACGGTGGTTGGCCAGGAACAGATAGGCGCGGCCGGACTTGAATTGCTCGACGCCGGTATAGGTCACGCCGTCGGTGGCCCGCTCGATAGTGTGGTCGACATAAAACTCGACCTTGTCCTGCAAGGTTGCAACCGAACGGACGCCGGCAAACTCACGGCGCAGCCGATAAGCTATAAGTGGTTTGAGCATCCAGCCAAAAGCACCGGCAAAACGCGGGAAGCGGAAGTGGGTGAGGATATCTAGAAACGCCTTGTCGCCCAGCAACCGTGCCAGCACCGCTGGGACTTCGCTGTCGTCGTAAGGTCGGATGGTATCGAATTCGCCCATCATGCTCTCTTGTTAGAAACGGCTAGGGTAAGTAATGGATTGGATCGATTACGGCAGGAGTACAGTCTGAAAAATACGCTCAAACAAAAATGGCCCTGCAAATAGACCGGCGATTATACGCACAAGTCACTTGGGAGACCGCGATGCTGGAAACCGAGCGCTACGAATGTCCTTATTGTGGTGAAGAGTCAGAGGCAGTTCTGGATTTGTCGGGAGGGGATCAGACGTATATCGAGGATTGCCCCGTGTGTTGTCGGCCTATCACATTTACTCTGCAGACCGATGGTCATGAATGGATGCTCGAAGTTCACAGCGAAAACGAGTGAAGGGTGGCGGCTATGCAGCGCATTTACGAACCGGAAAACCTGATGGAAGGTGAGTTGTTGCAGGGCATGCTGGCCAGCGAAGGGGTCGAGGCGCATCTGGTGGGGCGTGATCTGCTGGGCGGCGCGGGCGAGTTGCCGGTGTTCGGGCTGCTTGGACTGGCGGTGGATAACGATCAGGCGCAATACGCGCGCGAGTTGATCGCTGCGTACAATGCCGCACTGCCAATGCCCGGCGACGAACCGGATAGCTTCCCCGACGTCCTGGTCTGTTAGGCTGACGTCCGTTTTTGTTCAGAGTCGTGTTGCCCCATGTGTGGACGTTTTGCCCTGTTTCGTTGGAACCCCGCGTTCGCGGCCTTGCCCGGCTTCCCGGCCGATCAGCAGGCGCAGTGGAATATTTCGCCCAATGATTCGGTGCTGATCCTGCGCGCCGAGGCGGGGCAGCGCACGCTGGCCCGCGCGCGTTGGGGGCTGACGCCGCCGTGGCTGACCGACCTGTCGAAGACTCCGGCCCATGCGCGGGCAGAGACCGTCGCCGAGCAACCGATGTTTCGTGAGGCTTTCCGTCTGCGCCGTTGCCTGTTGCCGGCCAACGGCTTTTACGAATGGCGTGGCACTACCCGTAAACGCCCGTACTGGCTGACGCCAGGCGAAGGTTCGGCGCTGTTTTTTGCGGCGATCTGGGAAGCGTATCCGGTGCAGGAACAGGTGTGGCTGAGCACGGCGGTGGTGACTCAGGCCGCCTCGAGTCAGCGTCGTCCGTTGATTCTCGATGCCGCTGGTCAAGAGGCCTGGCTCAACCCCGAAACCCCGTTGCACACCTTGCAGGCGCTGCTTGCCAGCGAACCGGCCGCCTTGCGCGAACGGGTGCTGGCGAACCTGGTGAATGATCCGAAACTCAATGCGCCGGAATGCCTGACGCCGGGCTGATGGGTGGCGCCTGTGCTGACGCCATCGCGGGCAAGCCTTGCTCCTACGGTGCTGCGGCATGCCGTTTTATGCGGTCCGGTCACCTCTGTAGGAGCAAGGCTTGCCCGCGATAAGGTCCGCAGGACCTTCCGGCGATTTCTAGACCTTGAACTGATTGATCAACCGCCGCTGCTGCTCGGCCAGTTTGGTCAGGTCGGCGCTGGCCGCGCTCGATTCATCCGCGCCGCCCGCGACTTCGTTGGCCACCTGACCGATATTGATCACGTTGCGGTTGATGTCATCGGCAACCGCGCTTTGCTCTTCGGCGGCGCTGGCGATCTGGGTGTTCATGTCGTTGATTACCGACACCGCCTGAGTGATGGTCTCCAGCGCCTGCGCTGCCTTGGCCGCGTGCTGCACGCTTTCGTCGGTCTTGTTCTGGCTGTCTTCCATCACCCGCACCACGTCGCGCGTGCCTTGCTGCAACTGCTGAATCATCGACTGGATTTCTTCAGTTGCCTGCTGGGTTTTCTGCGCCAGGTTGCGCACTTCATCGGCCACCACCGCAAAACCCCGGCCTTGCTCACCGGCGCGGGCGGCTTCGATGGCCGCGTTCAACGCCAACAAGTTAGTCTGTTCGGCAATCCCGCGAATGGCGATCAGGATCGCGTTGATGTTCTCGCTGTCCTTGGCCAGGGTTTGCACCACGCCGACCGCTTTACCGATTTCCACCGCGAGCACGCCAATCGAGGTCGAGGTGTCGCGCACGATCTGCATGCCTTGGGCGGCGGCCTGATCCGCGTGGCTGGCGGCTTGGGCAGCCTGGGTCGCATTGCGCGCCACGTCCTGGGCGGTGGCGGTCATTTCCTGCACCGCGGTGGCCACCTGATCGATTTCGGCCATTTGCTTGTGTACGCCGAGGTTGGTGCGAATGGCGATGTCGGCGGTGTGTTCGGACGAATCGCTGACGCTCTGCACCGAGGTCACCACTTGGGTGATCATCGCCTGCAACTTGGCGAGGAAGGTATTGAAGCCCTTGGCGATCGAGCCGAGTTCGTCGGCGCGGTCGCTGCTCAGGCGGCGCGTCAGGTCACCTTCGCCCTGGGCGATGTCATCGAGCATCGCGACCATCTGCTTCAGCGGTCGGGCGATACCGTGGCCCACCAGCCAGATCACCAGCAAGCCCAGGCCGGCAATCACCAGACCGACCATGGCCATGCCAAAGGTGTCGGCCTTGCGTTGGGTGTTCAGGTCGCCTTGCAGCTGTTGCAGGTCGGCCATGACCGCGTTCAACGGTAATTGCAGCAGCAGGGTCCAGCGTGCATCGGTCTGGCCGATGCCGAACGGCAGGTACAGCTCGATCTTGCCGTTGGCCTTGTCGACGTTATAGGTCACTTCGCCGCGATTGAGCTTGCCGAGGTTGGCAACCTGAGTGGCGTCGAGGATGTCGCTGACCTTTTCGCCGAACTTGCTCGGGTCCTTGGTGTAGGCGACCAGACGCTGGTTGCCGCCAATCAGGGCCATTTCGCCGGCACCGTTATAAAGCTTCTGGTTCGCAGCCAGGAGCATTTCCTGAATGAAGTTCACCGACAAGTCAGCGCCGACGATGCCCTGAAAGGTGCCGTTGAGCATGATCGGTTCAATAAAGGAGGCGAGCATGACGATCTTGTCGCCGACCTTGTAAGGCGCCGGATCGATCACACAGGATTTTTTGCTTTCCTGGGAGCACAGGTAGTACTCACTGGAGCGCACACCCGTGGACAACACGGTACGGTCGTTGACATCCGCCAGCTTGTCGACGCCCAGCGTGCCATTGTCGTTGCGAAACCACCACGGCAGGAAGCGCCCGGTGGTGGCGTCGATGCCGACGGTTTTACTGCCGATGTAGGCCGCGTCATTGTGATCCAGTGCGTTTGGTTCCCAGCCGATGTACGTGCCGAGAATCTTCGGATTTTTCGCGACGTTTTCCTTGATCAGGTTGATCAACTGCTCACGGCTGAGGGTGAGCGCCGGTTTGCCGTCGGCATCCTGGGAGCCGATCAAGGCGTTGACCCGAACCAGACCGCCGGCGATCAGCAGGGGCGCTTCGAGTTCGCGCTGGATCTGGCTGACCTGGGTTTGCGCCAGCCCACGCAGGCGTTGTTCGATGACTTGCTCGAATTGCGCCTGGGTCCGCTGCTGGACCATCTCCTGGGTTCGCGCGCCGGAAAACAGTGCATACAGCACCAGCGCAGCCACCACGCTGAGCACAATGGCGCCGGCAAGCGCGGCGACAGAAAACTGGATCGACTTGAATTTCATAAAGACTCCGCACGCAATATGACGTCTGCCGGGTTGTATCGGCGCACGTGAGGCGGTCCATGAGTGGTTTTTTTGCCGATGACTGTTTTTGATCTGTGCGGGTCGCATAGAGACAGGTGTCAGGCCCGGGTGTTCTCGGGGACAGTGTTTTATGAATTTATTGCGACAGTGAGGGGGAATGTATCGGTAAATGACGTGCTACATGTCTGTTGTATCTAGCGCTGATACAAAGCACCGCCTAGGATACGCGCCATATTTCCAGGGAGGCTGTTCATGAGTAAGGCATTGGTTTTGTGTGCACTGGGTGCAAGTCTGCTGCTCAGTGGTTGCCAGTCGGTCAACACCACCAACGGCGGCGCGGTGGGCGTGGAGCGCAAGCAGTACATGTTCAGCATGCTGTCGACCGATGAGGTCAACCAGATGTATGCCCAGTCCTACCAAAAGACTGTGGGTGAGGCGAGCAACAAGGGTGTGCTGGACAAGAACAGCAGCGAGGCCAAGCGGGTCCAGGCGATTGCCAATCGGCTGATCGCGCAGGCACCGGTCTTCCGTCCTGATTCGGCGCAGTGGACGTGGGAAGTCAATCTGATCAAGAGTGACGAGCTCAACGCCAACTGCGGTCCTGGCGGCAAGATCATTTTCTATACCGGGTTGATCGACAGCCTGAAACTCACTGACGATGAAATCGCCGCAGTCATGGGCCATGAAATCGCCCACGCCTTGCGTGAGCATGGTCGTGAAGCGATGTCCAAGGCCTATGGCATCGAAATGGCCAAGCAGGGCGCCGGTGCCTTGCTCGGGTTGGGGCAGGACACGCTGGCCCTGGCCGACACCGTGGCCAACTACGGCATGACCTTGCCCAACAGCCGCGCCAATGAAAACGAAGCTGACCTGATCGGCCTGGAACTGGCCGCCCGCGCCGGCTACAACCCGAACGCGGCGATCACCCTGTGGGACAAGATGAGCAAGGCTTCCGAAGGTTCGCCGCCAGAATTCATGAGCACTCACCCGGCGTCCAGCAGCCGGGTTGCGTCGCTCCAGGCAGCGATTCCGAAAGTCATGCCGCTTTATCTGAAGGCCAAAAAATCCTGAATCCTGAAGTGAGCCACAAGAGCTGAAGTCGTGCAGCTCTTGTGGCGAGGGGGCTTGCCCCCGTTCGACCGGGCTGGCGCTCCAGTGCGCAGCAGTCGCAAAGCCAGCGAGTGCGGTGTATCTGGCGGATCTCGGTTGCAGGGGTGAGGGCTGCTTCGCACCCCAACGGGGGCAAGCCCCCTCGCCACAGTTATCTACCAGGCAGTGACATGTCAGTCGAAAGTGTTACACCCACCCGCTGCTTTGCATCGCCTTGTACACCGCGACGATGGCCAGGATGAAGAACGCCGATGCTGCCAGGCGGCGGATCAGGGTCAGGGGCAGTTTGTCTGCGGCAAAATTACCCGCCAGCACCACCGGCACGTTGGCAATCAGCATGCCGAGCGTAGTGCCAATGACCACCAGCCACAACTCAGGGTACTGAGCGGCGAGCATCACGGTGGCGATCTGGGTCTTGTCACCGATCTCGGCGAGGAAGAACGCAATCAGCGTGGTCAGGAACGGCCCGAATTTGCGCGCAGTGCTGGCTTCGTCCTCATCCATCTTGTCCGGCACCAGGGTCCACAGCGCGGTCGCGGTAAAGCTTGCGGCGAGGATCCAGTGCAGCGTCGCATCCGAGAAGAAACTCCCGAACCAGGCACCGACAGCACCCGCCGCCGCGTGGTTGGCCAGGGTTGCAGCGACGATACCGGCGATGATCGGCCAGGGTTTGCGAAAGCGTGCGGCGAGAATGAGTGCGAGCAGTTGCGTCTTGTCGCCGATTTCAGCCAAGGCAACGACGGCGGTGGGAACGAGAAGAGAATCCAGCATCAGGGTTTTCCTAAGGGGCGGGTCGACACGGCTATGACACGTACAGCCTTCCCGCCCCGGGTAAGGTGTGCGTGTCATAGGTCTTGTCAAACCCTGCGATCCATCTGAGTGGACGCTTGGGTCGCATACGCCATGGTCTGAGGACCAAGTATGTTGACGTATGCCGGACGAGCATGGCGCTCGTGGGAGACTACTCCCCTAGGACGGAGCGGATTCTGCCTAGGCAAAAGCCATTCGGCAAGCGCTAATTTCTAGCCGCGCTTGGCCCGATAGATCCGGAAACCTTGCCCTTCGGCCTTGATCGCACACACACCGAGATGCTCCTCGATCAGCGGCTGATACTTCAGGAAGCTGTTGGCTACCAGGCGCAGTTCGCCACCGTTTTTCAGGTGTTTGGCTGCTTTTCGCAGCAGATTCTCCGTGGCGTGATAATCGGTGTGAACCCCGACATGAAACGGCGGATTGCTCAGAATCGCGCTCAAACCCATCGGTGCAGCGTCGATGCCATCGCCGGTCAGCACCTCGGCCTCCAGGCCGTTGGCCGCCAATGTCAGGCGACTGCTGGCAGCGGCGAACGCATCAACGTCGAGCAGGGTGACGGTGTTGTGTGGATAACGCCGTTTCACCGCCGCGCCCAACACGCCAGCACCGCAACCGAAATCCAGCAAGTGACCGCTTGGCAGTTTGTCCAGATGTTCGAGCAGCAGCGCGCTGCCGCGATCCAGTCGACCGTGACTGAACACGCCCGGCAGGCTGATCACTTTCAGTGGGCCTTCAGCCAGCGGCAGTTCGTATTCCTGCGCCAGGCTTTCCAGCGATTTGGCCTCGGGCGCATTGGCCACGGTGACCTGCCAGAGCTGGCAGTGGCGGGCGCTGTCGAGCTTGCGCGGTTTGCCGAAGGGGCTCAGCTGTTTGGCCGCGCCTTCGATGCCGCTGCGTTTTTCACCCACCAGGTACAGCTCGCGACCGGCCAGGCGCGAGGCGAGGGCATTGAGGATGTAATCGGTCAGGTCCTTGGATTTGGGCAGGAACACCACCGCCGTTTCAAATTCGCGGCTCGGAGCATTCACGCCAAAGTGGCTGCGCTCGGCAAAGCGTGCGTCCAGCGCCGCTTGATCACCTGCGTGCCAGCACCAGCCGTGAGCGTTGGGCAATTTGCCCAGCAAGTCATCGGCGGGCAAACCGGCCAGCAGCAACTCGCCTTGAAACAACTCAGCCTGACGAAGCAGTACTTCACTGCGCGGATCCATACTCTGCTCCTTGAAAAAAAGTGCGGCAGTTTATCAACTGACGACCCGCCGCGCTGTACCGCTGAAGAAGCCTTGGGCGTTTTCGGTCAGTTGACCGACGATCCGCTGCCGCGCCTCGCGGCTGCCCCAGGCGTTGTGCGGGGTGACGATCAAGCGCGGGATGTCGGCGGCCAACAGCGGATTGCCGGCGGTGGGTGGCTCGACACTCAGGACGTCGGTCGCCGCGCCGCCCAGATGCCCGTTGCGCAACGCATCGGCCAAGGCCTGTTCGTCGATCAGTCCACCGCGTGCGGTATTGACCACAAAGGCGCCGGGTTTGAGCAGCGCCAGTTCGCGGGCACCAATGAAGTTACGGGTATGTTCGTTGAGCGGGCAGTGCAGGGTCAGCGCGTCGATTTGCGGCAGCAGCTCATCCAGCGGCAAGCGGTCGGCGCGGGCCGGACGCCCAGGCAATTGGCCGAGCAACACGCGCATGCCAAAGGCTTCGGCCAGCCGCGCGACGGCGCCACCCAATTCACCATGGCCGAGCAGGCCGAGGGTTTTGCCTTCGAGTTCGACGATCGGGAAATCCAGCAGGCAGAATTGTTTGGCCTGCTGCCAGCGACCTTCAGCGACGGCTTTCTGGTAATCGCTCAGGCGGGTGGCGAGGTTCAGCAGCAACATGATCGTGTGCTGCGCCACCGACGGCGTGCCATAACCCTGGCAGTTGCTCACGGTAATCCCTTGGGCGCGGGCGGCGGCCAGGTCGACATTGTTGGTGCCGGTGGCGGCGATCAGGATCAGCTGCAGTTCGGGGCAGGCCTTGAGGGTTTCGGCGTTCAGCGGGACTTTATTGCTGATTGCCACGCTGGCGCCTTGCAGCCGTTCGACGATGTTGTCGGGCGTGGTCAGCGAGCGCAGTTGCAAGTCGTCGAAGCACTGCTGCAACCCACTGAGGTCGAGGTCGCCGAGGTCCAGTGAACTGTGGTCGAGGAATACGGCGCGGCGATTGTTCGTCATTAACTGTACCTTTTGCGCAGGAGTCTGAAGGCGTACTCTGCCGAGCCTACCAGATGAAACAAGTTGTTATGCCCTGAGCTAAAACAGACACCAAAACTGTGGCGAGGGAGCTTGCTCCCGCTCGAGTGCGCAGCAGTCGCAAAGCCGCCAACGCGGTACACCTGACGAAACGCGGTTGCAGGGTTCAGGGCTGCTTCGCAACCCAGCGGGAGCAAGCTCCCTCGCCACCGGTATGATGTTTGACCAAGAAATCTTCGATTGATCGGCCTGGCCTAAAGGAGCCCCCCCATGTACTGGACAGAGTTTTTGACCGTTGCCCTGATTCACCTGCTTGCCGTGGCAAGCCCTGGTCCGGACTTTGCCGTGGTGGTGCGTGAGGCCGTGACCCACGGTCGTCGCGCCGGGACCTGGACGGCGCTGGGTGTCGGCTCGGCGATTTTCCTGCACGTGGGCTACTCGTTGCTCGGTATCGGCCTGATCGTCTCGCAGTCGATCATGCTGTTCAACGCGCTGAAATGGCTGGCGGCCGCCTACCTGCTGTACATCGGCTTCAAGGCGCTGCGCGCGCAGCCGGCGAAACCTGCCACTGAAAACCTGCACAAGGAAGCCGGCGAGCGCACCGCACGCGGCGCATTTACCTCAGGTTTCGTGACCAACGGCCTGAACCCCAAAGCCACGCTGTTTTTCCTGTCGCTGTTCACCGTGGTGATCAACCCGCACACACCGCTGGCGATTCAGGCCGGTTACGGCGTTTACCTGGCGGCAGCCACCGCGATCTGGTTCTGCCTGGTGGCAATGCTGTTCAGCCAACAGCGCGTACGGGCCGGTTTTGCCCGCATGGGCCACTGGTTCGACCGCACGATGGGCGTGGTGCTGATCGCCATCGGCGTGAAGCTGGCCCTGACCGAGATGCATTGATCCACTCTCGGAAACAAATGCTGGCGCAAAGCTAGCATTTGTACGGCTCTGCAAATCATCCCTTTGGCTGATTTAGCTGGCGCTCCGGCTGACTAAAGTGCTTATCTTTTCAGTCACGACCGTGTAGTCAGATAAAGGGATGCTTATGTTGGAGACGCGCGTTATTCCGCCAGCCGAAGGCGCTTATCAATACCCGCTGTTGATCAAGCGGCTGCTGATGTCCGGCAGCCGTTACGAGAAAACCCGCGAGATTGTCTACCGCGACCAGTTGCGCTACAGCTACCCGACCCTCATCGAGCGTGTCGCGCGGCTGGCCAACGTGCTCACGGCGGCCGGGGTCAAGGCCGGGGATACCGTGGCCGTGATGGACTGGGACAGCCATCGCTACCTCGAATGCATGTTTGCCATCCCGATGATCGGTGCGGTGATCCACACCATCAACGTGCGCCTGTCGCCCGAACAGATTCTCTACACCATGAACCACGCCGAGGACCGCTTCGTGCTGGTCAACAGTGAGTTCGTCGGGCTGTACCAGGCGCTTGCCGGGCACCTGACCACGGTCGAGAAAACCCTGCTGCTCACCGATCTGCCGGAAAAAACCGCCGACTTGCCCAACCTGGTCGGCGAGTACGAGCAACTGCTGGCTGCCGCGAGCACCCAGTACACCTTCGAAGATTTCGACGAAAACTCGGTGGCGACCACCTTCTACACCACCGGCACCACCGGCAATCCCAAGGGCGTGTATTTCACCCATCGGCAACTGGTGCTGCACACCATGGGCGTATCGACGATCATGGGCAGCATCGACAGCGTGCGCCTGCTGGGCACCAACGACGTGTACATGCCGATCACCCCGATGTTCCACGTGCATGCCTGGGGCTTGCCGTACGTGGCGACCATGCTGGGGCTCAAGCAGGTTTACCCCGGCCGCTACGACCCGGAATACCTGGTGGAGTTGTGGCGCAAGGAAAAGGTCAGCTTCTCCCATTGCGTGCCGACCATCCTGCAAATGGTCCTCAACGCCAAGTCCGCGCAAGGCACGGATTTCGGCGGCTGGAAAATCGTCATCGGCGGCAGCGCCCTGAACCGCGCGCTGTACGAAGCGGCCAAGGCCAAGGGCATTCAGTTGACCGCCGCCTATGGCATGTCGGAAACCGGTCCGCTGGTGTCCTGCGCTCACCTTAACGATGAGCTGATGGCCGGCACCGAAGACGAACGCACCACGTATCGCATCAAGGCTGGCGTGCCGGGTCCCTTGGTGGAAGCGGCGATCATCGACGCTGATGGCAACTTCCTGCCGGCCGACGGCGAGTCCCAGGGCGAACTGGTGCTGCGTGCGCCGTGGCTCACCGAAGGTTATTTCAACGAACCCGAGAAGGGCAAAGAGCTCTGGGCCGGGGGCTGGCTGCACACGGGCGACGTGGCGACCCTGGACAGCATGGGGGTGATCGACATCCGTGACCGGATCAAGGATGTGATCAAGACCGGTGGCGAGTGGATTTCCTCCCTCGACCTCGAAGACCTGATCAGCCGCCATCCGGGGGTACGGGAAGTAGCAGTGGTCGGTATCCCTGACCCGCAATGGGGCGAGCGCCCGTTTGCCTTGCTGGTGCTCCGTGAAGGCCATGCAATAGGCGCCAGGGAACTCAAGGAGCACCTCAAGCCTTTCGTCGAACTGGGGCACCTGAGCAAGTGGGCCATCCCGAGCCAGATCGCCCTTGTTACTGAAATTCCCAAGACCAGTGTCGGCAAGCTCGACAAGAAGCGTATCCGCGTCGACATCGCACAATGGCAGGCCAGCAACAGCACCTTCCTTTCGACGCTGTAAGCGTCCTTTGTCGGGCCCGAAAGGGCCCGGCAAGCCCACCAAGCAAGCGCTTGGCTTGTTTATTCAGAATTTTCAGCCATCCTTGCCAGGCCGACATCTGTCGGATTGGCAACAGGACTGTTCCAGAGTGGTGGGGGCTGCAAATCACACTTTAGAGGGATCAAGCAGTACTACCTGCTGGCTATAGTCCGCTCAAGGATTTTTAAGAACGGGGCAAACGCACAAAACGGGGCGATGCAACTTTGGATGACTTCGGGACGACATGGGCTCCCCGTTATTCAGAGCGTTTTTAGAAGTGCTCAATGCCATAACAATAAAGCACATGGAGTAGCGTCGATGACATCAATAAACCAGTTCTGGCGCCGGGCGAAACTGCCTCTGGCAGTCAGTCTCGCCTCTACGCTCGCCGGACCCGCATTCGGCGTCAGTTTCAACGTCGGTGAAATCGAAGGTCAGTTCGACTCGTCCCTCTCCCTGGGCATGAGCGTGTCTACCCAACAACCGAACAAGAACCTGATCGGTGTCAACAACGGTGGCAAGGGCCTGTCCCAGACCTCCGATGACGGGCACTTGAACTTCAAGAGCGGGCAAGCCTTTTCGAAAATCTTCAAGGGCATCCATGACCTTGAGCTGAAATACGGCGATACCGGCGTCTTCGTGCGCGGTAAATACTGGTACGACTTCGCGCTGCAAAACCAGGACCTGGAATTCAAGAACGTCAGTAATGAGGGACGCAAGGAAGGCGCCAAGTCGTCGGGTGGGGAAATCCTCGACGCCTTCGTCTACCACAACTACTCCATTGCCGATGAGCCGGGTTCCGTGCGCTTGGGCAAACAGGTGGTCAACTGGGGTGAAAGTACCTTCATCGGCGGCGGCATCAACTCGATCAACCCGATCGACGTGTCTGCATTCCGTCGTCCCGGTGCCGAGATCAAGGAAGGCCTGATCCCGGTCAACATGTTCTACATCTCGCAAAGCCTGACCGAGAATCTGTCGGCTCAAGCGTTCTACCAGATCGGCTGGGACCAGACCGTTGTCGACAACTGCGGTACCTTCTTCTCGCAGCCAGACATCATTGCCAACGGTTGCACCGACAACCTGCGCGTCCTGAACAAGCGTTCGACCATCCCCGCCGTCGCCTTGGGGCCATTGGCCGCGAACGGTGTCAACGTCAACGAAGAGGGCGTGCTGGTGCGTCGCGGGCAAGACCGCGAGGCGAGTAACAGCGGCCAGTGGGGGGCGGCGTTCAAGTACATGTTCGATCCGCTGGACACCGAGTTCGGTGCCTACTTCATGAACTACCACAGCCGTGCGCCGATCTTCAGTGCCACTGGTGCTCCGCAGTCGGTCTACAACGGCGTCAAGGCATTGCCCGGTCCGTTCCAGGCCCTCGGGCCGCTGCTGGTCGCGGGTAATTCGCAGTACTTCGTCGAGTACCCGGAAGACATCCGCCTCTATGGCCTGAGCTTCTCCACCACCCTGCCTACCGGTACGGCGTGGAGCGGTGAGATCAGCTACCGGCCGAATGCGCCGGTGCAGTTGAACTCCACCGATATCCTCTTCGCCGGTGTTCGTCCGCTGGGTGGCGCGCTGACCAACGCTTCGTTGCTCCAGGGTGTTCCAGGGGAAGACCTGCACGGCTATCGCCGCAAGGAAATCACCCAGATCCAGACCACTTTCACGCACTTCTTCGATCAGGTCATGGGCGCCCAGCGTCTGACTGTGGTGGGTGAAGTCGGACTGACTCACGTCGGTGGCCTCGAAAGCACGTCCGATGTCCGTTATGGCCGCGATCCGGTCTTCGGCCCAGGCGAACTGCCCGCCACGGGCGGTCTGGACACCTGCTCGCAGATTCTTAACACCTCCACCATCAACGGTGCCGGGCCAGGTGCTGCGACCAACAACCGTAGCTCCAACTGCAACAACGACGGTTTCACCACCGCCAACTCCTGGGGCTACCGCGCCCGCGCCATCTGGGAATACCCGGACGTCTTCGCCGGTGTGAACCTCAAGCCCAACGTCGCCTGGTCGCATGACGTCAGCGGTTACTCGCCAGGCCCTGGCGGCAACTTCGAGGAAGGTCGCAAAGCGGTCAGCCTGGGTCTCGATGCCGAGTACCAGAACACCTACACCGCGAGCCTCGCCTACACCAACTTCTTTGGCGGCAAGTACAGCACCGTGGATGATCGCGACTTCGTTGCGCTCAGCGTCGGCGTGAACTTCTAAGCACTGCATCTTCAGGACGAACAAGAATATGAAAGTAACCAAAAGTCTGTTGCAAGCGGGTGTCCTCGGGCTTTCGCTGTTGGCAACCGCGGTCATGGCAGCAGTTCCGGCCGCTGAAGCGGACAAGTTGGGCAAGAGCCTGACGCCAATGGGCGCGGAAATGGCAGGCAATGCCGATGGCTCGATCCCGGCCTGGAAACCCATGGAGAAAAACGCCGGCAGCGTCGACAGCAAAGGCTTCCTGTCCAACCCGTATGCCAGTGAGCAACCGCTGTTCACCATCACCGCGCAAAACGTCGACAAGTACAAAGACAAACTGGCGCCGGGCCAATACGCAATGTTCAAGCGTTACCCGGACACCTTCAAAATGCCGGTTTACCCGTCGCATCGTGGCGCGACCGTGCCGGATCAGGTGTTCGTCGCCATCAAGAAGAACGCCACCAACACCAACCTGGTGTCCGGCGGCAACGGTCTGGAAAACTTCGAAACTGCCGTGCCGTTCCCGATTCCGAAAAGCGGCGTCGAGGTCATCTGGAACCACATCACCCGCTATCGCGGTGGCAGCGTGACCCGTCTGGTGACCCAGGCCACGCCGCAACCGAACGGTTCCTACAGCCTGGTGTACTTCCAGGACCAGTTCGTGTTCCGCGACAAGATGAAGGATTACGACCCGAAAAACCCGGGCAACATCCTGTTCTACTTCAAGCAGAAAGTGACTGCACCGGCGCGTCTGGCCGGTGGCGTGCTGCTGGTTCACGAAACCCTCGACCAGGTGAAGGAGCCGCGTTCGGCGTGGGTCTACAACGCCGGTCAGCGTCGTGTGCGGCGTGCCCCGCAAGTGTCTTATGACGGGCCGGGTACGGCTGCCGATGGCCTGCGTACTTCCGATAACCTGGACATGTACAACGGTGCCCCGGATCGTTACGACTGGAAGCTCGAAGGCAAGAAAGAGATGTACATCGCCTCCGACAGCTACAAGCTAGACTCGCCGGCGCTCAAGTACGACGAAATCATCAAGGCCGGTCATATCAACCAGGACCTGGCGCGTTACGAACTGCGTCGCGTCTGGCATGTGGTTGCGACCCTGAAGGAAGGTCAGCGCCACATTTATGCCAAGCGTGACTTCTACATCGACGAAGACACCTGGCAAGCCGCGGTCATCGATCACTACGACGGTCGTGGTCAACTCTGGCGTGTGGCTGAGGCGCATGCCGAGAACTACTACGACCAGCAAGTGCCGTGGTATGCCCTGGAAACCCTCTACGACCTGCAGTCCGGGCGCTATCTGGCGCTGGGCATGAAGAACGAAGAGAAACGTGCGTATGACTTCGGTTTTACCGCGAGCACCAGTGATTTCACCCCGGCTGCACTGGCTCAGGACGGTGTTCGCTAACGTGTCGTAACACCGAGGCCGCATCCTCGAAAAACGCCCCGACTGGTTCGGGGCGTTTTTTTTTGTCTCGAAAAAAGATCGCTGCATAACCAGCCCGGTAACTTTTGTTCGTAGTCTTTTTGTAGCCATTTGTAGCAGGAACCTTCAATCCGCTCCGGTTTACCGCTAGTCTGCGGACATCTGCAATGCCGACAACAGCACTTAAACAAGAGTTGGCTATGACTGACCTGTTCCGAATCCAAAGGCCATCCGGTGCGGCAATGCCTGTGCTGGAAGGGCGTTTTTACCGCCCCCCCTTGCCCGACGGCTATGTGCTGCGGCCTCGTCTGTGCGAGCGGCTGAGTGCCGGGTTGCAAGGGCGATTGCTGCTGGTCAGCGCGCCGGCGGGGTTCGGTAAAAGCTCATTGGCGGTGGAGTTCTGTCAGAGCCTGCCGGCGCATTGGCAAAGTCTCTGGCTGGGGTTGAGCCCGCGCGACAATGATCCCGGGCGCTTCCTCGAACGGCTGCTTGAAGGCCTGCAAAACTATTTTCCACAGCTGGGCAGCCAGGCCCTTGGCTTGCTGAAAATGCGTCAACGCCATCAACCATTCGCCTTCGAAGAATGGCTGGACGGGCTGCTCGATGAACTGGCCATTCACCTGTCACCGAGCGCGCCGCTGCTGCTGGTTCTGGATGACTACCATCTGGCCCAGGGCCCGGTGCTCGATCGCTGCCTGCAATTTTTCCTCAATCACTTACCCGATGGCCTGCTGGTGCTGGTGACCAGTCGCCAGCGTCCCGACTGGCACCTGGCGCGTTTGCGCCTATCGCGGCAGTTGCTTGAGCTGAGCGAACAGGACCTGCGCCTGACCCACGACGAATCCCTGACCCTGCTGGATCGACACAGCAGCTCATTGCGCGGCGAGGCGCTGGAGAATCTGATCCAGCGCAGCGAAGGCTGGGTCGCAGGGCTGCGTTTCTGGTTGCTGGCTGCCTCTGAAGCGCGCAATGGCGGCGCGTTGCCGCAGCCGCTGCACGGTGGCGAAGGCTTGATACGCGACTACCTGCTTGAAGAAGTCATCGACTGCCTGCCCGCCGAAGTGCAGGCATTTCTATACGACACCGCACCGCAAGAGCGCTTCTGCAGCGAACTCTGCGACGCCGTGCGCGAAGCCCATGACAGCGCCGAGATCCTGCGCTTTCTGCTGTCCCATCAAGTGTTCCTGGTGCCGCTCGACGAACACGGCCATTGGTACCGTTATCACCATCTGTTTTCCGACCTGTTGCGCAGTCGGCCGACCGCCAATGCGATGGTGCCCACCGCCAGCCTGCACTTGCGCGCCTGCCGCTGGTTCAACGCCCAGGGTCTGCTCGATGAAGCGGTGGAGCAGGCATTACGTGCCGGGCACCTGGATGTAGCGGCGAACCTGGTGCAGAACCTTTCCGAAGAACAGCTGCTGGCCGAACAGAACGTCGGCATGCTGCTGCGCTGGAAAATGGACTTGCCCGACAGCCTGCTGATCAGCACCCCGCGACTGATCGTGCTGTACAGCTGGGCGCTGGGGCTGGCCTGCCAGCTCGATGCGGCTGAAGAATTGGCCAGCCACTTGAGTCGCTTCCTGCCGGCACCGTCGGCCACCGCGCAGAAATCCATGCTGGCGCAGTGGCTCGCGCTCAGCGGGATCATCGCGCGTGGCCGCGGCCAGCGTGAACTGACGCTGCTGTATTGCACCGAAGCGCTGGAGAGCCTGCCGCACAAACGTTACGGGCAGCGCTTGATGTGCCTGTCGACCTTGTCCAACCTGGCGATCGCCGACGCGGACCTGTGGCGCGCCCGGGGCTTGAACCGCGAGTCGCTGGAGCTGGCGCAACGGGTCGGCAATCCGCTGTTCGAAGCGCTGGCCCATTACGACCGCGCACGGGTGCTGCAAGCGCGCGGGGAAATTCTCCGTTCGCTGGATGAAGTGCATCAGGGCCAGCAACGTTTGCAGGGTTTATCGCCGCAGCGGCTGTATGCGATTCGCGCACGTCTGACCTTGTACGAAGGTTTTCTGCTGACCCTGCGCCTGCAGCCCGAAGCCGGGCTGGCGCGTTTGCGGACAGGGTTGAACGAAGCGCGGGCCTGTCGCGATATCAGCGTGCTGATCGGTCATTGCGTGATCGCCAAGCTGGAAGGCTGCAATGGCGAGTTCGCCCGGGCGTTTGCCGAACTGGCCGAGGCTGAACGGCTGATGCACATCTGGGACGTGCCGCCGATTTACTACCTGGCGATGATCACGCTGGTGAAATGCGAGCTGTGGCTGGCTCAGGGCCGCACCGATCTGGCCGAAGCCTGGTTGGCGCGATTGGGTCAAACCTACAATGGCGAGCAAGCTGCGGCACCGCCAGAGTTTCATCCACAAATGCCGCTGCACATCGAACTGCAACAGGCGCTGCTGGAGTCCATCCAAGGGCAGCCGATGCTGGCGGAAGGGCGTTTGAACGCATTGCTGGAACATGGGCAGAAGACCGGAAGGCAGATGCTCAGCGTGATGGCGTTGAATCAGAAGGTCGCGCTGTTGCTGAACAATGGCCGTGAACCTGAAGCGCGTCAGGCGTTGGGGCTGGCCTTCGAGGCGGCGGCCGGTGGTGTCCTGCAACCTTTTGGTGAGTTATTGCGCGATCACCCGGACTGGTTGCGTGAGCAACTGGCGCAGTGTCCGACCGGTGCACTGCGTGAGAGCCTGATCGAGCGCTTACCCCAAGCCACTGCCCGCGAGACGGTTGAGTTGCAGCACCCCGGTGAAGCACTCAGCGCCCGCGAACAGGCAGTCCTGCAATTGATCGCCCAAGGCTGCTCGAACCAGGAAATCAGCGATCAGCTGTTCATCTCGCTGCACACCGTCAAAACCCACGCCAGCCACATCAACGGCAAACTCGGTGTCGAACGCCGTACCCAGGCCGTGGCTCGGGCCAAGGAGCTGGGCTTGTTGGCGTAACGTCCAGCGATCAGGGGCGGGCCTTGGCGGTCAGCTGCTCGCGACAATAATCGGCAAACAACTGCGCCGGTTTGGTCAGTTGCCCGCGTTTGAGCCAGGCCGCCACCAACCCCGAACCGGTGACGTCTTCGACAATGTCGACGCAGACCACTTTCTGCCCGTCGTAGGTGCATTCCGAATGCGGTCGGGTGACCAGAATCGAAAAGCCGAAACCCTGGCCAACCATCCCGCGCACCATCTCGATCGACGGCGAGCTGAAAGCAATTCTGGGCGTCAGTCCGAGTTCTTCAAACAAACTGACGAAGTAGGTTCGGCTTGGCTGCACGTCGAGCAGAATCATCGGTTCCAGGCACAGGTCACGCAGGGACACTTGCGCTTGCTGGGCAAAACGATGATCGGCCGGCAGCAGCGCGTAAGGCCGTTGCGCCGGCATCAGCGGTTCGGTTTCGATGGTGGCGTCCAGGTCGTGCTCGTAAAGGATCGCCAGATCGAAAGCGCCCGAGGTCAGGTTCTGTACCAGCTCTTGCTGCTCGCCGTCACGGATGCGGATTTCCACCCCCGGATACAGCGCCGAGAACCCGGCAATCAATTGCGGCAGGTACAACGGCGCGACGGTTTCGAAGCAGCCGATATCGATCTGCCCGGACACCACGTCGTTGTCGGCCAGGGCGTTCTGTTCGAACTCCTTGGCCATGCGCAGCAGTTCCTGAGCCTTGCGGTAGAAACGTGCGCCACTGGGTGTCAGGGAAACGCCCTGGGCGTGGTGACGAATCAGCAACTGCACGCCAAAGCTGTTTTCCAGACCCTTGATCGCCGTGGAAATCGACGGCTGGGCGATGTACAGCTTTCGCGACGCCTCGGCGACGCTGCCGCATTCGACGGTGGTAATGAAGTACTTCAATTGACGCAGATTGTAGGCAGCCACAGCAAACCTCGGGGTGAATGGATTCGACGCCAGTCTCGACCGTTGAACCCAAGCAATTTGCGCACCGCCCTTATCCACTGGGGCGACGGTCTTGTTGTGTTTGAACAATAACCACATGGCGCGCACGTGGGGAGCTTGGCTGCCCAGTTTTTTCATGGCCTGCGACCACATATTTACTATTTTTCCCCTGCCGCCGCCTGAGCCACCATCGATCGCACACTAAAAAGTCCAAGGAGCATCCGAACGTGTCCGAGCTTGAATATTGGCAAGGCCAGGCCGCCGCGCTGCAGTTTCCTACGCAGGCGTTGATTGAGGGCAAACAACGGCCGGCACAGTCCGGGCAAACCTTCGCCGCGATCAACCCGGCCACCGGCGCCGTATTGGCTGAAGTGGCAGCGTGCGGTAGTGAAGACGTCGATGCAGCAGTGATCAGCGCACGACAGGCGTTTGAGTCGGGCGTCTGGTCGGCGCGTTCGCCCGGCGAGCGTAAACAGGTACTGCTACGGTTGGCCGAGCTGATCATGGCCAACCGCGAAGAACTGGCGCTGCTCGATTCGCTGAACATGGGCAAACCGGTGATGGATGCCTACACCATCGATGTGCCGGGCGCCGCCGGGGTGTTTCGCTGGTACGCCGAAAGCCTCGACAAACTCTACGACCAGATCGCCCCGAGTGCGCAGAACGTGCTGGCAACCATCACCCGCGAAGCCCTTGGCGTGGTGGCCGCCGTGGTGCCGTGGAATTTTCCGCTGGACATGGCCGCGTGGAAACTTGCACCGGCGCTGGCCGCCGGCAATTCGGTGATCCTCAAACCGGCCGAGCAATCACCGTTCTCCGCCTTGCGTCTGGGCGAGCTGGCGCTGGAAGCGGGTGTGCCGCCAGGCGTGCTGAACGTGCTGCCGGGCCTCGGTGAACAAGCCGGCAAGGCCTTGGGGCTGCACCCGGACATCGATTGCCTGGTGTTCACCGGCTCCACCGAAGTCGGCAAATATTTCATGCAGTACTCGGCGCAGTCGAACCTCAAACAGGTATGGCTGGAGTGCGGCGGCAAGAGCGCCAATCTGGTGTTCGCCGACTGTCAGGACCTCGATCTGGCGGCGCAGAAAGCTGCGTTCGGGATCTTCTTCAATCAGGGCGAAGTCTGCTCGGCCAACTCGCGGCTGCTGGTGGAGCGCTCGATCCATGACGAGTTTGTCGAGCGCCTCATGGTCCAGGTCGAACGCTGGCAGCCGGGTGATCCGCTGGACTCGTCGAGCACTGCCGGGGCGATTGTCGATAGCCGGCAAACGGCGCGAATCATGAAATTCATCCAGCAGGCTGAACGTCAGGGAGCGAAGCGTGTGTGCGGTGGCCAGCAGTCGATTATCAACGGCTCGGACAACTTCATTCAGCCGACGATTTTTACCGGCGTGACGGCGGACATGCCGCTGTTTCGCGATGAAGTGTTCGGCCCGGTGTTGGCCGTCACGGCGTTCGATGACGAAGCCAGCGCACTGCAACTGGCCAACGACAGCGTCTATGGTCTAGCCGCGTCACTGTGGACCGACGACCTCAACCGCGCCCACCGCGTGGCGCGACAATTGCGCGCCGGGACGGTGTCGGTCAACAGCGTCGATGCGCTCGACGTAACGGTGCCTTTTGGCGGCGGCAAGCAGTCCGGTTTTGGCCGTGACCTGTCGCTGCACTCATTCGATAAATACACCCAGTTGAAGACCACCTGGTTTCAACTGCGCTGACAATAAAAAGGAGAACTGGCGATGACCACCCCACGTGAAACCCGCGACTATCAGGCCGCCGATGCTGCGCATCACATCCACGCGTTCGTCGATCAGAAAGCCCTCAACGACGAAGGTCCACGGGTGATGGTCCGTGGCGACCGCCTGCACCTGTGGGACAACGACGGTCGGCGTTATCTGGATGGCATGTCCGGGCTGTGGTGCACCAACCTCGGTTACGGGCGTAAGGATCTGGCGGCTGCGGCGAGCCAGCAACTGGAGCAGTTGCCGTACTACAACATGTTTTTCCACACCACCCACCCGCAGGTGATCGAGCTCTCCGAGCTGTTGTTCAGCCTGCTGCCGGGGCATTACAGCCACGCGATCTACACCAACTCCGGCTCTGAGGCCAACGAGGTGCTGATCCGCACGGTACGGCGCTACTGGACGATCCTCGGCAAGCCCGAGAAGAAAGTCATGATCGGCCGCTGGAACGGTTACCACGGCTCGACCCTGGCCGCGACGGCGCTGGGCGGGATGAAGTTCATGCACGAAATGGGCGGGATGATTCCGGACATCGCGCACATCGACGAACCGTATTTTTTCGCCCACGAAGGCAACCTCACGCCCGCCGAATTTGGTCTGCGGGCGGCGCAGCAACTCGAAGAGAAGATTCTTGAACTGGGCGCCGACAAGGTCGCCGGGTTCATCGCCGAGCCGTTCCAGGGCGCTGGCGGGATGATCTTTCCGCCAGAGAGCTACTGGCCGGAAATTCAGCGGATCTGCCGCAAGTACGACGTGCTGCTGTGCGCCGATGAAGTGATCGGCGGCTTCGGTCGCACCGGTGAATGGTTCGCCCACGAGCACTTCGGTTTCGAGCCTGACACCTTGTCCATCGCCAAGGGCCTGACCTCGGGTTATATCCCCATGGGCGGGCTGGTTCTGTCGAAAAAAATGGCCCAGGTGTTGGTGGAACAGGGCGGGGTATTCGCCCACGGCCTGACCTATTCCGGGCACCCGGTGGCGGCGGCGGTGGCCATCGCCAACCTCAAGGCCTTGCGCGATGAAGGCGTGGTCACGCGGGTCAAGGACGACATCGGCCCGTACCTGCAGAAATGCTTGCGCGAAGTGTTCGGCAATCACCCGTTGGTCGGTGATATCCAGGGCGTGGGCATGGTCGCGGCCTTGCAATTGGCCGAGGACAAAGCCAGCCGCAAACGCTTCGCCAACGAGAACGACATCGCCTGGCGCTGCCGCACGATTGGCTTCGAAGAAGGAGTGATCATTCGCTCCACACTCGGCCGGATGATCATGGCTCCGGCGCTGATTGCCACGCGTGAAGAAGTGGATGAACTGGTCGGCAAAACCTTGCGCGCGGTGGATCGTACGGCGCAGGAATACGGCCGGCTCTGAGATTGCTGGAAGGTCCTGCGGATCTTGTCGCGGGCAAGCCTTGCTCCTACGGATTTGTAGTCGATCACACCTGCGTGGTTCGACACACAACCTGTAGGAGCAAGGCTTGCCCGCGATAGCTATTGCCCGTTCAGTACACTTCTCACCTTTTGCACCCACCCCGGGCACCCCCGCCCATGGCGCCCATTTGCAGTGCGCGCTACCGAGGTTTTTCTTCATTCGCAGCGACATATTTCCTCGTTTTCCTATGGTCTTCCTTGGGCCAACATCAACCTCGCCAGTCAGCCGAACGCTGACCACCTCAAGGTCCATTCCGAGACCGCAGGTAGCACCTGTTCCAAGGCCGCTGGCCGTACTGCCCAGGACAAAACTAAATCAACAGCTGTGGGAGTGCTCCATGATCAAGTCCTTGCTAACCCGTTTCGCTCAACCACTCGCGATCACCGCCATCGCTGCCGGGGTCGCCACCAGCGCCCAGGCCGGCACCCTGTCCATCGGCCACACCACGTGGGTCGGTTACGGCACCCTCTACCTCGCCCAGGACCTGGGCTACTTCAAGGAGAACGGCCTGAGCGTCGAACTGCCGGTGGTAGAAGAAGCCTCGATGTACATGGCCGCCCAGGCTTCGGGCCAGTTGTCCGGCTCGGCCTCGACCATCGATGAAGTGCTCAAGTATCGCCCGCAATTCTGCTTCAAAGCGGTAGCGGCTCTGGATGACAGCCATGGTGGCGACGGTGTGTTGGTGGGCAAGGACGTCATGAGCCTGCAAGAGCTCAAAGGCAAAGCCGTGGCGGTGAACGAGGGCTCGACCTCGCAGTTCTGGCTCTCCTACCTGCTGAAAAAGAATGGCATGAAAATGAGCGACATCACCGTGCAGAACATGACTGCCGACGATGCCGCCACCGCGTTCATCGCCGGTCGCGTACCGGCCGCCGTGACCTGGGAACCCCATCTGTCGATGGTCCGCGACAAGAAGCAAGGCAAAGTGCTGATCGACAGCAGCACCACCCCTGGCGTGATCGTCGACGTGGTCGCGCTCAACTGCAACGTCATCGAGAAACAACCGGAAGACGTAAAAGCCCTGGTCGCCGGTTTGTATAAAGCGGTGAAGTACACCCAGGAGCATCCGGACGAAGCTTACGCAATCATGGCCAAAGGCGTCGGCGGATACCTCGCCGATCCGAAGGAACTGGCCGCGGCCGCCAAAGGCGTGCGCTTCTACGATCAGGCCATGAGCGAAAAACTCCTTGGCTCGCCGGGCAAACCGGGTGACAGCGCAGCGCTGATCAAAATCGCCAATGAAACCGCCAGCGAACTGCAAGGCAAACCCTACAACGTCAGCCACGACGAACTGGTCGACAACCGCTTCGTCAGCCCGCTGTAGGAGGTGGCCATGTTCAAGCGAAATTCATGGTTGAGCCGCTGCATCACGCCCAAGACCGGCTTGCCGGTCAAGGTGATCTGGAGCGCCAGCGGCCTGGCCTGGGTGCTGCTGGTCGGCCTCTGGGCCGGGTTGTCGTACGGCGGCGTGGTGCCGGGCATGTTCCTGCCGACACCCGGCGCGGTACTCGATGCCGCCGTGCGCCTGGCGCGCGACGGCACACTTGGGGTCCACGTTTGGGCAAGCCTGGAAGTGGTGATGGTCGGCTTCATCGTCTCGTCGCTGGTGGCGGTGCCGTTGGGGTTGCTGATGGGCAGTTTCCGCATCGTCCAGGCGTTCCTCGAACCGATGGTCAACTTCATCCGCTACCTGCCGGTGACCTCCTTTGTGCCGCTGTTCATCCTGTGGATCGGCATCGGTCTGGAGCAGCGGGTCTCGGTGATCATTTTCGGCGTGTTCTTCCAGCAACTGGTGATGATCGCCGATGTCTCCAAAGGCATCTCCAAGGACCTGATCAACGCCTCGTACACCCTCGGTTCCAATCGCCGCGATGCGGTGCTGCATGTGATCGCTCCGGCCTCGTTGCCGGGTGTGCTCGACACCTTGCGCGTCACCATGGGCTGGGCCTGGACGTACCTGGTGGTCGCCGAACTGGTGGCCGCTTCCAGTGGTCTCGGCTACCTGAGCCTCAAAGCCATGCGCGGCTTTCAGGTGGATGTGATCTTTCTGGCGATCGCGATCATCGGCCTGTTGGGCCTGATCACCGATCAACTGTTCCGTTTTCTTCGACTGAGGATCGCCGCATGGGCTCAGTAACCGCCGCCAATCATCGTTTCACCACACCCACTGCAGCGCCGGTGCACGCCGCGCCACGGCTGCAAGTGGACAAGGTCAGCCTGCGTTACCAGAAGCCTGATGGCGGGATTTTTACGGCGCTGGAAAAGGTTTCGTTCGAAGTGCCGGACCAGCAATTCGCGGTGCTGGTCGGGCCCTCGGGCTGCGGAAAATCCAGCCTGCTGTACCTGACGGCAGGCCTGGCCGAACCCACCGAAGGCGAGATCTACGTCGGCGGCCGGCACGTCGAAGGCCCGGGCGCGGATCGCGGCATGGTCTTCCAGAGCTACACGCTGTTCCCCTGGCTGACCGTGCGGCAAAACGTCGAGTTTGGCCTCAAGCGTCGCGGCATGCCGGCGGCCCAGCGCAAGGAAATTGTCGACTACTACGTCAACGAAGTCGGCCTGACCGGCTTCGCCGACAACTACGCCAAGCAACTCTCCGGCGGCATGATGCAGCGCGTGGCCATCGCCCGGGCTTTGGCCAACGACCCGCAAATCCTGCTGATGGACGAACCCTTCGGCGCCATCGACAGCCAGACCCGTCTGCAAATGCAGCAACTGCTGCTACGGGTCTGGGGCAACAGCAAGAAGACCGTGCTGTTCGTCACCCACGACATCGACGAAGCGATTCTGCTCGGCGACCGGGTCTATGTGATGGGCGCGAGACCTGGGCGGATCAAACAGATTCTCGACGTGCCGATCGAGCGTCCACGCACGCTGGACATGGTCATGGAGCGCTCGTTCATCGAGATGAAGCGAGAGATCTTCGGGTTGCTGCATGACGAGTTGGAGGAGGCGCATTAATCGCAGTGCTGCATCAGACACAAAACCCGTGGCGAGGGAGCTTGCTCCCGCTCGCCTGCGAAGCAGGCGCAAAACCTGCTGACGGGGTTTGCCTGGCAACACGTTTGGGGGGCGCTCTGCGCCCCAGCGGGAGCAAGCTCCCTCGCCACAAATCGCCACGCATTCCGCCATCAAATTCATCGAGATGAAGCGCGAAATCTTTGGCTTGCTGCATGACGAGTTGGAGGAGGCGTGTTGACAAGGACTCAGGCGTCCGTTGTCTCCGGGAGCGGCTCCGGTGCCTGAGCTGAGAAGTTCAGGGTAACCGTGAAGCGGTTCTTTTCGGGCGCGACCTCGATGTGCCAGCCCAGTTTTGCGCAGAGCTGGTGCATCAGTTCGAGCCCGAGGCCGTAACCGAAATCGGTAGATTCCTGATGCAGCGGGGTGTCGCGTATCCGGTTGACGATGCGCAGTTGCAGCTGTTCGAAGGTGATTTCGACGCTGCCATCGTCGGCATATTGCAAGGCGTTGCGCAGGAAGTTACCCACCACGATGCGGCACGCGGTCAGGGGCAGACGGCAAGGCTCGTCGCTGATGCGCAGGATCAATTCGATATCGCGTTTGCCGATCAGGTAGCGATGTTCCTTGATCAGTTCATTGAGCAACTGGCGCATGTCGAGCGGTTCTTCGCGAAGCGCTTCCGGGCTCTCGCGGCTCATCCACAACAACGTCTCGGCAATCCGCTGCATGTTCAGCACCGAGCGCTCGATCCGCTGCAAGGGCGGGGGCAGTTCGCCGCCGGACTGCACGGCGAGCAATTCGACATTGGCCTTGAGCACCGCCAGCGGTGTACGCAGTTCATGGCTGGTGTAGCGCAGCAGACGCTCTTCACGCAGGCTCGCGGCTTTAACCTGTTGCACGCTGTGGGCCAGTGAATCGGCCAGCACGTTGAACTCGCGAAAGATGAAATGCGGCCGGCCATTCGGCGCCGCGCCGACGCATTCCAGGCGGGTCGACCACTGCGTCAGCCGGCCGAGCGGCCGGACCACCCACCACACCAGCAGGGCGATGATGACCAGCGCGGGAATAAACACTGCCAGACCGATCATGCTGATCATCGCCAACTCGTGTTCCAGGTAGGCATCGGACAACGGCGTCTCAACCACGCCACCTGCTTCATGGTCGTGGTCGGTGCCGTACATATACAGCGTTTTACCGTCGTACAACGGGTGGATCAGGATGGCCGTACCGTCATCCTCGTCGTCGGATTCCATGTCACTGAAGAACTGCACGGCGCCGAAGACCAATGTCGGCGTGGTGTCGAGCAGGTCGCGGATGTTCTTCGGCAAGGCCTCCTTGCCGATAGCACTCTTGACGAAGTAGTTATCGGGTGGCGGGGTCGTCGGGTCCTGCTGGTAATGCCGGGCAAAGTATTGCGCTTCCTCTTCCATCATCGCGCTGGCGGTAAACAGGAACCCGCGCATGGTGTACACCGGCAGCAGCTGGTTATAGATGATCAGCACCACGGCAATGATCAACAGCAGACTGCCACTGATCACCCACTTCAGGCTCAGGCCTTTGCGCATGTCGCCCCCAACTGAACGCCGATACCGGGCAACGTCTGGATCAACGCCACATCGAAGTCTTTGTCGACCGCCTTGCGCAGACGGTGCATGTGCACCTTGAGCGTGTTGCTGTCCGGCAGTTCGTCGCCCCAGATCGCTGCTTCCAGGCGTTCGCGGTTGACCGGCACGGGGCTGGCGCGCATCAGGCATTCGAGCAACGTCCAGCCGGTCGGTGACAGGTGCAGCTCCTGACCGTTGCGACTGACCTTGCGCGTTGAAAGGTCCATGATCAGGTCCGCAACTTGCAGCCGGCTGGCCTGGCCACTGCGGCGCAGGCTCAGGGCGCGGATCCGCGCAACCAGTTCCGGCAGTTCGAACGGCTTGACCAGATAGTCGTCGGCCCCGACCGAGAAACTGGCGAGTTTGTCGGCCAGGGCATCCAGCGAGGTGAGCATCAGGATCGGCGTCTGATTGCCCTGTTCGCGCAGCTTTTTACACAGCTGTTGACCGTCCAGGCGCGGCAGCATGATGTCCAGCAAGATCACGTCATAGTGCTGAGCAAGTGCCAGGTTCAAACCCATTTGCCCATCACTGGCGTGGTCGCAGACGATCCCGGTGATTTCCAGGTATTCGATGACAGTGTTCGCCAGGTCGATGTTGTCTTCGACCAACAACAGATGAATATGCACGCACAGACCCACGGTTTTTTACTGGTGGGTCAGAGGATAGCGGAGTTGCGATTCTTCGCGACAATGTTCACCTGACGTTAACCCGCTGGTCCCTATTGTGGCGGCGTGTTTCAACAACAGGACCTCGACATGCAACCCGCAGGCTCGGAAAAGGAAAGCGACCACTACACCGCACAGTTTGTTTTATGCTTGCTGCTGGTGCTGAGCATCGCCATTGGCATGGCCATCTACATCTCCCAACTGAATGCCTGGATCGACAAGAGAAGAGCCTATTCAACCCCCCACTCGTTTGAGTGCGGCAGAGGGCAGGGCGTTTTCATCATCGACCCCAACGGCAAACGCCGTGATTGCTACTTTGTTGAAGAGACTGAGGACGCTGAAGATCAATAGCGCCAAATGCCGGTGGTATCAGCCCGTGAAATTCAATCGCAAGAAACGTAGTTCTTGCGTTTGAACCCACAATTACTCTGAATACGTCCTCTGACACAGATGAACGATCGCCTTCAGCGTCCGGCGACGTCTGAAGCTACTGTCGGATCAAGGAGTCAACCATGTCGTACGTATTCAAACTGATGAAATCCCCCGTCGGCACCCTCACCCTGGTCGCCAAAGGCAGCAAGCTCTGCGCAATCCTCTGGGAGAACGACAAACCCGACCGCGTTCGCCTTGGCCCGTTGCACGAAGATATCCACAGCCCGGTGTTGCTGGAAGCTGAGCACCAGCTCAATCAGTACTTTGCGGGTGAGCGGGATTGCTTTGAGCTGGAGCTTGATTTTGCTGGCACCGATTTTCAGCAGAAGGTTTGGCAGGCGCTGCTGACGATACCGTTTGGGGAGACGCGCAGTTATAGCCAGATTGCGGTGCAGATTGGTAACCCGAAAGCGGTTCGGGCGGTGGGGGCGGCTAACGGGAAAAATCCGATTTCGATTGTTGCGCCGTGCCATCGGGTGATTGGGGCTTCGGGGAGTTTGACCGGGTTTGCGGGTGGGTTGGGGGTGAAGCAGTTTTTGCTTACGTTGGAGGGGAAGGAGACGTTGCAGTTGGTGTTTTGACGTGTTGTGGGGCTGCGGCCGATTATCGCGGGGCGACGTGGCTAACTGAATATCTCAAGGAATGAGGAGGGTTATGAATTTTTTCAGTCGTATCAAGACCTTTGTAAGGCGAGACCCCAAGGAACAAGTTGTCGGGTATTCCATAGCAGAGCTCAAGTCGGTTTTTACTGAGCCTTTGTTGCACACGATCCACACTCAGTCTGGCCAGCTGAGGGCGGTGTCTTTGGAGGATGTGGGTGTTCCAGCTTATTACGCTTCGCTCTTGATCGATGGATGCGACGTTCATGCGTTTTGGGTGCTCGTGGAATCCAACTTCAAGTTTAAAAACGAGGAAGTGTTCGACGGTCTCCCTGTTAAACGGTATGAGAAAGCTCAAAAAAGTGAGAGCTTGATTTTTTCTGTATCCACTAGAGAATTCAACTCCGTCACTATACGGTTGGTTACGAACAGCACTGATTTTCTGAAGGCTATTCATCGTGAGACGCTTGCCGTACCTCCACCCTGGGTAGCCTTTGAGGGGTATAACTCATTATGGTGGGGTGGAAATATGCAAGGCGCTCAGGGTTACTACAATGACAACTACTTCTTCCCGTTTTTCACAAGTTTAAGCGAAACAGAAAGGCTTGCTTATTACGCAAGGCACAACGCCACGGATGAATGGATAAGCAGTATAGAGTTGATGTGCGACGAGTGACGCTAGCAACTGAGTTTAAAGGGGGCGGGGATAGACCACGTTTTGCTAGAATCCATAATCGTGGTCTGTTCCCGTATTAAGAAGGTTTGTCCATTCAGTTGTGATGCACTTTCGAACCGGTTGGGAGGTTGTAGACAGCCCAGCTAATCCGACTACCACAATTTGCATAGCTTTCATCTGGAAACAGAGCTTTAACACGCCAGTAGCGCGCAGGCTCGCGTTTTCGAACATGCAAGTAGTTAGTGATCGATACAGCGCTATCTATTATTACTCCCATGAGTTCATAGATGACCCATGACTTTTCATCATTCGGCGATAGTGTCCATTCAAGATTTAATCTGAATGTTCTGCGTTCCACGTTGCCGGTGTTTCCCCATCCGGCAAGATTAAAATCCATACTGATGAGAGTGGTTGGATCATTCAAGTCAGGGAGCCAGAAGTGAGGTGAAGTAAATTCCGCTTTATGACCTTCAAACGGAGAGTTTGTAGTCCTAAGAAATATTACCTCCCGACTGCTCAGTTGCTCGCCGGACGGCATATATGTTGCGGCACCATCGTCGCGACCTACGATGCGCCGCTCATCATTCGTTGATGAGGAATCGTCAGCCGAAAAAGAAATCGCTTCACTGTAATTCATAGTAGGTACCTAGATATGCTTATATGGTTTGCCAAGTCTTGAATAGTACTCCCCAGACTGAACGGGAGTTATTGCAACTAAATGTCACGAGGTGGGTCGGTGACGTATAAACATACTGGGGAGGTAGAGGTAGAATAGATACTGTCAGAAATAACAGGTTGCTGTGCCAATTTTGAGTAAGTAATGTTTTTTATATTCCAAAAAATCTAACCGGCCCTTAGAAGTCGATCTACTTTCTGCTTTCCCGGAATATCTGGTTCTGTTCTAGGAGGTGACTACAGAAAATTCGATTTCGGAAGAATTTTCCGACAGCTTTTCAAGGTTGCCGGGTGGGAAGACATGTGGATAACCTCCGGGTGTCGCTGCCAATTCAGCGACCGGGTTTAGCGACCTGAACAGGTATAGGTGATACAGCCCCCAAAAACTTTGTTTAGGAGCTTCACCATGCACAAGGTCACTCCCGATTCCGTAGAAACCCCAGGCACTTCCCCTTACGCCTCCACCGATTCCAAAAAACTCCACGCCGCCGCCGAGCGGGCGCTGGATCATTACCTCAAGCCGCCGTTTGTTGAGGCGCCGCTGTCCATAAGGGAAAAAGGGGACGGATTTATTTGCCATTGGTGGGGGGGCATTGGGCTAACCTTTGGCCAAAAAAATAAATCTGTCCCCTATCCCCTATCCCCTGTCCCCTATTTTTTGCGTATTACGGGCTAACGGCATTACTGTTGGCGCGGACATAGTAATTATCAAACTCGCCGCTCTCGACAAATACGAAGCCATGTCGAGTGTAGAAACGATTTGAAGCGCTTTCCTTGAGTGCGCCAACCTTAATAGGAAGCCCGATTTCATCAGCCTCTCTGAAAATCCGAGTGAGAACTTCAGAGCCTATTCCTAATCCTTGAGCGCCGGGTATGACATACAAGTGGTCAAGTAGCAGCTCGCTCAGATGGTTTTTTATGACGACAAAACCGACCAGATCACCTGATACCACTATGCGGCGTGTGCTGTTAACGTCGAACCCACTAAGAAATCGTTCACGCGCACGATTAGGATCAAATCGCCCGAGCCGCTCAAGGCTTTCGCGCATAGCCTCAATCCGAATGGCTACCAGATCCTCCAAGTCACTATTTGAAGCTGCGCATAAAACGACAGCGGTTTTTTGATCAGAGGAAGCTGGCATAACGAGCACTCTAAATATGGCCAGTGAGTGATTATGGAGAACAGAAGTCGCATAACCAGTTCTATCAATGGGACAGACCACATTTTACTCAATCTCATGTTCGTGGTCGGTCCCTGTATTTTTGCGTCATCCCCACGTTTCTTTCAGTACAGAGCGAAACAGTTCGGAAAGTAATGGCTCAACCTCTTTGCGTTCGCTACGGTTCGGCTTGATGGCCTCGAGTCGATGCAGTTCACGCTCAATGAATTGCTGGATGGGCATGATCTGGGGCGATAGCCCCATCTCGGGAGACGTGCGTTTTATTGCAAGCAAGTCATCGATGGCCTGCTGGAGTCCGGGCTCGTCTTCGATGACTCCGCGCAGCTTGTCAAACTCGATGGGGGCGGGCTTATGAAACTGTTCCAGCCACCGCACCGATAACAAGGGGCGCAGTACGTAAAAATACTTTTTCAGCGGTACTTGAGGGGTCTGCAAATACCCCCTGTAGTTGGTTTTGGCCATGCTGCGATAATGGTAGATGCCACTTTCGACCGAGTACACCAGCGGCAGCAACTCCTTGGCCCGCTCGTGAAAGGATCCTGAGTGTTCGTAAACGATGGTGGACTGCAGCCACTCCACAAAACCTGGATTGGACTTCCAGAATAGCCTCAACGCCTTGCGCAGATCCCAGCCATTGATGTCCATGTCGTCAACGATCGGATACTCGATGACGTCGCGTTGTTCCTCAAGGCCGACAGACAAATACCACTCAGGTTTATTGACGTAGATGAAGCGTGCGTCGTAGTCGCTATTCGGAGAGGCAAATCCCCAGGCGCGACTGCCTGATTCAACGGCTAAAAGCACCTTCACGTCGTGCTCGTTCTCGGCACGGCGAAGGCGGCCTCGAACTTCTTCCTGAACAGCGATAGAAACCATGACCCAACTCTAATCAGATGATATTTAAAAAAGGCGGACGAATTTATTTATTGCTAAGGTGATCTGGCCGCTTAATAAATCTATCCCTCTCTGTCTTTTCACATTTCCGCTAGCGACTAGCTCTTCTGATTTAACGCATTCAGATAGGCCGACTTCAGCGCGAGACGCAGGGTGTCCAGCGCATCAGGGTCAAGCTGAGCGAGATTCCGCCCCAATAATGATTGCCCTGGCCTGTCAATCTTGACGACGCCTGTTCCGATATATATCGCACCGTTGATATCAACCGACATTTCAACCTGACATGCCGAGTACTCGGGCTTGTTCCAGGTTTTTAGGAAGATTTGTTTGATTCCGATTTTTGCCTTGGTTTTGCCATCGGGACGCGACTCAAGCGCAGACATGATGAAATTTTCCAAGTCCCTCACTGGGACCATGGCGTAGCCTTCATACAGCGAGCCATTGTAATTAGCGGCGTGCCAAACGATTTTGCTCTGTTCAGTACAGTCGCTACAGCGTTCTATCCCCGATACGCCAGTAACTTCAACATCTGTGGTGGCGTTCCGGATTTCGGATAATCCTTGCTCTGTGCTGTACGAAGCAAAATGAAGTCTATTTGTAGTGCAGCCAGCAACTAAGATCATGGTTGCCAAAAGCGCATATCGAATCATGAGCATTCTGCAGCATTTCCCTCTGACGGATCGGTCGAACGCGGAAAAATTGCGGTTGCAACTCTTTAGCTCTCTGAGCCTGCGGTAATGCTGCTCAAGGTTATTTGGTCGTTTGTAATCGTACTTTTTGTCGAGGCCAATTGCCATCGCTCAAAGCTATTGGGAGCAGAACTATTTTCTGCTGTTCCCCAATACACCCGATTCAGTCCTAGGAGGCGGCTACAAAAATTCTACTTTGGGAGAATCTTCCGACAGTTTTTCAAGGTTGCCAGGTGGGAAGGCATGTGGATAACCTCCAGGTGTCGCTGCCAATTCAGCGGCCGGGTTTAGCGACCTGAACAGGTATAGGTGATACAGCCCCCAAAAACTTTGTTTAGGAGCTTCACCATGCACAAGGTCACTCCCGATTCCGTAGAAACCCCAGGCACTTCCCCTTACGCCTCCACCGATTCCAAAAAACTCCACGCCGCCGCCGCGCGGGCGCTGGATCATTACCTCAAGCCGCCGTTTGTTGAGGCGCCGCTGTCCGATAAGCGTCCTTCCAATATTTTTACGGTGATTCCTGATCTGGATAACGAGACGCTGTTGGCGCATGCCTCGGAAACGTTGGCGTCGCTGAATGTGATGGCCAGTGATTTGGCGTTTGAGCTGGAGGGCACACGTCGGCATGTGGCGTTGGCGATTCAGCAGATGATTTCGTTGGGGGAGTTGTTGGTGAATCGGGCGTTGGATAATTTTGATCAGCCGGAGGCGCCGTAGCAGCGCGTTGTCCGGATACCGGTTAGTTAAGCCGTTACACGATTTGTAGCAGCTGGCGAAGCCTGCGTTCGGCTGCGAAGCGGTCGTGAGTTCTGCCTCCACGGTTGACCTGAAAAAACGTGGTGTTTGATTTTACGACCGCTGCGCGGCCGAACGCAGCCTCGCAGGCTCGGCAGCTGCGGGGGAGTGTGCCGAGCCTGAAATCGCTTTTATGGAAAAAGGTGGAAAAAGGGGACGATTTATTGGCCATTGGTGGGGAGAGTGTCAGATTTTTTGTGTGCGGGCTGGTAGCGGCCTGCCGTCAGGCAGGCCTTAGTTTTACCAGGTCGGCCTGATAAATCGATCTCCGTACAGGATCGCAAATTGATTCATCGCACTCTTCCAGTCATGGGCCGGCTTGCCCCAGTTCGCGGTGATGTTGCGTAAGCCCAGCCAGATCAACTTCGTCGCAGCATCGTCAGTTGGGAAGTGACCTCGGGTCTTGATGATCTTGCGCAACTGAGCGTTGATACTCTCGATGGCGTTCGTTGTGTAGATCACTTTTCTTATGGCCGGGGGAAACACAAAGAATGGGAAAAATCCGATTTCGATTGTTGCGCCGTGCCATCGGGTGATTGGGGCTTCAGGGAGTTTGACCGGGTTTGCGGGTGGGTTGGGGGCGAAGCAGTTTTTGTTGAGTCTGGAGGGGAAGGAGACCTTGCAGTTGGCATTTTGATGGGCGAGATGTTGTTGTGGGGGCCGCAGTCGGTGGTCAGAACATATCGCTGAACTGCGCCTCAGAATAGGTTGATCGGCACGTTGGCGACGATGCGGAACTCGTCGTAACTGCCGTCAATCTGCCCGCCGCTGGCGAGGTGGTTGTAGACGATGGCGCGCAGCACCGAGTTTTTGAGTTTTCCGGACTGGATGATATAGCCCAGCATCAAACCGTTTTCGTTGTGTTTTGCGTCGTCCAGGCCGCGCACGTTGTAGCCGGTATTGCGGCCGTAGCGGTCGCCGTCGTAGTGGGTACCGTCGATGTCCCAGCCTTTGGCGTGCCACAGGCTGGCGGTGAGACCAGGGACTCCGTAGGTCGTGAAGTCCAGGTCGTAGCGCAGTTGCCAGGACTTTTCGTTGGGGCCGTTGTAGTCCGCGTATAACGAGTTGGCCATGTAGTTGCCAGTGGATTCCCACACATAGTCAAAGTACTCGTTGCCGAATATTTGCTGCCAGGCAAGCGTCAGGCTATGGGCCTGGTGAGTGGTGGTGAAGGCCAGGCTGGCGGCGTTGTTGTCGATGTAGCCGAGGTTCTTCTTGCCTGAATCACTGGTGTGGTAGTAGTTGAAGGCAGTCTTGAGGGCCAGATTATCCTGGTCGCCCATGCGGTGCGTAACGCCGACGTAGGTCTGGTCCCACATGTCTTCGAAACGCGAGGCGTAGACGCTGGCTTCCAGTCCATAACCCGGTTTGACCGTGGCCCCCAGGTAGCTGATGCGCGCGCCACTGTAGGCGCGGTTGCCGAAGGTGGTGGTCAGCTTTTCGGCGCCGGTGCCGGTGCGCGGAATCGCCCGTTCGAAGCTGCCGCCCTGTATCGACAGCCAGTCGAGTTCGTTGCTGAGCAGGCCCACGCCCTGGAAGCTGGAGGGCAGGGCGCGGTTGTCCTTGTAGCGCAGGATCGGATTGTCGGTCATTAGCCGGCCGGCCTTGAGCTCGGTGTTGGACAGGCGAACACGCACATCACCTATACCTAGGCGACTCCAGGTGGGAATCGCATCGCCATCGCCGTCTACCAGCACCCGGTCGCCGCCGTTGGCCACCTTTCCGTGGCCGCGCTCCAGGTTTACGGCACTGAAGATCCCTGCATCCATGCCGACGCCGATCAGGCCCTGGGTATAGCCGGAGCTGTACTTGAGCATGCTCGCCTGCACCCAGGTTTCGCGAATACGGGTGGGCTCGATGCCGCCGGGTTTCTTGATGCTCAGGTGAGTGGTGCGTTTGGTGTGCTGGTTGGAATAGTAGTGACGCAGGTTCAGGTCCAGGGTGCTGCCTTCCAGAAAACCTGGCGCGTTAACCTGGGCCTGCTCTTGGGGGAATGGCTGAGCGAAAGCCTGGGTGCCGGATGCCAAAGTGACGGCCAGCAAAAGACGTGGATACATGGTAAATCCCATACAAATCAGATGTAAGGCAACCGTCCCGGGAAGGCCCCGGGGCGCATTTATCAGCGGACCTGGGCTTCTGCAAGCAGGGTTTCGCGGGCGGGGCGTTCGGGCAGCGACGGACGCGTTTCCTTGGCGAACCAGGCGGCGGTCAGGCACACAAGGTTAGCGATCAGCAGGTACCAGACGGGCGACATCGGGTCACCGGTGGTGCCGATCAGCCAGGTAATGATGATCTGCGCCGTACCACCAAACGCTGCGACACCGAAGGCGTAGACGATGGAGAAACCGGTGGCGCGCACCGATTTCGGGAAGCTCTCCACCAGCAGCACGATCAACGCTGCGCCGCTCATGCCATGCAGGCCCGAGAGTACCGCCAGGGTCAGCAGGAAGGTCGCCGAGCTGGGGTGCTCGGTCATCAGTTGCAGGGCCGGGAACAGGATCAACAGCAACACCACTCGGGGCGTCATCAGGATCACCCGACGCCCAAAGCGGTCGCAGAGCATGCCCCCGGCCACCGCGCACACAGCCATGGCGGCGCCGGCCACCAGGGTCGAGAGCATGGCAATGCTGGTGGGCAGCTTCAATTCGGTGAGGGCGAAGGTGGTCATGTAGTTCAGGAAATACTGGGTGATGGTGCTGCCGGAAAGAATCAGCAGCCCCAACACCAGAGCGCGCCGGTGTTTGCCGACTATTTCCCGTACCAGATCGCCGGTGCGGGTTTGTTCGGTGTGGCCGTGGAAGGTTTCAGCAAGATTGCGACGGATGTAGATACCGATCGGCAACACCAGCAGACCGAACACGAACGGTACACGCCAGCCCCAACTATTGAGGTCTTCCGGGGACAGGACTTTTGTCAGGGTGAACCCCACCAGCCCGGCTACCATCGCGGCGACGCCTTGGGCAACCACTTGCCAGCAGGCGTAGGTGCCGCGTTTGTGGGGGGGCGCCGCTTCAAGGATGTAGGTAGTGGCGGGGCCGGCTTCACCGCCCCAGGCCAGGCCCTGGATCATGCGGGTGACCACCAGCAGGATCGGCGCGGCGATGCCGATGGTCTCGTAGCCGGGCAATATCGCGATGCTGCCGGTGCCCACAGCCATCATCACCAGGGTCAAAAGCATCGCCGGTTTGCGCCCGACGCGGTCGGCGTAGGCGCCGATCAGCACCGCACCCAGGGGCCGGACGATAAAGCCGGTGCCGAACGCGATGACCGATAGCATCAGGCTGACGAAGGCACTGTCGGACGGGAAAAACGTGTGGCCGATCATCACCGCAAACGTTGCGTATACACCGAAGTCGAAAAACTCCACGGCGTTACCCAGGACGACAGCGAAGATGCTTTTTTTGCCGGCGCCCGGCGTGGGTGTATCGCGTGCAGGATCGGGGCGAGTCAATGGTTGTACGGGCATTCCGTTGCCTTTCAGGTCGATAGCGCTCCGGCCGGGAAGGCCTGGAACAACAAGGTGGGAGGGGCGTTCTTGAGGGGCCGAATTCAGGCAGGATTCGGCCAGCAGTGGATTGCGCCACGCCAGTTTTCGTAGGTTTTGGCGATTTGCAGCAGCCACTGATCGGCAAAGCGCGGGGCGATCATCTGCAGCCCGATGGGCATGCCGTCGTCGGCGAAACCGCAATTGATCGACAGCGCCGGTTGTTCGCCCATGTTCCAGGGCACCGTGAACACGATGTGTTCGAACGGTTGCTGCGGGTCATTGCTCGGTGACGGCCAGTCGGCCGCAAAGGCGTTGATCTGGTTGGTGGGAGAGAGCACCAGGTCGAATGTGTCGAACAACTGCGCGGCGCGGCGGCGCATTTCGAAGGTCTGGTTGAAGCCCCGTACGGCTTCCACGCCGGTGATATCGGCGCCTGGGGCGGCCCAGTCGCGGATATACGGCAAGACTTTGTCGAATTGCTCGCTGCTCAAGGCCGACAGCTCAGCCCATTGGCGAGCGCGCCAGAACTGGTCGAGGCCGTCGAGCTGGGCGCGGTCCATGATCGGTGCAATCACTGTGACCTTGGCACCGTGGGCTTCGAACAGCCGCGCTGCTTGCTCCACGGCGTTACAGACGAAATCTTCAGGTGCGAGGCCGGTGCCGGGTTCGAGCATCAGGCCGACACGCAGGCCCTTTACCGACAGCGGCTGATTGCTCCATTGCGTGGTGAGCGGTGGCAGGCTGGTAGCGTCGCGCGAATCGGGGCGGGCCAGGTGTTGCATCAACAACACGCAATCATCGACCGTGCGGGTCATGGGGCCGGCCGTGCGGCCGGTGTAATACGGGTCGATGGGGATGCGCCCCAGTGTCGGCTTGAAGCCGACCAGCCCGCACCAGCCCGCAGGCAGCCGCACCGATCCGCCGATGTCAGTGCCGACGTGCAGAGGCCCGTAACCGGCAGCTGCAGCAGCGGCGGCCCCGGCACTCGATCCACCCGGGTTGTTGGCTGTGTTCCAGGGGTTGCGGGTGATGCCGTGGAAGCTGGAAAGGCCCGAAGAGAGCATGCCGAAATCCGGAACGGTGGTCTTGGCCAGGATGATTGCCCCGGCTTCACGCAAGCGCGCGGCGGGCGGTGCATCCTTCAGCGCCGGCGTCAGGCGGGTGGCGGCGCTACCCAGCGGGATGGGCTGGCCCTCGGTGGCGATCAGTTCCTTGAGGGTCACCGGCACACCGTCGAGGGCGCCGTTGGGTTGGCCTTTGTTCCAGCGTTCGGTGGAGGCCTGGGCCTGCTGACGCACTTGTTGCGGGTCGAAGGCGTAGAGCGCATTGATCTGCGGCTCCCAGCGGTCGATGTGGGTCAGGAGCTGGTCGTAATAGTCGATGGGAGTGAGTTGCCGGCTGGCGAATCGGGCCAGCAGTTCGGCGGCCGTAAGGGTGTGCAGGTCACTCATCATTCTCTTCCTTGGAATGGGCCGGCGGGTTGCAATGGGGGCGACTATATACACCCCGCCGTGCATCGGCCAACACCTGTTCAGCAAAAGCGGTGGGGCATTTCTGTTCAGACCTTTGTTTTTTGGCGCCGGGAGCGACGTCGAGGATTTGCCAGGTTATTGGCCAGCGTCGGTTGCCAACAGTTCAAGCCATTGCTGTGCCGCTACCGACAGCTGTGCGTTTTTGCGCCAGATTACGACGAGTTGCCACTGCAGTTCGGCGCATTCGAGCGGGACGATTTCCACACCGGGTGGGATATGGTGTTGAGCCAATAGCCTGGGTAATACCATCAGGCCTGCATTCGCGGCCACTAATGACAGGCAAAAGGCCAGGTTGTCGCTCTTGGCTGCCTGTAGGCGACTGACGTCCAGAGCAGGGCAACAGAGCTTGATGCGGTGATTGAGGATAGAGGCGCCCTGCAGCTGTACCCATGGGTGATGCGCCAAATCTGGCAGAGTCAGTCGATGGCGGCTGGCGAGTGGGTGGCGAGGCGGCAGGACGACAACGAGTGGCTCCTCACAAATCGGCAGCCAAGCCAGGTCGTCGCCCTCTGGTCGCAGACTGATAGCCAGCTCTATCTCGCCCTTGCGAACGGCCTCTTCCAGGGCTTGGCCTCCTTGTTCACACAATTGGAGTTCCACTTGGGGAAAGCGTCGCCGAAACTCGGTCAACACGACCGCTATATGATCGGTACTGCCTAAAGGGGGTAACCCCAGCCGAAGGACGCCGGTGACGAGGCTATTGAGCAGGTTTACGTCGGTCAGCATTTGCTTGCTGCGGTTCAGTAATCCTTTGGCATGGCGGAATACCACTTCACCCGACGGGGTCAAGCGTGACGGCACGCCTGGACGGCTGCGAACCAATAGCGTCGTACCCAGTTCTTCTTCGAGTAATTGAACGGCTTTGCTAAGTGCCGATTGGGTGACGTGAATAGTGTGGGATGCCCTCGAGAAGCTTCCATGCTCAGTCACTTCCACGAAATAGCGCAAGTTCTTCAGGTCCATCTTGTATTCCATTTCCGCATAGAGTTTATAAAAATTGTTCACTCACTCCGGTTGGAGAAATGCTTCTACTATCGCCCCGCCAAAAACGTCCGGATGCCAAGACGGGGAACATCAAATCAGTAGTAGAGGCCAACCTTGTTCAGTGATTGTATTCGGCTTGATCAGACGCTGGTTGAATCTGCACAGCGCTATCCACAGAGGCCCGCGCTACAAGCGGAAGATGCGTCATTCAGCTATCAACAACTGAACGAAACGGTTAATAAGTTATGCGAGTTGATGCGTGCGGAAGGCGTGCAGGCCGGTGATCGAGTAGGCATCTATATTGCGAAGAGCGCAGCCGCTGTTGTGGCTATTTATGCCGCATTAAGGCTGGGGGCATTAGTCGCTCCGATGGATGTCAAGGACCCCGCGGAACGGGGTGCACGGATGTTGGCCAACGCCGACCTGGATTTTTTATTGGCTACCCCTGCAAGCCAGGCAGCAGCCTCCAGGGTGGTTTCCATTCATGGTCAGTCTGGCGACGCTCGCGCAGTGGGCGATCTATGGCTGTTCCCCTTGCGAGGACAACCACGTCGACATGCCGGGTGCGAGGGTGGCTATGTTTTGTTTACATCAGGCAGTACCGGCGTGCCCAAGGGTGTATGCCTATCGCATGCCAACGTCCTGCATTTTGCTGCCTGGGCGGCACGCGCAATTGCTCTGGACTGTGAAGACCGTGTTGGATCACAAGCGGCACTCACCTTCGATCTGACGACCTTCGATCTGTTCTCGACCGCACTGGCCGGAGCCTGTCTTTGCCTGTTGCCAGACTACCTCAAGACTTTTCCTCGCGATGTGACGCGCTGGCTGGGTGAGCAGTGTATCTCAGTGTTCTACGCAGTACCCACCTTGTACCAGATGCTGCTACAGCAGGGCGGGATTGAGCAAGCGAGGCCGTCTGCACTACGCGCCGCGTTGTACGCGGGTGAACCGTTCCCGCCACAACTGCTTAAGCGCTATCTGACTGCATTCCCCGACTTGCCGTTCTACAACCTGTATGGGCCTACGGAAACCAATGTGTGCACCGCAGAACAGGTGAGCCTGCCGAGTATCGAGACGGTTTTGCCGTCGATCGGTTGGGCGATTGATGGAGTGGAAGTCGACATCATCGGTGACGACGGTCGCGCAGCGTCGGAGGGTGAGATTTTCGTTGCAGGGCCGACGGTATTCGCTGGTTATCTGGTTGATGGCATCTGTCGCGATGCCCGCCGTGCAGTGTACTTCCGCGATGGAGTGGAAAGGTTGGCCTATGGCACGGGGGATATCGGGTATCAGGCGGCGGATGGTCGCTTTCATCTGCAAGGTCGACGAGACCATCAGGTGAAGCGTCGCGGCCACCGCATTGATCTTCTGGACATAGAAAGTGCGGTATTGGCCTTGCCGGGTGTTGAAACTGCCGCCGTTGTAGCTCGCCATGGCACAGCGCCTGACTGTGAGATCTGGGTACACGTGGTGAGTGCAAGTACAGGGCGGGATGAGATTGTTCGCGGCTTGAGCGGAACATTACCGAAGAGGATGCAACCGGATGGAGTTCATATGGCGCGAAGGCTGCCAACGACTGCCAACGGCAAAATAGATCGACATGCTTTGAGCCTGTTGAGTTTAAACATGGAAGAGATAAGTCATGAAGAACATTGAAACGCTGTGCGCGCTGATTCATTCGAATCTGCTGACTCAATATCAAGGTGCAGACCTTAATGTGGTACCGGATACGGCGCTATTGGAGGAAGGCTGGCTGGACTCTCTCACGATCATATCCATTGTCGCCGACGTTGAGAAAAAGTTCGAAATAGCGTTCCCCGAAAACAAAGTTGTCGCGGCTTCATTTCGCACGCCGGCCGCACTATGGGCCGTCATTGAGGCCGCCCTGGTCGAGCTCGCTTGAGTCTGTGCCGATAACAGAGAGGGCGAGTGATGCTGTTCGCAGAAGAAGACAAGTTAGTTGAACAAGCGGTGCAGGAGAGTTGCATCCAGGGTCAGGCTTTGTTGCCTGAGCTGGAAGGCAAAACGTTCCGCGAGCAATGGTTGCTGGCAGCGGCGACAGGGCTGCTGCGCACCTCCAATAGCACCGTGACAAACAAGCTCGCGATGGTGGAAGGATTGGGCATGAGCGGTCTGAGTCCTGCCCTTTGCTATGCGCTGGCTTCACAGTTGTTCGGTATGCAATTGCCTATGCAGCCCTGGCTGAATGCCGAACAGCGCAAACAACTGGCAGGCCTGGAAACCGGAGAGACGCTGTTGTGTCACGCGCTGACTGAAGTGCAGGGCGGTAGTGATCCGAAGTCGATGGAAACCGTGGCTGAACGTCAGGCGGACGGTAGTTATCGGTTGACGGGCGAGAAGCGCTTCATTACCGCCGCCCCGGTAGCCGATCACGCTTTGGTGTTCGTTCGTACCGGCAAGGGCCGATCACCATTCGATTTATCAGTCGCACTGGTTGACCTGTCGGATGCGGGCGTAGTGCGCAGTGAGCCGCTGGACAAGACCGCGTTGCCCGGCGTACCGATGGGGGTGTTGACCTTTGACGGTGTGCGGTTGGAAGAGCACAGCCTGTTGGGAGGCGAGGGGGCGGGTTTCTCTGTAATGACCGCGACCACGACCTGGGAACGAGCGCTGCTGATGGGGTATGCACTAGGCCCCATGCACAGGATGCTGGATCAGACGGTGGAGTGGAGCCGGGAGCGAATTCACTTCGGTAGATCCATGAGCTCCAGTCACCTGGTGGCGGGGCATGTGGCCGACATGAGCATGTACCTTTACCGTTCGCGAAAACTGCTCTACGGCATTGCGCGGCGCATCGATGCCGGGGTGACGATTCGTCAATTGAGCGGTGAAGCCGCGATGGTAAAGATTTCGGTTTCTGAAGACTTTACGCGGCTGTCGCAGTTGGCAGCCCAGTTAGGTGGTGTGCGTTCTTACATCGCCGATTCCGGTCGGGCGATCGATCTCATCAGCCCATTGGCGTCAATGACCTATGCGGGGGCGAACGATCTGCTACGTATCAGCGTGGCGCGCCAGGCTGGTTTGCCAGTCGAGAACTGAGCGCTCGCTAGAGTTTTTGAATCATATACATAAGGTCAACGCATATGGCTTTGCCACATCAAATCGATGAAATTCTCACGTTGGTGGATCGCATCGGTACACGGCTGGTCGACTTGGCTCCGTTGGTAGATAACCAACAATCGGATAGTAGCGAGAGCTATCAACTGATCAAGGAGTCTGGTCTGTTGGGCTTGCTGATCCCTCGGGAGGCTGGGGGGGCGGGTCTGAATTATCTGGAATATAGCCAGGTTCTGGCGCGACTTGCCCAGTATGACGCGGCAACTGCGCTGGGATTCAATATGCACAATGTGGCGCTTGGCTCGTTATGTGAGTCGGCGGGGAAATCGCTGTCAGCGGCTGCGGATGCCTTTCGCTCCTGGGTATTTGGTGAGGTGATATCGCACAACAAGATGTTTGCATCTGCGACGTCAGAGCTGGGTAGTGGTGCGCGGTTGCGAGGTATCCAGACACATTACCGCCCGCATGAAGGCGGTTTCCTGCTCAATGGCAACAAGTCTTTCGTGTCGTTGGCAGGCGCTGCAGACTATATCGTAGTAACGGCAAAACCTGAGGGTAACGACAGCGACAGCGAAATCAGCCACTTCGTGGTCGGTCGCAATGACGAAGGTGTGCGTTACGGCCAAGTTTGGGACGGGTTTGCCATGAATGGTACCCAGACCGCCAGCATGACTTTTGAAAATGTACTTTTGACCCGCCAGCGTTTGTTTCTGGCAGTCGAAGGGATGTCTTTATTCAAGCTGGTACGTGAGCCTCATTGGATGATTTCCGGTTATACCGGTGTTTATCTTGGGATTGCTACCGCGTTGCTGCAACACATCACCGAGGCCGTGCGTTCCACGCCTTCCCAACTCGAATCCAGCGCGATCCATCAGGAAGTAGGCCGGCTATCGGCTGAGTTGCAAGCGGGTCGAGCGTTGCTGAATGAGGCCGGCACACTCATCGTGCAACGGCGCGGAACGATAGAGGCGAATGCCGCTGTGCATGCTGCCAAGTACTTCATCGGTGAGCTTGCGCCGAAGATGGCAATGGCGGCGGTCAAGATTTGTGGTGCGAGCACATTGAATCGTAGCCGACCGCTGGAACGATTCCTGCGCGAATCGTTCTTTTGCAGTGTTATGCCGGCCAAGCCAATGGACTGTCTGGAGTACTTAGGCAAGGCCCAACTGGGGGTTAATCTGTTCGATGCACGACAGATTAACTGGTAGTGACTCATGCGAGTCCCAACCCAATTCAGACGCGCCGCGTGGCTCAGCACTTATCTGTTGTTGGTGGTAATGATGGTGGGCACGTTGCCGACGCCGTTGTATCCGCTCTATGCCACGCAATTAGGCTTGTCTCCATTTGTGGTGACGTTGGTATTCGCGTCCTACGCACTCGCCATCCTGTTCAAATTGATGGTGTTTGGTCGATTGTCTGATTTGTTGGGCAGACGAGCAGTGCTGGGGCTCGGGCTCGGGCTGACATTTGCCAGTCTGTTGAGTTTTTTACTCTGGCCCACGTTAGCCGGTTTGTTCGTTGGGCGAATATTGTCCGGGATGGCAGTAGGGTTGATGGTGGGGGCCACGACTGCCTATCTGAGCGAGTTGCTGAGTAATCGGTCACTCGCGGCGCTGATCTCCAGCTTGAGCAACATGAGCGGTCTGGGGCTTGGGGCGTTACTGTCTGGCTGGGTGGCAGAGAGTGCCGCGCAGCCGCTCCATGCCAGTTATATCGCGCTGCTGTTCATGCTGTTGCCGGGTTTGCTGTTGCCATGGCTACCCGAAACAGTGATCCACGGAGGTACTCGCCCACCGTTGCGATTGCAGCGATTGAGGATACCGAGTGAGATGCGGCAAGCCTTTATGGCCGTGGCAATGTCGGTGTTGTGCGGCTTTAGCTTTCTTGGCTTGTTCGCCGCACTGGCTGGTCGTTTCCTCGCAGTTGGATTGCATCACAGTGGCCTTCTGTTGAGCGGAGGCATTGTCTTTTTGACTTTCTGCAGTGCTGCAATCGGCCAGTTGCTGGTGTTGCGATTGTCGCCCCGTCGAGTCGTTCCCGTTGGTGTCTGGCTGCTGCCCTTGGCTTTGGCCTGTGTCTGGCTGGCCTTTCATTTTGCATCCTTGTTCTTGTTCCTGGGGGGAGCGGTCTTGGGAGGGATGGGGGCGGGCATGGTGCTGCGCGCAGGTCTGGGACTGGTGACGATGTTGTCTCCTGCCGATCGTATTGCGGAGGTCAGTTCAGGCTTTTTCGTCGCGGCCTATTTGGGGTTGATTGTGCCCGTGGTCGGGGTGGGTTTGCTTTTGTCCGTATGGGATATGTCTTCAACCATTGGCCTGTTCGGCGCACTGGTGACGATATTGGTGATTTTCAGCAGCCGTGCGGTTTTGGGGCTTGGCCCCGCACCCGGTTTGCCTATCGCAGTAGGGGGTGAATGATGGCGACGATCTCGCTGAATGGCGGAGAAATTGATTATTTGCTGATCGACGGTGAGTCAGATCTTCCTCCGCTTGTACTGCTGCATGAGGGACTCGGTTGCATTGCGATGTGGCGACGTTTCCCTTATCGACTGGCAGCAATGACCGGACGCCGAGTGCTCACTTATAGCCGCTATGGTTACGGTCACTCGTCTCGAGCGGATTTGCCACGTCGTTCTGACTATATGCACGTGGAGGCGCAGCAGGTATTGCCTGAACTGCTGGAAAAACTGCAGCTTCGCAATCCAGTGCTGGTGGGGCATAGCGATGGCGCGTCTATCGCGCTGCTCCATGCGAGCAAATTCCCTGTTGCGGGGCTGGTGCTGTTTGCTCCACATGTTTTCGTCGAATCCATCACCTTGAGTGGCATCGACGCCGCGCGAAATTCGTTCCTGGCCGGGAACCTGGAACGACAACTCGCTCTGTTTCATCCCGATCCCAAAGCAGTCTTCGAGGGGTGGAGCAGTGTCTGGAGGTCCGATCATTTTCTTGACTGGAATATTGAGCAGTGCCTGGCCGATATCCGTTGCCCTGTCTTGTTGTTGCAGGGAGATCGGGACGAGTACGGAACGCTGGCGCAGCTGAGCGCGATTCAACGCAAGATACCCGCAGTGGTCACCCAGCATTGCCTGATCGATTGCGGACACTCGCCGCATCTTGATCAGACCGCCCACACACTTGATCTGATAGTCGAATTCTTTGACCAGATGACGGGCGTATCGCCCAGAGCCGAATTGGCGTCCGCGTCGATTTAAGAGGTCCTTCCTTCAACGCTATTTTCGCGAGGAGCTAACTTCATGAGTACCGCAATCAGTGAAACCCGCCGTCTAACCGTACCCGACATCAGGGCTTGCAAGGGCAACCGCAAGATCGTGTCGTTGACCGCGCACAATCGATCGCTCGCTGAAATCGTTGACGAATTTGTCGACGTTATCCTGATGGGGGATTCGACCGCGATGGTTGCCTACGGGCAGCCCAACACACTGGATTTCACTTTGGATCAGACGATCCAACACAGTCGCGCGGTAGTGCGTGCTACACGTCGCGCGTGTGTGGTGGCTGATCTGCCGTTCGCCTCCTATCAGGAGTCGCCGGCTCAGGCTTTCCGCAGTGCAGCGCGGTTGATGAAGGAAGCGAATGTCGCAGCGGTAAAAGTGGAAGGTAATGCGGCCATGGCGCCCACCGTGCAGTTTCTGGTGGAGCGGGGCATTCCAGTGATGGCGCATATCGGGTTGATGCCCCAGTTCGTCAACACCATGGGTGGGTTCAAAGCCCAAGGTATGGATGAGCAATCGGCAGACTCTATCTGTGAGGCAGCCATGGCGATGGAATCAGCAGGGGCCTTTTGCATCGTGCTGGAGGGGGTGGCAGAGCCGCTGGCCCGAGAGTTGACCGAGGTACTGCGCGTGCCGACGATCGGAATCGGGGCCTCGCCCGCGTGCGATGGCCAGGTGCTGGTGATCGAAGATATCCTGGGTCTTGGTGGTGAGTTCGTACCGCGTTTCGCTAAACGTTATGTCGATGCCCATGCTGTTATCCGCGATGCAGTGGGGCAGTACGCATCGGATGTCCGCAATGGCTGCTTTCCTGAACTCTCGCACTGCTTTGGAGTGAAACGCTGACATTAATACTGCTTGACTCGGAATGCTCGGCAAGCGTCCGAGCTACCCCCTCTTAAAACTCAGACCTTAAGGGGATTGCGCGCAGACTGATAGAGGAAGTCTATGCACAAGCAGGGTCGCTTCAGCTTCGCTGCGGCTGACGAACGCGCCGGCATCCATTTCCCGCTCTATCATGGTCGCCCGGGGTTTTGCTTCGAGCTGGGTATTGAATGTGTGTGTCTGTTGGGGTCAACCTTTACGTCTGATTTGGGCGTGCCATTGGTGGGGGCCTTTCTTTCTAAACCTCGCCATCGCTTTTCGCACTGTGCCAAAAATGTGCCATTAACCTTTCAGGAACGCCCATGGACGCTGTCAAACCCGCTCTGATCCGCGAGACCTTTCCCGTTGGGCCGTTGCAGTGCAACTGCACGATCATCGGTGATCCGATCACCAAGAAGGCCATCGTTGTCGATCCGGGTGGCAATCATGAGTTGATTCTGGCGCGGCTCGAGGCGTTGGGGTTGAAGGTGGTGAGCATCATTCATACACACGCGCATCTGGATCACTTCCTTGCGTCGGGCCAGTTGAAAGAGAAAACCGGCGCGACGTTGCACCTGCATAAAGAGGATCAGTTCCTTTGGGACAATCTGGAGATGCAGTGCCAGATGTTCAGGGTGCCATACACGCCGGTGCCATCGCCGGATCGTTGGTTGGCCGATGATGAAGAGCTTGCCTGCGGTTGTGGCGTGGCATTGCACACGCCGGGTCATACACCGGGTTCCATGAGCTTTTGGTTTTCTGAGGCTAAGCTGCTGATTACCGGCGACACGCTGTTTCGTCGCGGGGTAGGGCGTACGGACTTGTGGGGCGGTGATCAGGCGACCATCGTGCGTTCGATCAAGCAGCGTTTGTACACCCTTGATGAAGAGGCGACAGTCATCACCGGACACGGTCCCGATACTCGTCTGGGCGATGAAATGCGTGAAAATCCTTTTGTGCGGGCCTGATTTTCCGGGCTGCGTAATGGCCTGATGGAATTTTTGCCTTAGGTCGTGTTCCAACGCCCGCAGGGGTCTATTGCCAACGTCCGTTGCACCACAGAATGTAAAAGTAGGAGCTCTCCATGTTCACCTCGAGTCGTTTGATTATTGTCGCTACTGCCGTGGCCATGCTGGCTGGCTGTGCCAACCAGAACCCGTATGACAATCAGGGGCAGGCCGACAGCGGCTCCACGGGCATGAGCAAAACCGCCAAGTACGGCGGCTTGGGTGCGCTGGCCGGTGCTTTGGCCGGTGCAGCCATCGACCACAACAACCGTGGCAAGGGCGCGCTGATTGGCGCCGCTGTTGTCGGTGCTTCCGCCGCCGGTTACGGTTACTACGCTGACCAGCAGGAAAAGAAACTGCGCGCCAGCATGGCCAACACCGGGGTTGAAGTGCAGCGTCAAGGCGATCAGATCAAGCTGATCATGCCGGGCAACATTACGTTCGGTACCGACTCGGCAAACATCGCTCCAAGCTTCTACCAGCCGCTGAACAACCTGGCCGGTTCGCTTAAAGAGTTCAATCAGAACCAGATTGAAATCGTCGGCTACACTGACAGCACCGGCAGCCGCCAGCACAACATGGACCTGTCCCAGCGTCGTGCTCAAAGCGTGGCAACTTACCTGACGTCGCAAGGTGTCAGCGGTGCCAACCTGTCGGCACGTGGTGCCGGTCCGGATAACCCGATTGCCAGCAATGGCGATGTCAATGGTCGGGCGCAGAACCGTCGTGTAGAGGTTAACCTCAAGGCGATTCCGGGTCAGCAGTATGGCCAACCTGCCCAGCAGCAAGGTCAGCAGTACCAGTAACAAAAAACCTGACTGAACCCCAGGTGTAAAAAGCCCGCCCGATTCTCAGCAGATCGGGTGGGCTTTTTTTTTGGTTCTTCACGGATTACCGGGAAACACAGCAACAAAAAAGCCCTCGGACATCACCTGTCCGAGGGCTTTTTTTATGTCGCGTGAAACCGGGTTATTTCTTCAAGCCGTAATGCTCGTCGAGCATGCCAGGGGAGTTCGGCATTTTCGGCGCGTAATCGCGTGGCGGCTCCTGATTGCGTGGCGGCGTCAGACGTTCCCGTGGCGCTTGCACGGCGGCCTCGGAGTGCAGGGCGGCCAGCAGGCGTTGGCGAGTCTGTTCGTCCAGGGCCAGGCGGTTGGCACCCTCGGCGAGGTGGTCTTGCACTTCCTGATAGCTCTGAGTGAGCTTCTTGACCAGCGTTGCGGTGCTGTTGAAGTGGGTGACCACTTCATTCTGATAGTTGTCAAAACGTTCCTGAATGTCATCCAGCTGACGTTGCGTGCTGCTAGGCGCGGCATTCGGCAGAAGGCGGGCGATCAGGAAACCAATGGCGACACCGGCAACCAGGGCAAGAGTCGGCAACAACCAAACTAAGAGCGAGTGTTCCACGAGTCCTTCCTCTATAAACGGCTTTGCTTTACGTTAACGGCTCGGACCTGCGCTGTATACCGCGACGAGATCGCAATCATGCCAGGCACAGACTTTTAGCTAGACGAGTCGACCCTTCGAGAGGTCACGGAGTTCCTTCCTTGCTTATGCGTGAAACCCCTGTATTGATTGATGGCCCGGTGGGCCAACTGGAAGCCTTGTACCTGGACTCCCCCGAGCCACGTGGCCTGGCGCTGATCTGTCACCCCAATCCGGTGCAGGGCGGCACCATGCTCAATAAAGTCGTTTCGACCTTGCAGCGCACTGCCCGCGACGCCGGTTTGATCACATTAAGATTTAATTACCGTGGCGTCGGTGCGAGCGCCGGCACGCATGACATGGGCACCGGCGAAGTCGATGACGCTCAAGCCGTGGCCGAATGGTTTCGCGCCAAACACCCTGGTTTGCCGATGACCCTGTTCGGTTTCTCGTTCGGTGGTTTCGTTGCGGCGAGCCTCGGCGGACGCCTGGAAGCCAAGGGCGAGCAGCTCAAGCACGTGTTCATGGTCGCGCCGGCGGTGATGCGTCTGGGCGATCAGGATCAGCTGCCGCAGCACGGCGAACTGACGCTGATCCAGCCAGAATCCGACGAAGTCATCGATCCGCAACTGGTTTACGATTGGTCTGACGCCCTCGATCGCCCCCATGAGCTGCTGAAAGTGGCAGAATGCGGACACTTTTTTCACGGCAAGCTGACCGATCTCAAGGATCTGATCCTGCCGCGCCTTTCGAATTGATTGCAGTCTGATAAGCGATTACCCATGACTACTCGTACGCGTATCCTCACCGGCATCACCACCACCGGCACCCCGCACCTGGGCAATTACGCCGGCGCGATCCGTCCGGCGATCCTCGCCAGCCGCGACAGCAATGCCGATTCGTTCTACTTCCTGGCGGACTACCACGCCCTGATCAAGTGCGATGACCCGCTGCGCATCCAGCGCTCGCGTCTGGAAATCGCCGCGACCTGGCTGGCCGGTGGCCTGGATGTGGATCGGGTAACGTTTTATCGCCAGTCCGACATCCCGGAAATCCCTGAGCTGACCTGGCTGCTGACCTGCGTCGCCGCCAAGGGCCTGCTCAACCGTGCGCACGCCTACAAGGCCTCGGTGGACAAGAACGTCGAAGCCGGTGAAGACCCGGATGCCGGCATCACCATGGGCTTGTACAGCTACCCGGTGCTGATGGCGGCGGACATTCTGATGTTCAACGCGCACAAGGTTCCGGTCGGTCGCGATCAGATCCAGCACGTGGAAATGGCCCGCGACATCGGCCAGCGCTTCAACCACCTGTTTGGCCAGGGCAAGGAATTCTTCACCATGCCGGAGGCGCTGATTGAAGAAAGCGTCGCCACGCTGCCGGGCCTCGATGGCCGGAAGATGTCGAAAAGCTACGACAACACCATTCCGTTGTTCTCCAGCGCCAAAGAGATGAAGGACGCGATTTCGCGGATCGTCACCGACTCCCGTGCGCCGGGCGAAGCCAAGGATCCGGACAACTCGCACCTGTTCACGCTGTTCCAGGCTTTCGCCACTCCGGCGCAGGCCGACGAGTTCCGCAGCGAACTGTTGCAGGGCCTGGGTTGGGGCGAGGCAAAGAATCGTCTGTTCCAATTGCTCGACAACGAGCTGGGCGAGTCCCGCGAGCGTTACTACCAACTGATCGATCGCCCGGCAGACCTCGAAGACATTCTGCAGCACGGTGCCGCCAAGGCTCGCGCCGTGGCCACGCCGTTCCTCAACGAGCTGCGTGAAGCGGTCGGCCTGCGTTCTTTCGTCAAGCAGACGCAAGTAGCGGCCACCACCAAGAAGAAAGCCGCGAAAGCCGCACGTTTTGTCAGCTTCCGTGAAGACGACGGCAGCTTCCGCTTCCGCCTGCTGGCGGCCGATGGCGAGCAACTGCTGTTGTCGCGCAACTTCGCTGACGGCAAAACCGCAGGCCAGGTGACCAAGCAACTGCAATCCGGCCAGGCGCTGGACGTTCGCAGTGAAGACCTGAGCTTCAGCGTCTGGCTCGAAGGCGAGTGCGTTGCCGACAGCCCGGCGTTTGCTGACAGCACTGCGCGGGATGTCGCCATCGACGCCTTGCGGGTTGCGTTGACGCCTGTTCAGGAATAATCAACGGCTCGGCCCGACCAAGGGCTGATTGCCATTCTCAAGGGTCGTCGCTACAGTGTCGGCCCGTTTTTGTTGCCTTGCTAACGAATTATGACGCCCCTAGAACGATATCAAGCTGATCTGAAACGCCCGGAATTCTTCCATGACGCCGCCCAGGAAACTGCCGTGCGTCATTTGCAGCGCCTGTACGACGATCTGGTCGCGGCCTCGCAGAACAAACCCGGCCTGCTCGGCAAACTGTTTGGCAAGAAAGACCAGGCGCCGGTCAAGGGCCTGTACTTCTGGGGCGGCGTAGGTCGCGGCAAGACTTACCTGGTCGACACCTTCTTTGAAGCGCTGCCGTTCAAGGAAAAGGTCCGCACTCACTTCCACCGCTTCATGAAGCGCGTGCACGAAGAGATGAAGACTCTCGGCGGCGAGAAAAACCCGCTGACCATCATCGCCAAGCGTTTCTCCGACGAAGCGCGGGTGATCTGTTTCGATGAGTTCTTCGTGTCCGACATCACCGACGCGATGATCCTCGGCACTTTGATGGAAGAGCTGTTCAAGAACGGCGTGACCCTGGTCGCGACTTCGAACATCGTACCGGACGGTCTGTACAAGGACGGTCTGCAACGTGCGCGCTTCCTGCCAGCCATCGCGCTGATCAAGCAGAACACCGACATCGTCAACGTCGATAGCGGCGTCGACTACCGTCTGCGTCACCTTGAGCAAGCCGAGCTGTTTCACTCCCCGCTCGACGAAGCGTCCCATGAGAGCCTGCGCAAAAGTTTCCGCGCACTCACGCCGGAATGCACTCAGGCCATCGAGAACGATGTGCTGATCATCGAGAACCGTGAGATCCGTGCCGTGCGTACGTGCGACGACGTGGCCTGGTTCGACTTCCGCGAACTGTGCGACGGCCCGCGTAGCCAGAACGACTACATCGAACTCGGCAAGATCTTCCACGCCGTGTTGCTCAGCGGCGTAGAGCAGATGAGCGTCACCACCGACGACATCGCCCGACGTTTTATCAACATGGTCGACGAATTCTACGACCGTAACGTCAAGCTGATCATTTCCGCTGAAGTCGAGCTCAAAGACCTCTACACCGGCGGTCGCCTGAACTTCGAGTTCCAGCGCACCCTCAGCCGTCTGCTGGAAATGCAGTCCCACGAGTTCCTGGCGCGGGCGCACAAGCCGTAGGACGTTTCGGAAAATAAAAAAGGGCCTGCATAGCAGGCCCTTTTTTATGCGTCAGTTTTGAAACCGGATGTCGTCGTTGAGATAGCGGGTCAGCTCATCTAGTCGCTGGCAGCCAACGAGCAGCCAAAGCAGGATTCTGGCTTTGCGCGGACAAAGAAATCCAGCCATCGCTGCGCCTCTACGGATCAGATCCATCTCGCTGCCGATGAAGCCGTAGGAGGATTGAGCGGTGGGGCCTGATCCGGTCCGGGTCGCAATGATGACCGGGATTTCTTTTGCGATTGCTTCGACGGCGTCAGCCCAGCGCTCTGAGACGTGTCCTGCGCCGAAACCGGCAATCACCAGCCCGTCGTAACCCAGTTCAAGGATGTTTTCCAACATCAAGGTGTCGGCAGACAGAGATGCTTCCAGCATGGCAATCGTCTGTGTTGTCTGTTGTGGCAAGGGTAAAGGCTTCCGGCGGGACGGCTGGCGTAGATAGCGGACGGCTCCCTCCAGGAGCATCCCTGCGGGACCCGTGACTGGGGAGGAAAACGCCTGCAACGCCAATGAATCGGTTTTGCGGACGACGCTCGCTTGGTGAACCTGGCCGTTCATTACCACTAGAACGCCTCGCTGACGGCTGTTTTCAGCCCGTGCGACTCGGCAAGCATCCAGCAGATTCGCCGGACCATCGGCCCCTGCCTGGGCTGCCGAACGCATGGCGCCGGTCAGAACCAGTGGTTCGTCGTGGTCCCATAAGTAGTCGAAAAATGTTGCGGTTTCTTCGAGGGTGTCCGTGCCCTGAGTGATGACAACGCCAATAGCGCCTTGCTCAATCTGGTATCTCGCCCAGGAAAGGACGCTCAGCAAGAACTCGAAATCCAGTGAGGCACTTGGGAATAGGCCGAGTGTTTCAACGGTCACCCGGGCCAGTTCCTTCAGTTCCGGTACTGAGGCCAGCAGGGTTTCACCGTTGACGGTCGGGATAACACCTTCACCAGCATGCCTGGCTTGCATGCTCACGGTACCGCCGAGCGCCGCAATAGCCAGTTTGGGGAGGTTCATGTCATACCTCGTTCGATTGGGTGTGATTAAAAAGGTGGCTGTACCCGGTCTTGAGCGACAGGACTTCGGTACAGCTGAATGGGAGAAGTGCGGCATGAAATTTATTGGGTTATGAGGAACCCGATTAGCGGAACGATCAGCAAGGTGCTGATGGCCATGGACAGGACATTCCCTATGTAGGGGTGCATATCAGCCGGTAACCTCTTGGCAATCACACACGCCAAAGGTGGCGCGATGAGTGCCCCTAGCAGCGCACTTGATCCTATTACCTGCCAACTGCCGCCATAGGTCAGAACCGCCGCCGGCACTACGGACACCAGCGGAATGTAGGTGGGATACCAGCCGCGCAATATCCATTGTCGACGCCAGATCACCACGCCTAAAGCTGAGGTTAAAGCCTGCGCTCCGATCAGTTGTGGCAGCAAACCTGAGCCGTATACCGGACTCATGGGGTTCAAGGTGTATGCCAGCAATGCACCCAGTAACAATCCGAGGCTGGCCAGTTCATTGCCAAAGAAGGGCGCTTCCGAAAAGTCTGCCAACACCCGGCGCAGGCTCCAGAAGATTCCGTAGTCGGGCGTCTTTGATCGGGCAGGTGTGGCCGCAGAATCGGATGACTCCTCAGATGGGGCGGATTGCTCGGACTTCACCAGGCTCGGCACGTAACGACAGAGTAGAAAGGCAAAGACGCTGGCGGCGGCCATGCCCGTGACATTGCCGATCACGGCTGGCAGGCCCAGTGGATTGCAGACGTAGTTAACGATTAGTAAACACATCGGGGTGACAAGAATGGCACCCATGATGGCTCCGTTGATCGTCACTTTCCAGCCACCGCCAAACATCAGCACCATCGCCGCTGGCAGTGAAACAAAGGCTGCGAACGTCGGTTGCCAATGGGTAGCCGTGACCGTCCAGCCCCACAGCAGGTTACTCAACAGCAGTCCAAGCAGCGAACTGGTGATCAGCCACGGCCATAGCCCGCTGCCATAGGAGATTGCAAAGCCTTGCCAGGATTTCCCCGTTCGATTGGCCCAGTAAGCCAGATAGGCTCCCGCCAAGAGTCCAATAGAGGCGAACTCGTGTTTGTAGAATGCAACCTCGCTGATGTCTCCCAGTACCCAGCGCAACCAGGCACTCGGCTCGGGGAGGCTCGTCACCATGTGACTGTAGTCTGGCCAATGGGCTGACCAGGAAGAGCGGTTGGTGAGTGAAAGCCAGAAAATCAGCAGTGTCGTGCCGATCATGAGGAGGATGATCGCAGTATCAAACGGCGATCTGCCGACAAGCCGATTTAACCGATGTTTTTCGGTTGTGGTGTCCATGAGTGATGACCCCCTTATCAGCGCGGGAGACAAGGGTGTTGGGTGTAACCAAGCATTTGATCGTAGAGATCGGCTCGACGATCGCGATGCAGATCGTTCAAGTTGTTCCAGATGGGTGCGCTACGGGAGCTGGTCAGGTCGATGTCGGCAAACAGGATTTCCTGCTTGTCCGCTGAAGCTACTGCGCCAATCGGCCAGCCATTGGTGCCGGCAATCAGTGAGCAGCCCAGGTATCGGGCGCCTCGTTCTTCGCCGATCCGGCTGGCGGCGGCAATAAACACGTTGTTGACGTGAGCTGCCGTCATCGTCAGATACGAAGCCATGCATTTGCCGGCGTCATCGAACAGCGGCGGAGGCGTCCAGACCCAGTTGTTCAAACTGCAAATGATGTCCGCGCCTTGCTGACTCAGGATGCGCGGCACTTCCGGGAACCAGATATCCCAGCAGATCAACAATCCGATACGGCCTATTGGTGTATCAAAAACCGGGAAGCCCAGGTCGCCTGGAGTGAACCAGAGTTTTTCCAGGTTCCACAAATGGGCTTTCCGATATTTCCCGATAAAACCGTCAGGTCCGACAAGAATGCCGGTGTTGAAGAGCCGCATGCCGTCGCGTTCGGTCAGGCCGGCCACGAGGTAAACCTTGTGTTTGCAGGCGAAATCTACCCAGCTCTGCGTACTCGGTCCGCCGGGAACCGCCTCGGAATGGTCGAAAGCATCCTGCCGATTGCTGAAGAAATAGCCGGTATTTGTAAGCTCGGGCATAACGATGAGATTTGCCCCTCCATTGACCGCTTGTAGCGCCAGTTCCAGGCTGTGATGCAAATTCCCTTCACGATTCTCTATGCCGACTTGTGGGTCGAATTGCACGACTGCGACACGAACAGGACTCGTTGATTCACTCATTTACGCTGACCTCTTATTATTGTTTTTCAACCTGTGTAGTTGTGCGTTTATAAGAGTTGAACCGGTGAGTGAGCGAAAGTCAGCGGCTTCCGTTAAGCGTGTAGTCCTTTTCCCAAGATGAACAAGGTTGAGCCAATACACAGCGTGCATCGACTCTTTTAGCGGGGAAAGTCTAGGTCAGGTCCTGAGTTTGTATTCTGGATAGTCACTCATGGTAAATCCGCCATTGAATGTAGCTTCGGTTTTATTGCAGATATGAATGACTGCATCGACGGCACCTCGAAAGCAAGGCTCTGTCCAGCCGGCATCGACTGAAAAAGACTCGCCAGAAAAATAGAGGCCAGAAATATGTGAAAAATCTCTGTTGTACTTCATCAAGCCCACTGCGTCGTAGTAGGTTCCGGGCCTGTACAACTTTGCACACCCCAAAGCATTTTTATCGGTCATCCAGCGTTGGACGACTGCTTGATCAATGCCAATATAGGGAGAAATTTTTTCCTGGATATTGGCGGAGTTCATAAGGATTCGATCAAGCTCTTTTGCGCATTTCGTAACCAGCTCTTTGTCAGTGAAGGACGCGAGTTTGGTTGCGTCATCCTCCCATGTGTAACTCAGAAGGATGCAGTCATAATTATAGTTGTCGTTATAGCGATAGGTATAAATGTCGTGAATGAAACTGTCTGTGACTATGGCTTGTGGGATTTTGGTGTTTTTTGATAAGAATGATTTTTTTAATGGTGCATAGACTTTGCAACTGGTTTCCCAGTGAGCGGTTTTATAGGCATTGATCGTTTCGAATGGAAGCATTTCTTGATTGAAGTCCTCGAGCTTGATTCGAGTTTCGATCAGCCATGAGGGAAGGGTCATGATGATTGAATCAAAGTCGTCGAATAATTCCTGAGTTTGCCCGGGGTGGCTCGATTTCCAGTTGTAGTAGACGCGTATTTTTTGATTGTCCAGTTTTTTCAGTTTTGTGACGGACGAGTCCGTGAGGAAACCATTACTGCGCTCAAGGCAGTGTTCGTAGAAGGATTTTCCGGTTTCGTCTGTTTTCATGAATAACAGGCATTCATCCAAAGAGGCGAGCCCGATATAGCGAGGTCTGTCGAAAACCAGCCCCTTGGAGTCAAAAACGGCTTCGCTGTGCAGGTGTGGTGAGGCTATCGGTTCACCGGTCGCGTCCACTCGGCCATGAATCAGTTGCAGTTGGCTGCTGAATCCAAAAATTGCCGTACGCAGGGGATAAAGCGAGCAGACATCGTAGAAGGCGCCCCAGCTACCGTCACCGATGCCTATCGAATAGAAAATGGCGGACTCGTCCGGGGACATTCCCATCCCGCCGAAGTCTCCTGGCGAGCTTTCATGCCAAGCGTCTACTATTGGCATGCTGACCAGGTCACGAAAAGAAATGCCCTCGTATTTCTTGACGATACCAGCCCACATGGCTTCCCACCGTTGGCTGGCATAAACCTCTGCTACGTGGCGGGTCATGCGGTCAGCAAATGCTTTCCACTTGGCGTAAACCCGTTGAAGCTCCTCGCCAGGAGGTGGTGTCATGCCGTCTTCATTTGTCCATATCAACATCTGTGGAGTAGCGCTGCCTCCCATGCTTCCTTCTCGAAGATAGATGCCAGTCGACGTTACCCACTGGCTTCCGGGATTTGGGAAGTCTGAAATAGCCAAGTCAAACTCCTTGGCGTAGTAAGCCATCAGAGACTTACCTTCTTTAGGCGGTTCGTCTGCTGTGTTGAAGAAAGGCATGCGCATCGCCCCCATTTCAAAGGGAGTATGACTTTTTACGGAGTTTCGGCTTCCGGGGATTGTAAGGTGTCTGCCGCCTATGCGTTTGGATTGTTCTATAAGCGTTATATTGGTAAAGCCGCAACGATAAAGCTCCCTGGCGGCAGTGAGCCCAGTCACACCTGCACCAATGATGCATATTTTATGATGTGGGTTGGGCGCGTTTGCGATGCCGTTTTTTTGTTCTACCAATGCTCGATAGTCAAAACATAAGTCTGGCGGGTTCGGAAAGCGAGCGCTCCACTTGTTGTTCGATGAGCGCTTTGTTCGAGTAATATCTTTAGCAATATGTGAGGGGTAGTTGTAACTAGAGCCGATGGTCATTGTTGATCTTCCCTGATGTGTGCATATTTTGTTTGCAGGGATGTATGTTGAAGTCTTGAACAGTCGGCTAACAAGTGTAAATCTGAGTTATCCATCACTCTGGTTTCCGATTTACTCGTAGGATAAAGGCTCGCGAAGCGAGGTGTTGCGTTTAGATCGCAATGTCGAGTTTGAATTGTTAGTTACATAAAGCTTCTGAAGCAGGCGCCGCTCCTCAGCCGTCTGCTGGAAATGCAGTCCCACGAGTTCCTGGCGCGGGCGCACAAGCCGTAACGGTCCACATAAGGCATGGTTGACCCTTTCCTTGGGTCAACCGCGCCTTCATTGCACCGCCGGGGCCGGGAATTCCAGCAGGTCCCCGTCGTTCGGGATCAGCAGGCGCGACTCGATGCCGGCCTGTCGGGCGGCGCTGGCCAGTGACTGGCGCGTCACGGGGCAGTGGCTGAGCGCTTCAAGGTGATTGGCGACCACTGTGCCTGAAGACTGCCGAGTGAATGCCAGCACCTCATCAATCCCCATGATGATGTCCCCACCCAAATCGAATCGCGCACCGCCTGCCGGTACCACCGAAACGTCTGGCCGATGCCGTGCAACGAATGCCTGAACGGCAGGCGTGAGCAGCGTATCGCCCGTCAGGTAGAGGCTGGGCTCGCCAGGCATTTCAATCAAATAGCCCACGCCATGCTCCATCATCTTGCCTACCAGTCCCCGTCCATGGGTGCAGCGAATCGTGCGGATCTGGCCGCCGAGGAACGCGCTCGGTTGCTCGTGATCGGCCGGTAAGGGCTGCACATTCAACTCATGCTCGGCCAGATGGGCGGCGTCGTGCGGTGTGCAGATGACCGGAGTTTGAGTCTCGCGCAGCCACTTTTTCGCGGCGCGATCCAGATGGTCGAAGTGTCCTTTCTGGCAATGGGTGATCAGGCAATGAGTGACGGACTCCAGTGCGGCCATGGCCGAGTCGGGTAGCTCGACCAGAGGGTTGCGGTCTCGTGCGCTGAAAATGCGCAAGGGTGGAAGTGCGTGTTTTCGCGCCAGCATCGGGTCGACCAAGATGCGATGAGGGCCGAGCTCGACAATAATTGTCGCGTTGCGTAGCTGATGAATCTTCATGGCGATTCCTCTGGGAAGAAGCGCCATTGTGTCCAGTCGCGTTGCATCACAGAATGGCAGGCCCGGACATAATTGATTCGATTTCAGCCATGACGCCACCTCTTCGAATCGGCTTGCTGCTTTTCCCTCGTTGCATGCCAGCGGGCTTGTTGGCATTTGCCGATTTGCTGCACGCCGCCAATCGTCGTGCTTCGCGGGTGTTCTTTGAAACACGCTTCGTTGCAATGCAGGCCGGTACGGTTGAATGCGCTCAAGGCTTGTCATTACAGGTGGGCAGCGCGTTGGCGGAGGCTGACATTGACGCGCTATTGATCCCCGGTTTTTGGGCCGAGTCGGCACAGCAGGTTGGTGATACGTTGGCCGCCAATGCCTCTTTGGTCGCGGCTTTGTCGGCACGCTCGAAGAAACAGCAGTTGTGGAGTTATTGCACGGGTGTCTGTTTGTTGGCTGCAAGCGGGAGGCTGGACGGTCAGCCAGCAACGGTGACGTGGTGGCTGGCAGACGTTATGGTGCAGCGGCATAAAGCCGTGAAGTGGCAAAGCGAACGTCACAGCATCATTAACGAACGGACGGCTACCGCGTCGGGTGTGAACGGTTACTTGCCCATCGCTCAGGCCTTGATCGAGCGGTATGTCAGCGCGGAAGTGTTTCGCGATCTCACCAAGCTGATGGTGCTTGCGCGCCCGGCCCAGGCGCATAGCGCCTTTGCGGCCATGAGTTTGATTGAGCAGTCGAGCAAGCTGTTACGCCAGTTGCATGCACTGGTTGAGCAGTTGCCGGCCGAACAGATAACCGTGCAGCGGTTGGCGGAGCAGCTCGGCATGTCCGAACGCACCCTGTCGCGTAAGGTGAGCAGCGAAACCGGTGTCGCCGTTGCGACCTATGCTCGCTGCATCAAGCTGAATCAGGTCAGCGAGCGCCTGATCCTCACGTCCGCAGCGGTCAACACGATCAGTGCTGAATTGGGTTTCAGCAGCGACTCCAACCTGCGGCGCATGTTCAAGGAACTGACAGCGTTGACTCCGCTGGAGTACCGGCAGCAGTTCGGGCGGTATTGAAAAGTCGGGTTCGCCTTGCGCACGATCGTCCCACGCAGAGCATGGGAACGATCGGCTGTGTGATTACGCCGCTTGCTGAAACTGCTGCCGATACTGGTTCGGCGACAACTCGGTGTGCTGGCGGAACAGCCGGGCGAAGAAGCTCGCGTCGTCGTAGCCGACTTCATAGCTGATGGTCTTGATGCTTTTACGGCTGGCGGACAGCAAGCCCTTGGCGGTTTCGATGCGCAACCGTTGCAGGTAGTGCAGCGGCTTGTCGCCAGTGGCGGTCTGGAAGCGCCGCATGAAGTTGCGGATGCTCATGCCATGTTCGCGGGCGACGTCTTCGAAGCGAAACTTGTCGGCAAAATGCTCTTCGAGCCAGTGCTGGATCTGCAGGATGATCACATCCTGGTGCAGCTTCTGTCCGCCGAAGCCGATGCGCCCTGGCGAATAACTGCGCTGCACTTCATACAGAATGTCGCGGGCCACGGCCTGGGCCACGTTGGCCCCGCAGAAGCGCTCGATCAAATAAATGTAGAGGTCGCAGGCCGAGGTGGTGCCGCCGGCGCAGTACAGGTTGTCGGCGTCGGTCAGGTGCTTGTCCTGATTGAGCTGAACGTTGGGGAAGCGCTCTTCGAAGGCGTTGAAGAAACGCCAGTAAGTGGTCGCTTCCTTGCCATCGAGCAAGCCCGCCTCGGCGAGCCAGAACACTCCGGTGGCTTCACCGCAGAGCACCGCGCCGCGTGCGTGTTGCTCGCGCAGCCACGGCAGCACCTGTGGATAACGCTTGCAGAGCGTATCGAAATCGTCCCAGAACGCCGGGAGGATGATGATGTCGGCGTTTTCCAGGCCGCCATCCACCGGCATGATCACATCGCTGAAGCTGTTGACCGGTTTGCCGTCGGGGCTGACCAGGCGGGTTTCGAACGCCGGGGTCAGGCCGTGGCCCAGTTGTTTGCCGTAACGCAGGCTGGCCAGATGGAAGAAATCCTTGGCTTGCATGAGGGTAGAAGCAAAAACCCGATCGATTGCCAGGATGCTGACGCGCCGCAGGGGCGTGGAGAGTTGGATAGACATATTCAATTTATTCTTATAGGGGAAAGTGGTCACCAAGCGGCTGGATCGTCTTATTTTTTGTCTGATGTGTCCAGTGTCCTGTTATCAACTGGAGGCTTAGGCTCAGGGATTCAATAGCGACCCACAATAACCACAGGTGCCCCGATGATCCCCAGAACCTTGTTCAGTTCCGAGCACGAGCTGTTTCGCGACAGCGTACGAACCTTCCTCGAAAAAGAAGCCGTGCCGTTTCATGCGCAGTGGGAAAAACAGGGCTACATCGATCGCACGCTGTGGAACAAGGCGGGGGAGGCGGGGATGCTCTGCTCCCATCTGCCGGAAGCGTACGGTGGGTTCGATGCGGACTTCCTCTACAGCGCGGTGGTGATCGAAGAGGTTGGTCGACTGGGGTTGACCGGTATCGGTTTCTCTCTGCATTCGGACATCGTGGCGCCGTACATCCTGCATTACGGCAGTGAAGTGCTGAAGCACAAATACCTGCCGAAACTGGTTTCGGGTGAAATGGTTACTGCGATTGCCATGACCGAGCCGGGCGCCGGATCCGACCTGCAAGGGGTGAAAACCACAGCGCTGCTGGACGGCGACGAGTACGTGATCAACGGTTCGAAAACCTTCATCACCAACGGCTTTCTCGCGGACCTGGTGATTGTCGTGGCCAAGACTGATCCCAAGGCCGGGGCCAAGGGCACCAGTCTGTTTCTGGTGGAGGCGAACACCCCGGGCTTCGAAAAGGGCAAGCGCCTGGAAAAGGTCGGGATGAAGGCGCAGGACACCTCGGAGCTGTTTTTTCAGGACGTCCGTGTGCCCAAGGAAAACCTCTTGGGGCAGGCCGGGATGGGGTTCGCCTATCTGATGCAGGAATTGCCGCAGGAACGTCTGACGGTCGCCATCGGCGGTTTGGCCTCAGCCGAGGCGGCGTTGCAGTGGACCCTGGATTACACCCGCGAGCGCAAGGCGTTCGGCAAGGCGATTGCGGACTTTCAGAACACCCGTTTCAAACTGGCGGAGATGGCCACGGAGATTCAGATTGGTCGGGTCTTCGTCGACCGCTGTCTGGAGCTGCACTTGCAAGGCAAGCTCGATGTGCCGACGGCGGCGATGGCCAAATACTGGGGCACCGACCTGCAATGCAAGGTGCTCGACGAGTGCGTGCAGCTGCATGGCGGTTACGGCTTCATGTGGGAATACCCGATCGCCCGGGCCTGGGCGGATGCGCGGGTGCAGCGGATTTATGCCGGGACCAATGAAATCATGAAGGAGATCATCGCGCGGTCGCTGTAATGCCGCGTGATCGTTCCCACGCTCTGCGTGGGAATGCATCCCGTGACGCTCTGCGTCACATTCAGAAGCGGGCGCGGAGCGTGGGAACGATCAGTGCAGGTTACGGTGCCGGGTTCGGGTGATCCTTGTGAATCGCCTCGATCCCCGCCAGCACTTCATCCGATAGTTTCAGGTCGAAACTGGCAATGTTGCTGTCCAGTTGTTCCAGCGTGGTCGCGCCAATGATGTTGCTGGTGACGAACGATTGCCGGGTCACGAACGCCAGGGCCATTTGTGCCGGGTCCAGGCCGTGTTCACGGGCCAGTGCCACGTAACGGCTGCACGCGGCTTCCGACTGCGGGTTGAAGTAGCGGCTGAAGCGGCTGTAAAGGCTCAGGCGAGCTTTTGCCGGACGCGCCCCGCCTTCGTACTTGCCGGACAGAAAACCAAACGCCAGCGGCGAATAGGCGAGCAGCCCGCATTGTTCGCGGATGGCGATTTCCGACAGGCCGATTTCAAAGCTGCGGTTGAGCAGGTTGTAGGGGTTCTGGATCGACACCGCACGCGACCAGCCGCGGGCTTCGGCCAGCGCGAGGAACTTCATGGTGCCCCACGGCGTTTCGTTGGACAGGCCAATGTGGCGGATCTTGCCGGCCTTGACCTGTTCGTCGAGTGCTTCGAGGGTGTCTTCCAACGGGGTCAGGTTGACTTCGCTCTTGTGCGTGTAGCCCAGCTGACCGAAGAAATTGGTGCTGCGCTCCGGCCAGTGCAGTTGGTAGAGGTCGATATAGTCGGTCTGCAAGCGCTTGAGGCTGGCGTCCAGGGCCTGGACGATGTGTTCGCGGTTGTGTTTGAGGTGGCCGCCGCGAATGTAGTCGATGGTGTTGCCGGGGCCGGCGATCTTGCTCGCCAGAATCCAGTCGGCGCGATCGCCACGACTCTTGAAGTAATTGCCGATGAAGCGTTCGGTGGTGGCGTAGGTTTCGGCTTTGGGCGGCACCGGGTACATCTCGGCGGTGTCGATGAAATTGATCCCGGCGCTCTTGGCTCGTTCAATCTGTGCGAAAGCCTCTGCCTCGCTGTTTTGCTCGCCCCAGGTCATGGTCCCGAGGCAGATTGCACTCACGTTCAGATCGGTACGGCCCAGCTGTCGATAGTCCATCGGGTAGTCCTTGGCGGAAAACAATCATAAAAGCAGGTTGAATTTTTTTTCGCAATCTGCATAATTGCGCACCTCTTTCTGCAGTGGAAGTGATGCGCCGCCTGCCGAAGAATCTTGCCGTTGAACGGACGCGCCGACCCGAGCCCCCGATAGCGTCTGTACCCGGCTGCCTTTGACTTGTCAAAGTACGCACTATTCAGTAAGATCCGCCGTCTAAATTTACAGGGCGGCCCCTGAGGCTATAAAGAATGAAAACTTTTACTGCTAAACCGGAAACAGTAAAGCGCGACTGGTTTGTCGTCGACGCTGCTGGTCAGACCCTGGGTCGTCTGGCCACCGAGATCGCGAGCCGTCTGCGTGGCAAGCACAAGCCTGAGTACACTCCTCACGTTGACACCGGCGACTACATCGTCGTTATCAATGCCGAGCAGATTCGTGTGACCGGTGCTAAAACCACCGACAAAATCTACTACTCCCACTCCGGTTTCCCGGGCGGCATCAAGTCGATCAACTTCGAAAAGCTGATCGCTAAAGCCCCTGAGCGCGTGATCGAGACCGCGGTCAAAGGCATGCTGCCTAAGAACCCGCTGGGTCGCGACATGTATCGTAAGCTGAAAGTCTATGCGGGCGCTGCTCACCCTCATACTGCTCAGCAGCCCCAAGAACTGAAGTTTTAACGGAATAGTTCATTATGTCGGCGACTCAAAATTACGGCACTGGCCGTCGCAAGACCGCAACCGCACGCGTTTTCCTGCGTCCGGGCACTGGTAACATCTCCATCAACAACCGTTCCCTGGATAATTTCTTCGGTCGCGAAACTGCCCGCATGGTAGTTCGTCAGCCGCTGGAATTGACTGAGACTGTCGAGAAGTTCGACATCTACGTCACCGTGATCGGTGGTGGTGTAAGTGGTCAAGCTGGCGCAATCCGCCACGGTATCACTCGCGCTCTGATGCAGTACGACGAAACTCTGCGCGGTGCTCTGCGCAAAGCCGGCTTCGTTACTCGTGACGCACGTGAAGTTGAACGTAAGAAAGTTGGTCTGCGTAAAGCGCGTAAGCGTCCGCAGTACTCGAAGCGTTAATTCGCTTTCGCGTTCAAAGCGCCCAGTCTCCTCGCGGAGCTGGGCGTTTTTTTTGCTTAAAGATTTATGATGTGACAACTTGCCACATCCGTAGAGCCCCTATACTACAAGGCTTGGCGCTGACCCTGGATGGTAATTACCTTGTCAGAACTGGGGCTTTTCATTACCATTCTGCAAAATTTTTATAAGTTCAGATTTTTACTTAGTAGATGCCTGATTTAACAGGCCACAAAGCTGATGGGAGAGGACTGAATGAGCAATGACGGCGTGAATGCAGGCCGGCGTCGCTTCTTGGTAGCAGCCACATCCGTGGTGGGTGCTGCAGGAGCGGTGGGGGCTGCGGTCCCGTTCGTGGGGTCATGGTTTCCCAGTGCCAAGGCGAAAGCCGCAGGTGCACCGGTGAAAGTGAATGTCAGCAAAATCGAACCAGGTCAGCAGATGATTGCTGAATGGCGCGGTCAGCCGGTATTCATCGTCCGCCGTACGCAGGAGATTTTGGGGAATCTTGCAAAGATCGAGGGTGACCTCTCTGATCCAGACTCCAAGAATTCGGTACAGCCAACTTACGTGGACCCCAAGACGCGCTCGATCAAGCCGGAAGTTCTGCTGCTGATCGGTATTTGCACGCACTTGGGTTGCTCTCCGACCTTCCGCCCAGAAGTAGCGCCCGCCGATCTCGGCCCGAAATGGGTAGGTGGTTATTTCTGCCCTTGCCACGGTTCCCACTACGATCTGGCTGGCCGCGTCTTCAAGTCGCAACCCGCGCCTTTGAATCTGCCAGTTCCCCCGCATTCCTATGAGTCGAACGACATCATTGTCATCGGCGTCGATACGGAGAAAGCGTGATGAGCAAGTTCATGGATTGGGTTGATGCGCGCTTTCCTGCCACTAAAATGTGGGAAGACCATCTCAGCAAGTACTACGCCCCGAAGAACTTCAACTTCTTCTATTTCTTTGGCTCCCTGGCACTGTTGGTTCTGGTTAACCAGATCGTAACCGGTGTCTGGCTGACCATGAGCTACACCCCGTCGGCGGAAGAGGCATTCGCCTCCGTCGAATACATCATGCGCGACGTCGAGTACGGCTCGATCCTGCGTCTGCTGCACTCCACCGGCGCTTCGGCGTTCTTCATCGTGGTTTACCTGCATATGTTCCGTGGCCTGCTCTACGGTTCGTACCAGAAGCCGCGTGAGCTGGTGTGGGTCTTCGGCATGCTGATCTACCTGGCGCTGATGGCTGAAGCCTTCATGGGCTACCTGCTGCCGTGGGGCCAGATGTCCTACTGGGGCGCCCAGGTGATCATCTCGCTGTTCGGTGCGATCCCGGTCATCGGTAATGACCTGACCCAGTGGATCCGTGGTGACTACCTGATTTCGGGCATCACCCTGAACCGCTTCTTCGCCCTGCACGTTGTCGCCTTGCCGATCGTGATTCTCGGTCTGGTGGTGCTGCACGTTCTGGCGCTGCACGAAGTCGGCTCGAACAACCCGGACGGCGTGGACATCAAGAAACACAAGGACGAAAACGGCGTACCGCTGGACGGCATTGCCTTCCACCCGTACTACACCGTGAAAGATATCGTCGGCGTGGTGGTGTTCCTGTTCATCTTCTGCGCGATCGTGTTCTTCTTCCCGGAAATGGGCGGTTACTTCCTCGAGAAGCCGAACTTCGAAGTGGCGAACGCCTTCAAGACTCCGGAACACATTGCCCCGGTCTGGTACTTCACCCCGTTCTACGCGATTCTGCGTGCGGTTCCGGACAAGCTCCTGGGTGTTGTGGCCATGGGTGCTTCGATTGCCTTGCTGTTCGTCCTGCCCTGGCTCGACCGTAGCCCGGTCAAGTCCATGCGCTACAAGGGCTGGCTGAGCAGGATCTGGCTCTGGGTGTTCTGCATCTCCTTCGTGATTCTTGGCTGGCTGGGCGTCATGGCGCCTACCCCGGAACGCACGTTGCTGTCGCAGGTCTGTACCTTCCTGTACTTCGCCTACTTCATTCTGATGCCGTTCTACACCAGGCTCGAGAAGACCAAACCGGTTCCGGAAAGGGTGACTGGCTGATGAAAAAGCTATTTGCTGTACTGATTCTTGCTGCGTTGCCTGTCTTGTCCTTCGCGGCCGAGCACGGCGGTCCAGAGCTCGAAAAAGTCGATATCGACGTCTCCGATAAAGCGGCAATGCAAGATGGCGCGCGTACGTTCGCCAACTACTGCATGGGTTGCCACAGTGCCAAGTTCCAGCGCTATGAGCGCGTTGCCGACGATCTGGGGATTCCTCACGATCTGATGCTGAAGAACCTGGTGTTCACGGGCGCCAAGATCGGTGACCACATGAGCATCGGCATGCAGCCGGCAGACGCCAAGTCCTGGTTCGGCGCTGCGCCGCCCGACCTGACGCTGGTGGCTCGCGTTCGTGGTACTGACTGGCTCTACGGCTACCTGCGGTCGTTCTATGAAGACCCGACTCGTCCTTGGGGTGTGAACAACAAGGTGTTCCCGAACGTCGGTATGCCTAACGTTCTGGTCGGCCTGCAGGGTCGTCAGGTGGTAGGCTGCAAACAAGTTCAAATCGTCGAAGGCGGCAAGAAGCAGTATGATCCTCTGACCGGCACGCCGCTGACTCATGAAGCGTGCGATCAGCTGACCATCGTGCCAAAAACCGGTGCTCTGAACGAGCAGCAGTTCGACGAGAAGGTCAAGAATCTGGTGACCTTCCTGGCCTATTCGGCCAACCCGGTGAAGCTGCAGCATCAGCGCATCGGTACCTATGTGTTGCTGTACCTGGCGTTCTTCTTCGTATTCGCTTACCTGCTCAAGCGTGAATACTGGAAAGACGTGCATTGATAAAGCTTTAAGTAATTGCTGTTAATCGCGCGCGCCCAAGGGTGTCTCTGAACGTGTAACGAGTCTGGTCATCCAGACGTTACGGGAGGCGCCCTTTGGGCGCGCGCGTTTTTCCGCTCCCGATAATTTCTACAAGCGAGGAGGACCGCCATGGGCGTGACCAATCGGTTGGCCTGTTACTCCGACCCCGCCGACCACTATTCCCACCGAGTGCGTATCGTACTGGCAGAGAAGGGTGTCAGCGCCGAGATCATCAGTGTGGAGGCGGGTCGTCATCCGCCAAAACTGATCGAAGTGAACCCTTACGGCAGCTTGCCCACCCTGGTCGATCGTGACCTGGCGTTGTGGGAGTCGACCGTGGTGATGGAATATCTGGATGAGCGTTACCCGCATCCACCGTTGCTGCCGGTTTATCCGGTGGCGCGTGCCAACAGTCGTCTGCTGATTCACCGTATTCAACGTGACTGGTGTGTTCTGGTGGATCTGATTCTGGATTCGCGGACCAAGGAGCCGGCACGTGTGCAGGCTCGCAAGGAATTGCGTGAGAGCCTGACTGGCGTTTCGCCGCTGTTCGCCGACAAGCCGTTTTTCTTGAGTGAGGAACAAAGTCTGGTGGATTGTTGCCTACTGCCAATACTCTGGCGCTTACCGATTCTGGGTATTGAACTGCCGCGGCCTGCCAAGCCGCTGCTTGATTACATGGAGCGCCAGTTTGCGCGTGAGGCTTTCCAGGCGAGTCTGTCTGGTGTCGAACGCGATATGCGCTGAGGCTTAAGGAGCCGCTATGAACTCCAGTCGACCTTATTTGGTCCGCGCGCTCTATGAGTGGATTGTGGACAACGATTGCACCCCGCACCTGCTGGTCAATTCCGAGTATCCGTCGGTGCAGGTGCCGCAAGGCTTTGCCAGCGACGGGCAAATTGTCCTGAACGTATCGCCTGCGGCGGTGCGCCATCTGCACATGGATAATGATGCGGTCAGCTTTGAAGGGCGCTTCGGTGGCGTGCCGCATACGCTGTACGTGCCTATCGCTGCGATCCTCGGCATTTACGCCCGGGAGAACGGTCAGGGCATGGTGTTCGATCTGGAATCGCCTATGGAGGACGAGGAAGAGATCGAGCCGGATGATGATCTTCCACCACCCGACAGCGAGCCACCGCGTCCAAGCGGCAGGCCAAGCCTGAAGGTAGTGAAGTAATAAAAAAGGCGACCTGCAACGGTCGCCTTTTTTGTGCCTGCTCTTCTGTAGGTCTGTAGGAGCAAAGCTTGCTCGCGATGGCGGCCTCAAGGACGCCATCGCCGGCAGCCGTGCTCCGGCAGGGGCGCGGCAGGTATCAGTCGATGTACTCGAACAGCTTCACAATCTTCTGTACGCCAGAAACGCCCTGCACCAGGTTGGTGGCCTGTTCGGCTTCCTGTTTGGTCAGCAGCCCCAGCAAGTAGACGATACCGTTCTCGGTCACGACCTTGATGCGCGAGCCCGGGATGCTGGCGTCGGCGAGCATCTGGGTTTTGATCTTGGTGGTCAGCCAGGCATCGTTATTGCGGGCCAGTATCGACGAAGGCTGCATTATTTGCAGTTCGTTGTGCACGGTTTTTACCCGCTGAACCGCAGCGGCGGCTTGACCGGCCAGTTCCTTGAGGTCGGGGCTTGGTGTTTGCCCGGCGAGCAGCACCACACCGTTGAAGCTGGTGACGATGATGCGCGAGCCCTGGGCCAGGCCCGGGCTGGCCTTGGCCACGTTCACGTCGACCTTGGTTTCGATCAGGGAATCGTCGATCTTGCTGCCGAAGGTGCGAGTGCCGCGATCGTCTTCAATGGGGGTTTCGCGGGTCGCGGTGAGTACCGAGCTGCAACCGCTGATGCCCAGGCTTAGAGTCAAGGCCAGAAGGCCAAGGCGATTAAGGGTCATTCTTCACTCCCGAACAGTTGGCTGTCGATCAAGTCGCAAAGACAGTGGATCGCCAGTAGGTGGACTTCCTGAATACGTGCAGTGACATTGGCCGGCACGCGTATTTCGACGTCTTCGGGCAATAACAGCGATGCCATGCCGCCGCCATCGCGTCCGGTCAATGCTACGACAATCATTTCGCGATCATGTGCTGCCTGGATCGCTTGAATAATGTTTGCCGAGTTGCCGCTGGTGGAAATCGCCAGCAGCACGTCGCCGGGTTGGCCGAGCGCGCGGATCTGTTTGGAGAAGATTTCGTTGTAACTGTAGTCGTTGGCGATCGAGGTGATCGTCGAACTGTCGGTCGTCAGTGCAATCGCCGGCAAGCTCGGGCGTTCGCGCTCGAAGCGGTTGAGCAGTTCGGAGGAGAAGTGTTGTGCGTCACCGGCTGAACCGCCGTTGCCGCACGAGAGCATTTTGCCTTCGTTGAGCAGGGCGTTGACCATCACCTGGCTGGCTTGCTCGATGTGCGGTGCAAGTACGTCCATCGCCTGTTGCTTGGTATCGATACTGGCCTGAAAAAGCTGGCGAATTCGCGATTGCATGTCCATCTGTGTGACCTTAAGTAGCGCGGCTTGGTGGCACAGCAATGTGCGGCCCGCAAAGCAAAGAGCAAAAGTGTTGAGTGAAGATCGGCCTTGCCTTTGAGCAGTCAGCTGTCAAAGGCGTTCCTTAGCCAGTTCAAATGAGCCGCGCTGCCGTCTATGGCAACCACGTCGAAACGGCAGGGGGAGTTGGCCCAGCGCGACTCGCGCTGCAGAAAATACTGCGCGGCGAGTATCAATTTCTGACGCTTGCGCGCATCGATGCTGCCGAGCGCGCCACCCCATTGGGTGTTTTGTCTGTAGCGGACTTCGACGAATACTACTGTATCGCCGTCAAGCATGACCAGATCAAGCTCGCCGCGTTTACACAACCAGTTCTGCGCCAAGAGGCGCAGACCTTGTTGCTGGAGATGCTTGAGCGCCTGGCTTTCGGCATCTCGACCACTTTGTTGGCGTGACCTGTCGGGCATCAGCGCGGCGTATCAGGCAGGCGTTGAACCTGGCCATTGATGAACTGTGCCCATGGCAGTTGACGCTGAACGCGTTGCGACGAGGTCATGCTCAGAGTGCCCGACTGACCTTCGATGGTGCTGTCTGGCAGTGCCTTGAGTTGGCCCAGGCGCGGCGCCAGGCGATAGGCGTCGACGCCCATTGCGTAAAGACGGCCCAGGCTGCCCGCAGCTTGCGGCCATTGAGCGGTCACTTGTCTGCGCAGCGGGTCGTTGGCGTCCAGCAGCCATGGGGTTTCGCAGAAGCGAACGCCGTTCATGTCGTTGTACTGGTTCTGGTCGCCGCTGGCGCTGAATACGTGGGACGTGGCGTAAACCGGTACGTCACCTGCGTATTGGAAGTTCAGCGTTGGCTTGATCTGCTGGGCTTGCTGTGGTGTCGAGGCGAGGAAAATGAACTCGATGTCCTGGCGGCGCGAAGGCTGTGCAGCGACCTGCGAGCCTACGGTGCTTTGCAGACTCTTGGCGCGACCTTCGCTCTGACGCAGCTGGAACAGGTCGGCGATTTGCTGAGCCAGGGCTACCGGCTGATCAACGCGTTCAATGCCCACGACGGTACCGCCGTTGGCTTCCCAGTCCTGGCGGAAGGCTTTGAGCACGCGATCGCCCCATTCGCCTTTCGGCACCAGTGCGGCGGCGCGGTGCAGGCCATCGGCGCGTGCCCGGCGGGAAACTTCGCGGGCTTCGTCTTCGGCAGCCAGGCCGAACTGGAACAGTTGGGCTGGTCCTTGCTCGCCTTCGCTGTAGTTCAGCGCCAGCGTGGTGATCGGCAGTTGCGGGCGAGCGCTGAGTTGTTTGACCAGCGGTTTTTCCAGCGGGCCGATGACCAGTTGCACACCGTCGGCTTGTGCCTTGCGATAGAAGTCGTCCAGCGAGGTCAGGTGCGAGCTGTCATAGAACTCGATGGCAGGCGGCTTCTGCCCGGCTTGTTGAGCCTGGTAGTGAGCGGCCATGAAACCTTCGCGCAGTGCCTTGGCGACCGACGCCAGCGGACCGTCCTGCGGCAGCAGCAGGCCGATCTTGCTGATCGGTTGGCTGGCCAGTTCCTTGAGTTTGGTCAAAGGCAGTGGCAGCACAAGTGCAGCAGGGTGTTTAGGGTGCTGGGCGCGCCAGTTGTCGATGGCGGCCTGCTGCTGTTCCAGCGTAGCGGCGTTTTTCACCGCCACGGCCAGGCTCATCCAGCCGCCGAGGTCGTCGGTGGTGATGGGTTGCAGTTGATCGGTCGGCAAGGACGCAATGAGTGCCCAGATGGCCTCGTGGTTTTTGCTGGCCGCGTCATCCTTGAGCAGTGGGGCGATAAAAATGCGTTCGCGGGCGGCGGCCAGGGTCTGACCGTCGGCTTCAAGGGCGCGCGCATGGACGGTGCCAGTGCGTACTTGCTGCTCGACCGGCATCTCGCTCAGGTGTTGCTGGCTCGGATGGCTCAAGGCGGTCAGTGCTGCCTTGGGCTGGTTGCGAGTCATCGCCAGTTCGGCGGCCAGGGTGCTGGCGTATACCTGTTGGCCGGGTTTCAACTGGTCCATTGGGACCTGTTGAAGGATTTGTGCCGACTGGCCGGCATTACCCTGGCGGTAGGCCAGGTCTGCCGCGCTCAGGCGTAACAAGGCGGCCTTCTCCGGCGTTTTGCTGGTGGCGGCCTGTTCGAGCAATTGCTCGATACTGGCATCCGCAGTCCGTGGAAGTTCGCCAAGGCTGGAGGAGGGCGAGCTGGCGCAAGCCGCCAACAGAGCAGCGAGGCAGAGGGCAGAGAACAGCCGCAGGCAAGCGATCATGTAATGTTCCTGATACTCGATCAAATTAGCGTGGAATTGTACCCAAGCGCTGGCCGGGGCGCGATGTTACTGGCGTGAAACCTTCAATTTAGGTCGTGTAAATGTTACGGCGATCAACAAAAGGGCGTGGAGCAAGATGATCGCTGCGCGTATTCAAGGCACTTCTACGCGCTACAATGCCGGTTTTACCGATCATGAGGTGTGCGCTTTGACTGCTCCAGGTGCTTTGAATTCCGTTGCTGGCTCGCTTTATGTGGTGGCGACGCCCATCGGCAACCTGGATGACATCAGTGCGCGGGCGCTGAAAATCTTGCGTGACGTGGCGTTGATCGCGGCTGAAGACACTCGTCACTCCTTGCGGTTGCTGCAACATTTCGGGATCGCCACGCCGCTGGCGGCGTGTCATGAGCACAATGAGCGCGATGAAGGCAGTCGCTTCATCACGCGTTTGCTGGCTGGTGACAATGTCGCGCTGATCTCCGATGCGGGAACGCCGCTGATCTCTGATCCGGGTTATCACCTGGTGCGTCAGGCGCGGGCGGCAGGTATCAATGTAGTGCCGGTTCCCGGTGCCTGCGCGCTGATTGCGGCGTTGTCTGCGGCGGGGTTGCCATCCGACCGGTTCATCTTCGAAGGCTTTTTGCCGGCCAAGGCGGTGGGGCGACGTGCGCGCCTGGAGTCCATAAAGGAAGAGCCGCGTACGCTGATCTTTTACGAAGCGCCACACCGGATTCTCGAATGCTTGCAGGACATGGAGCTGGTATTCGGTCCTGAGCGTCCGGCGCTGCTCGCTCGCGAGCTGACCAAAACCTTCGAAACCCTCAAGGGGCTGCCGTTGGCCGAGTTGCGTGCATTTGTCGAGAACGATAGCAATCAGCAGCGCGGCGAGTGCGTGGTGTTGGTGTCCGGTTGGTCGGCGCCTGAGAGTGAGGAGGCGGTGAGTAGCGAGGCGATGCGTATTCTCAATCTGCTGCTCGAGGAAATGCCGCTCAAGCGTGCTGCGGCGTTGGCGGCGCAAATTACCGGTGAGCGCAAGAACGTTCTCTACCAGGTGGCCCTGGATAAACAGAAAGGCGAGTAAAAACGCGGGTTGTAGAGCGGCAAAAGGCTTTTATCGCTTGTTCTTCGGGCTCTCTGCCGTTAACCTTTGCGGCGGAGAGTCGATTGGACAGTCGCTGCCCTCTATGAAAATTAGGGGGGGGAGGAAAGTCCGGGCTCCATAGGGCGAAGTGCCAGGTAATGCCTGGGAGGCGTGAGCCTACGGAAAGTGCCACAGAAAATAACCGCCTAAGCACTTCGGTGCCGGTAAGGGTGAAAAGGTGCGGTAAGAGCGCACCGCACGACTGGCAACAGTTCGTGGCTAGGTAAACCCCACTTGGAGCAAGACCAAATAGGGTCCCAAGGCGTGGCCCGCGCTGGGACCGGGTAGGTTGCTAAAGATGTCCAGTGATGGCCATCGTAGACGAATGACTGTTCAAGACAGAACCCGGCTTATAGATCGACTCTCCACCTTTTTGTTCCTTCGGCTTGAATCTTTGGCGGAAGGACGTGGTAATACTGGTTGGCCATCTGCTGAGCCCCAAGCAGAGGCATTGATGTAGTGGCGATTACCCTCCCTGCTTGAATCAATAGCAGAAGCGCTTTTGTAATACCGAAAAAATCTTACTCTTAACAAATCACTTTAACTTCTGAACGTAGCCTTCAGTGCTGCTTCAAGTTATTGAGCAAAATCATCCGCCAAATACTCGTAACCCCTTCTTTTACAGCGCTAAATCTCCGATCTGTAAGGGTTTTCCTTCAATCCGTGCCTTGACGGTGTGGTGGGCGCATTCCTATAGTGTGCGCAAGTGGCGGAAAGTGGCATGAAGTGGGTTTTTTAAGCGTAAAACGCTAAAATTTGGAGAAACGCTGACGTGTTTCGCGGAGCTAACGCTATCAGTCTCGATGCAAAAGGCCGTCTCGCCATGCCGAGCCGGTATCGTGACGAGCTCGTTTCGCGAAGTTCCGGGCAGTTAATTGTCACAATTGATGCCGTTGATCCTTGTTTATGTGTTTACCCGCTCGATGAGTGGGAGCTGATTGAAACCAAACTGCGCGCACTGCCTTCGCTTCGCGAAGAGAACCGTCGTTTGCAACGTTTGCTGATTGGTAATGCCGTCGACCTCGAGCTCGATGGCAGTGGTCGTTTTCTGGTTCCACCGCGTCTGCGCGAATACGCCAAATTGGATAAGCGCGCGATGCTGGTAGGCCAACTGAACAAGTTCCAATTGTGGGACGAGGATGCCTGGGATGCGGTTTCTGCTGCTGACCTGGCTGCTATTCAACAACCGGGCGCTATGCCTGATGAACTGCGTGATTTGATCCTGTGACTATTGATAGCGGCTTTAACCACATCACCGTACTGCTTGACGAAGCCGTTGAGGCTCTCGCCGTACGCCCTGATGGCTGCTATCTGGATGGCACGTTCGGGCGCGGCGGGCATAGCCGCCTGATTCTCAGCCAGCTTGGACCCGATGGTAGGTTGCTGGGGTTCGACAAAGATCCTCAGGCGATTGCCACCGGGCAAACGCTAGCGGCCGAAGACGGCCGCTTTGTCGTTGTGCAGCGCAGCTTTGCCGAGCTCGGTTCGGAAGTTGCCGAACGCGGTCTGGCCGGCAAGGTCAGCGGCGTTCTGCTCGACCTGGGCGTGTCTTCGCCACAGCTCGACGACCCGGAACGTGGCTTCAGCTTCCTCAATGACGGCCCGCTGGACATGCGCATGGACCCGTCTCGCGGGATCAGTGCGGCAGAGTTCGTCAACACCGCACCCGTCGAAGAAATTGCCCGCGTGTTCAAGGAATACGGCGAAGAGCGCTTCTCCGGTCGTATGGCCCGTGCCGTGGCCGAGCGCCGCGATATCAAGCCCTTCGAGCGCACTGGCGATCTGGCTGAAGTCCTGAAAGTCGCCAACCCTGCCTGGGAGAAGGGCAAGAACCCGGCTACCCGCGCGTTCCAGGGCCTGCGAATTCACGTCAACAACGAGTTGGGCGATCTTGAGACCGGCCTCGAAGCCGCGCTTGACGCTCTCGAAGTCGGTGGTCGCCTGGTGGTGATCAGCTTCCACTCGCTGGAAGACCGCATCGTCAAACAGTTCATGCGCAAACTGGTCAAGGGCGAAACCGACAACCTGCCGCGCAACCTGCCGGTACGTTTCGAAGCCTTTGTGCCGAAAATCAAGATTCATGGCAAACCGCAGTTCGCTGGCGAAGCCGAACTCAAAGCCAACCCTCGTTCCCGTAGCGCCGTCATGCGTGTCGCGGAGAAACTTCGGTGAGCAAGCTCTTCGCCAAGCCACTTCCAGGCGGAAGCTTTTTCATGCTGCTGCTATTTATTGCCGTATTGGTCTCCGCGATCGGAGTTTCCTATAGCGCTCACTGGAACCGTCAACTGCTGAATTCGCTGTACAACGAGTTGAGTGTGCGCGACAAGGCGCAGGCAGAGTGGGGCCGGTTGATTCTTGAGCAGAGCACCTGGACCGCTCACAGCCGTATCGAAGTATTGGCCACTGAACAACTGAAGATGCGCATTCCCGGCGCCGCTGAAGTACGGATGGTGGCGCCATGATGAAACTCGAAGGGGCACTCTTTCCGTGGCGGTTTCGCGTGGTGCTTGGCTTGCTGGGTGTCATGGTGGTTGCAATCGCGTGGCGCATTGTCGACCTGCAGGTGATCGACCGTGACTTCCTGATTGGTCAGGGCGATGCGCGCAGTGTTCGACACATCCCGATCCCGGCTCACCGTGGTTTGATCACCGACCGTAACGGCGAGCCGTTGGCCGTGAGCACGCCGGTCACCACCCTGTGGGCCAACCCCAAGGAAATGCAGCTGGCCAAGGAAAAGTGGCCGGCACTGGCGATGGTGCTGGGCCAAGACCCTAAAGTCCTGGCCGAGCGACTTGAAGCCCAGGCGAATAAAGAATTCATCTATCTGGTGCGCGGGCTGACCCCCGAGCAGGGCCAGGTCGCGCTCGATCTGAAAGTGCCGGGCGTTTACGGCATCGAAGAGTTCCGGCGTTTCTACCCGGCCGGCGAAGTCACTGCGCACATGGTCGGCTTTACCGACATCGATGACCACGGGCGTGAAGGCGTGGAGTTGGCGTACGACGAATGGCTGGCTGGTGTCGCTGGCAAGCGTCAGGTCATCAAGGACCGGCGCGGCAGACTGATCAAAGACGTTCAAGTGACCAAAAACGCCAAGGCCGGCAAGCCCTTGGCGTTGTCGATTGACCTGCGTCTGCAATACCTGGCGAACCGCGAGCTGCGCAACGCGATCATCGAGAACGGCGCCAAGGCTGGCAGCCTGGTGATCATGGACGTCAAGACCGGCGAGATTCTCGCCATGGTCAACCAGCCGACCTACAACCCGAACAACCGTCGCAACCTGCAACCGGCGATGATGCGTAACCGCGCGATGATCGATGTGTTCGAACCGGGTTCGACCATGAAAGCGATCTCCATGAGTGCCGCGATCGAAACCGGCCGCTGGAAACCGAGCGACACCGTCGAGGTGTACCCGGGCAGCTTGCAGATTGGTAAATACACCATCAAGGACGTATCCAAGACCGAAGGCCCGGTGCTTGACCTGACCGGCATTCTGATCAACTCCAGTAACGTCGGCATGAGTAAGGTCGCCTTCGATATCGGCGGCGAAACGATTTTCCGTCTTGCGCAGAAAGTCGGCCTCGGCCAGGACACCGGCCTGGGTTTCCCAGGCGAGCGCGTCGGCAACCTGCCGAACTATCGCGAATGGCGCAAGGCCGAGACGGCCACGCTGTCGTACGGCTACGGCATTTCGGTGACCGCCATTCAGCTGGTCCACGCCTTCTCGGCGCTGGCCAACAACGGCCGTATCGCACCGCTGACCCTGATCAAGACTGACAAGGCCGCGCAAACTACTCAAGTGATTCCTGAAGCCGTGGCGAAAACCATGCAGGGCATGTTGCAGCAGGTGATCGAGGCGCCGCGCGGCGTATTCCGTGCGCAAGTGCCGGCCTATCACGTCGCTGGCAAGTCCGGTACTGCACGTAAGACATCGGTGGGCACCAAAGGCTACGCCGAGAACTCCTACCGCTCGCTGTTCGCAGGTTTTGGTCCCATGAGCGACCCGCGCTACGCGATCGTCGTGGTCATTGATGAACCGAGCAAGGCCGGTTACTTCGGTGGTCTGGTTTCGGCTCCGGTGTTCAGCAAGGTGATGTCCGGGACCCTGCGTCTGATGAATATCACACCGGACAACCTGCCGCCCACCCAGCAAGCCAACGCGGCCCCGGTTACCCCTGTTAAAGCCAATGGAGGGCGTGGCTGATGTCGCTTAGCCTGAACAAGATTTTCGCCCACGCTGACCGTGATCTATTGATTCGCGAACTAACCCTGGACAGCCGTAATGTCCGAGCGGGCGACCTGTTCCTGGCCGTCCCAGGCGCTAAATTCGACGGTCGTGCGCACATTGCCGATGCCTTGCAACGTGGTGCCGCCGCAGTCGCCTACGAAGTCGAAGGTGCGACTGTTCTGCCGATTACCGATGTGCCGCTGATTCCGGTCAAGGGCCTGGCCGCGCAATTGTCGGATATTGCCGGGCGTTTTTATGGCGACCCGAGCCGTAACCTGAACCTGGTTGGCGTGACCGGCACCAACGGCAAGACCAGCGTGACCCAACTGGTCGCGCAAGCGCTGGACCTGTTGGGGCAGCACTGCGGCATTGTTGGCACTCTGGGCACCGGTTTCTACGGCGCACTGGAAAGCGGCCTGCACACCACGCCGAACCCGATTGCAGTACAGGCAACCCTGGCCGACCTGAAAAAGGCCGGCGCCAAAGCCGTGGCCATGGAAGTGTCCTCCCACGGCCTGGATCAAGGGCGCGTGACGGCATTGGCGTTCGATGTGGCGGTGATGACCAACCTGTCGCGCGATCACCTGGATTATCACGGGACCATGCAAGCCTATGGCGAGGCCAAGGCCAAGCTGTTTGCCTGGAACGATCTGAAGTGCCGGGTGATCAACCTGGACGACGCGTTCGGTCGGCAACTCGCGGCTGAAAAGGGTGAGTCGCGACTGATCACTTACAGTCTCGAAGACGCCAGCGCCTACCTCTATTGCCGTGAAGCGCAGTTCGACGATGAAGGCGTGCGCGCCACACTGGTAACGCCGCAGGGCGAACACCATTTACGCAGTGCCTTGCTCGGCCGTTTCAACCTGAGCAACGTACTGGCCGCTGTCGGTGCCTTGCTCGGTCTGGATTACGCGCTGGATGAAATCCTCCACGTACTGCCACAACTCGAAGGTCCGGCCGGTCGCATGCAGCGTCTGGGCGGCGGTACTCAGCCGCTGGTGGTGGTCGACTACGCCCATACCCCGGATGCGCTGGAAAAAGTCCTGATGGCCCTGCGTCCACACGCCAAGGGCAAATTGCTCTGCCTGTTCGGTTGCGGCGGTGACCGCGACCGCGGCAAGCGTCCGCTGATGGCCGAAGTGGTCGAGCGTCTGGCTGACGGCGTGCTGGTCACCGATGACAACCCGCGCAGCGAAGACCCTGCACAGATTTTCGACGACATCCGCGCCGGTTTCACGGCGGTGGATAACGTTCGATTCGTCGCCGGTCGTGGCCAGGCGATTGCCCAGTTGATCGCCAGCGCCAGCGCCGATGACGTGATTGTGCTGGCCGGTAAAGGTCACGAGGACTATCAGGAAATCAACGGCGTGCGCCATGACTTCTCCGATCTGGTGGAGGCCGACCGTGCCTTGACCGCGTGGGAGGTGGCTCATGCTTAAAGCCTTGAAATTGAGCGAAGTGGCGGGGCCATTGGCCGGCCGTCTGCTGACTGCCGACAGCAGCTTCGATGGCGTCAGCATCGACAGCCGGGCGATCAAGCCGGGCCAGTTGTTTGTTGCCCTGACCGGGCCGCGTTTCGATGGACATGACTACCTGAATGACGTGGCTGCCAAAGGCGCGGTCGCGGCCCTGGTCGAGCGTGAAGTGACGAACTCCACGTTGCCTCAGCTGCTGGTCACGGATACTCGTCAGGCCCTTGGCGAACTCGGCGCGCTGAATCGTGCGGCGTATTCGAATCCGGTCGCGGCGATTACCGGCTCCAGCGGCAAGACCACGGTCAAGGAAATGCTCGCGAGCATCCTGCGCACGCGCGGTCCGGTACTGGCGACCCGTGGCAACCTGAACAATGACCTCGGCGTTCCGCTGACCTTGCTCGAACTGACTGCGGAACACACCGCAGCCGTTATCGAACTAGGTGCTTCGCGGATCGGCGAGATTGCCTACACCGTCGGCATGACCAAGCCGCATGTAGCCGTGATCAACAACGCCGGGACCGCCCACGTCGGCGAATTCGGCGGCCCGGAAAAAATCGTTGAAGCCAAGGGCGAGATTCTCGAAGGGCTGGACGCCGATGGCGTCGCCGTTCTGAACCTCGACGACAAGGCGTTTGATATCTGGAAGAAGCGTGCCGCGGGTCGTCAGGTGCTGAGCTTTGCCCTGAACGACAGCCGTGCCGATTTCCATGCTACTGATCTGGCTCGAGACGCCCGCGGTTGCCCGTCCTTCACGCTGCACAGTCCGCAAGGCGTCGAACAGGTTCAACTGAACCTGCTTGGCACCCACAACGTTGCCAATGCCTTGGCCGCCGCGGCTGCCGCGCATGCCCTGGGTGTGTCGCTGTTCGGTATCGCCACGGGGTTGAATGCGGTGCAACCGGTCAAGGGCCGTGCCGTGGCGCAACTGGCGACCAATGGCATGCGCGTAATTGATGACTCTTACAACGCGAACCCCACCTCAATGTGCGCCGCCGTTGATATACTCGCCGGCTTTTCCGGCCGCACCATTCTGGTGCTCGGAGATATTGGCGAGTTGGGCGAGTGGGCGGAGCAGGGGCACCGTGACGTTGGCGCGTACGCCAGCGGCAAGGTTTCCGCGCTTTATGCCGTTGGCCCGATGATGGCGCATGCCGTCGCAGCCTTCGGTGAACAGGCTCGTCACTTTGCCAATCAGGCTGATCTGATCGCGGCGCTGGGCGCCGAACACGATACAAACACCACTATTTTGATCAAGGGCTCGCGAAGCGCTGCGATGGAAAACGTCGTTGCGGCTTTGTGCGGTTCGAGCGGGGAGAACCATTAATGCTGCTGTTGTTAGCGGAGTATCTGCAACAGTTCTACAAAGGCTTCGCGGTCTTTCAGTACCTGACCCTGCGCGGGATTCTCGGTGTGCTGACCGCGTTGTCGTTGTCGCTGTGCCTGGGTCCATGGATGATCCGCACGTTGCAGAACCGCCAGATCGGCCAGTCTGTCCGTAATGACGGCCCGCAATCGCACTTGTCCAAGTCGGGCACTCCGACCATGGGCGGCGCACTGATTCTGACCGCCATCGGCGTCAGCACCTTGCTTTGGGCCGACCTGCACAACCGCTATGTGTGGGTCGTGTTGCTGGTCACGCTGCTGTTTGGTGCCGTGGGCTGGGTCGACGATTACCGCAAAGTCATCGAGAAGAACTCTCGTGGCTTGCCGAGCCGCTGGAAATACTTCTGGCAGTCGGTGTTCGGCCTGGGCGCGGCGATCTTCCTTTATATGACTGCACCCAGCGCGGTTGAAACGACCTTGATCGTGCCGATGTTCAAAGACGCCAGCATCGCGCTCGGCATTGGCTTCGTGGTCCTGACCTACTTCGTGATCGTTGGCTCCAGCAACGCGGTCAACCTGACTGACGGCCTCGATGGCCTGGCGATCATGCCAACCGTGATGGTCGGCGGCGCGCTGGGGATCTTCTGCTACTTGTCGGGTAACGTGAAATTCGCCGAATACCTGCTGATCCCTTATGTACCGGGCGCAGGTGAGCTGATCGTGTTCTGCGGTGCGCTGATCGGCGCCGGCCTGGGTTTCCTCTGGTTCAACACCTACCCGGCTCAAGTCTTCATGGGCGACGTCGGCGCACTGGCGCTGGGCGCAGCGTTGGGCACCATCGCAGTGATTGTCCGCCAGGAAATCGTCCTGTTCATCATGGGCGGCGTGTTCGTGATGGAAACCCTGTCGGTGGTCATTCAGGTTGCCTCTTTCAAGCTGACCGGTCGCCGCGTGTTCCGCATGGCACCGATTCACCACCACTTTGAACTCAAGGGCTGGCCCGAGCCACGCGTGATCGTCCGTTTCTGGATCATCACCGTGATTCTCGTACTGGTCGGCCTTGCCACCCTGAAGCTGAGGTAGAACAAGTGTCTCTGATCGCTTCTGACCACTTCCGCATCGTTGTCGGCCTCGGCAAGAGCGGCATGTCCCTGGTTCGCTTCCTGGCGAACCGGGGAGTGTCGTTCGCTGTCGCCGATACGCGGGAAAATCCACCGGAGCTGGCCACGCTGCGTCGTGACTACCCGCAGGTGGAAGTGCGTTGTGGCGAGCTGGATGTCGAATTCCTCTGCCGTGCCGACGAGCTCTACGTGAGCCCGGGCCTGGCCTTGGCGACTCCGGCCCTGCAGGCGGCGGCTGCCCGTGGCGTGAAGCTGTCGGGTGATATCGAATTGTTCGCACGTAATGCGAAGGCGCCGATTGTTGCCATTACCGGTTCCAACGCAAAAAGCACCGTGACCACGCTGGTCGGCGAAATGGCGGCAGCGGCCGGCAAGCGCGTGGCGGTGGGCGGTAACCTCGGTACTCCGGCACTCGATCTGCTGAGCGACGACGTCGAGCTGTACGTGATGGAACTCTCGAGCTTCCAGCTGGAGACCACCGATCAGCTGGGCGCCGAAGTGGCCACCGTGCTGAACATCAGCGAAGACCATATGGACCGTTACAGCGGTCTGCCGGCCTATCACCTGGCCAAGCACCGGATCTTCCGTGGCGCGAAGCAAGTGGTGGTCAATCGTCAGGATGCGCTGAGCCGTCCGTTGATGGGCGAGGGCCTGCCGTGCTGGACCTTCGGTCTGAACAAGCCGGATTTCAAGGCCTTTGGTCTGCGCGAGGAAAATGGCGAGAAGTATCTGGCCTTTGAATTCCAGAACCTGATGCCGGCACGCGAGTTGAAAATTCGTGGCGCGCATAACCAGTCCAACGCCCTCGCGGCCTTGGCCCTGGGGCACGCCGTGGGCCTGCCGTTCGATGCCATGCTCTCGAGCCTGCGGACTTTCGCCGGGCTTGAGCATCGCTGCCAGTGGGTCCGCGACCTGAATGGCGTGAGCTACTACAACGATTCCAAAGCCACCAACGTTGGCGCCGCTTTGGCCGCTATCGAAGGCCTGGGCGCAGATATACAAGGCAAGCTGGTGCTGATCGCCGGTGGCGACGGCAAAGGTGCCGAGTTCAAGGATCTGCGTGATCCGGTCGCGGCCAACTGCCGCGCCGTGGTGTTGATGGGGCGTGACGCCGAGTTGATTGGCCAGGCCATCGGCGATGCCGTGCCACTGATTCGCGTCAACTCGCTGATCGAAGCGGTCGAGCAATGCCGCGCCATCGCCCAGCCAGGCGATGCGGTGCTGCTATCGCCGGCGTGCGCCAGTTTCGACATGTTCAAGAACTACGAAGAGCGTGGGCACCTGTTCGCCCGGGCCGTGGAGGACTTGGCATGAGCTTGAGAAATATCATCAAGCCGTACCCGTCGCCGATCATCACCGGGCGCGGTATCGACCTCGACTTCCCGATGCTCGCCGGTTGCCTGGCGTTGATCGGCCTGGGGCTGGTCATGATCGCCTCTGCCTCGACCGAAGTGGCGGCGGTACAGTCGGGCAGCGCCCTGTATTACATGATTCGCCACCTTGTCTACATCGTGCTCGGCTTCGGTGCCTGCATCGTCACCATGATGATCCCGATTGCCACCTGGCAACGCCTGGGCTGGCTGATGCTGATCGGTGCATTCGGTTTGCTGGTGATGGTAATCGTCCCGGGGATCGGCCGTGAGGTGAACGGTTCGATGCGCTGGATCGGTTTCAGCTTCTTCAACGTCCAGCCTTCCGAGATTGCCAAGGTCTTTGTGGTGATCTACCTCGCTGGTTATCTGGTGCGTCGGCAGAAAGAAGTGCGCGAAAGCTGGATGGGCTTCTTCAAGCCGTTCATCGTGCTGCTGCCAATGGCCGGCCTGCTGCTGATGGAGCCCGACTTCGGTGCCACCGTCGTGATGATGGGGGCCGCGGCGGCGATGCTGTTTTTGGGCGGCGTCGGGCTGTTCCGCTTCACCTTGATGGTGATACTGGCGGTGGTGGCGGTGGTGCTGCTGATCAAGATGCAGCCTTATCGAATGGCGCGTCTGACCACCTTCACCGATCCTTGGGCCGACCAGTTCGGTTCCGGCTACCAGTTGACCCAGGCACTGATCGCCTTCGGTCGCGGTGAGTGGCTGGGCGTTGGCCTGGGCAACAGCGTGCAGAAACAGTTCTACCTGCCGGAAGCGCACACCGACTTCGTGTTCTCGGTTCTGGCCGAAGAACTGGGCGTGGTCGGCTCCCTGGCCACCGTCGCGCTGTTCGTCTTTGTGTGCATACGCGGCATGTACATCGGGTTGTGGGCAGAAAAGGCCAAGCAATTCTTTGCCGCCTATGTCGCCTACGGCTTGTCGTTCCTGTGGATTGGTCAGTTCCTGATCAACATCGGGGTGAACGTCGGCCTGCTGCCGACCAAGGGCCTGACCTTGCCGTTCCTCAGTTACGGCGGCAGTTCGTTGGTGATCTGCTGCGCCTGTCTTGGCTTGTTGTTGCGCATCGAATGGGAGAGTCGAACCCACTTGGGCAGCGAAGAGATGGAATTCAGCGAGAGTGACTTCGCCGAGGAGCCGACCCATGGGCGCTAACGTGCTGATCATGGCGGGCGGCACCGGTGGCCACGTGTTCCCGGCGCTGGCCTGCGCTCGCGAATTTCAGGCGCGCGGCTATACCGTGCACTGGCTCGGGACGCCTCGCGGAATCGAAAACGAACTGGTCCCGAATGCCGGCCTGCCGTTGCACCTGATCAACGTCAGCGGCCTGCGTGGCAAGAGCAAGCTGTCGCTGCTCAAGGCACCTTTTGTATTGCTCAAGGCGATCTGGCAGGCCCGTGCCGTCATTCGCCAGCTGAAGCCGGTCTGCGTCCTGGGCTTTGGCGGATATGTCACCGGTCCTGGTGGCGTAGCCGCCAAACTGGCTGGCGTGCCCGTGATCGTTCATGAACAGAACGCCGTCGCCGGTACCGCCAATCGGTTGCTGGTGCCGTTGGCCGCGCGAGTCTGCGAAGCTTTCCCGGACACCTTTGCTGCCAGTGGCAGCCGGCGCACTACCGGTAACCCGGTGCGCACCGAGTTGTTCCTCGATACAGCGCGTCCAGCCCTGGCCGGACGCAAAGCGCGTTTGCTGATCCTGGGCGGAAGCCTTGGGGCAGAACCGTTGAACAAATTGCTGCCTGAAGCCCTGTCGCAGGTGCCTGTTGAACTGCGTCCGGAAGTGTTTCATCAGGCCGGTAAAAACCACGATGAAGTGACTGCCGAGCGCTATCGCACGGCCGGTGTCGAGGCGCAAGTGCAGCCTTTCATCAAAGACATGGCCCAAGCCTATGGCTGGGCCGACCTGGTGGTCTGTCGCGCTGGCGCGCTGACTGTCAGTGAGTTGGCTGCTGCCGGTCTGCCCTCGATGCTGGTGCCTTTGCCCCACGCGATCGACGATCACCAGACCCGCAATGCCGAATATTTGGCTCGTGAAGGCGCTGCCTTCCTGATGCCGCAAAGAACGACTGGCGCAGCGGATCTCGCTGCACGCCTGACAGAGGTCTTGATGCAACCGCAACGACTCAACGACATGGCTGGCGCCGCTCGTCGCCTGGCCAAACCTGATGCAACCCGCAACGTGGTCGATATCTGCCTGGAGGTGGTTCATGGTTGAAAATCAGAAAGCCATGCCGCAACCGGAAATGCGCCGCATCCGTCGCATCCACTTCGTCGGAATCGGCGGTGTGGGCATGTGCGGCATTGCCGAAGTGTTGCTGAACCTGGGCTATCAAGTGTCCGGTTCCGACCTGAAGGCGTCGCCGGTGACCGAGCGTCTCGAATCGTTCGGCGCCCAGATTTTCATCGGCCACCGCGCCGAAAATGCCGCGACCGCCGATGTACTGGTGGTGTCGAGTGCCGTGAACCCTTCCAACCCGGAAGTCGCGACGGCCCTTGAACGTCGTATCCCCGTGGTGCCGCGTGCAGAAATGCTCGCCGAGCTGATGCGCTACCGCCACGGCATCGCCGTCGCCGGTACTCACGGCAAAACCACCACCACCAGCCTGATCGCTTCGGTGTTCGCCGCCGGTGGCCTGGACCCGACCTTCGTGATCGGTGGCCGCCTGAATGCAGCAGGCACCAATGCCCAACTGGGCACCAGCCGTTACCTGATCGCCGAAGCCGACGAAAGCGACGCCAGTTTCCTGCACCTGCAGCCGCTGGTGGCCGTGGTCACCAACATCGACGCCGACCACATGGCGACCTACGACGGTGACTTCAACAAACTGAAGAAAACCTTCGTCGAGTTCCTCCACAACCTGCCGTTCTACGGTTTGGCGGTGATGTGCCTGGACGACCCGGTGGTGCGTGAAATCCTGCCGCTGGTCAAACGTCCGACCATGACCTACGGCTTCAGCGAAGATGCCGACGTACGCGCCATCAATGTTCGCCAGCAAGGCATGCAGACCTTCTTCACCGTGCTGCGCCCTGATCGCGAACCATTGGATGTCTCGGTGAACATGCCGGGCAATCACAACGTACTGAACTCGCTGGCGACCATCTGCATTGCGACCGACGAGGGCGTCAGCGATGAAGCCATCGTTCAGGGGCTGTCGGGCTTCCAGGGTGTTGGCCGACGCTTCCAGGTCTACGGCGAACTACCGGTCGAAGGCGGCAACGTGATGCTGGTGGACGACTACGGTCACCACCCGACCGAAGTTGCAGCGGTGATCAAAGCCGTGCGCGGTGGCTGGCCAGAGCGCCGCCTGGTGATGGTTTACCAGCCGCACCGCTACAGCCGCACCCGCGACCTGTACGACGATTTCGTCAATGTCCTGGCCGACGCCAACGTGCTGCTGCTGATGGAAGTCTACCCGGCCGGCGAAGAGCCGATTCCGGGGGCTGACAGCCGCAAACTGTGCAACAGCATCCGCCAGCGCGGTCAGCTCGACCCGATCTACATCGAGCGCGGTGTCGACCTCGCGCCTGTGGTCAAGCCGCTGCTGCGTGCCGGCGACATCCTGTTGTGCCAGGGCGCCGGTGATATCGGTGGTCTTGCACCGAAACTGTTGAATAGTCCGTTGTTCGCGGGTGCGGTTGTCGCTCCTAACGAAGGAAAGTTGAAATGACTGCAGCCTACGCCAACCTGTTCTCGACAATCGCTCCGAAAGACTTCGGCCGCGTGGCCGTGCTGTTCGGTGGCAAAAGCGCCGAGCGTGAGGTTTCGCTGAAATCCGGTAACGCGGTGCTTGAAGCGCTGCAGTCCGCTGGCGTGGATGCGTTCGGCATCGACGTCGGCGACGATTTCCTGCAACGCCTGCTGAACGAAAAAATCGACCGCGCCTTCATCATTCTCCACGGTCGTGGCGGTGAAGACGGCAGCATGCAGGGTTTGCTCGAATGCCTGGGTATTCCGTACACCGGCAGCGGCATCCTTGCCTCTGCACTGGCCATGGACAAGCTGCGGACCAAACAGGTCTGGCACAGCCTCGGCATTCCGACGCCACGTCACGCGGTACTGACCAGCGAAGCCGACTGTATTTTGGCGGCGACGGAACTGGGCTTCCCTTTGATCGTCAAACCGGCGCATGAAGGTTCAAGTATCGGTATGGCCAAAGTGACTTCGGCAGCAGAATTGATCGAAGCCTGGAAAGCGGCCAGTACCTACGATTCGCAAGTGTTGGTCGAGCAATGGATTCAAGGTCCGGAGTTCACCATTGCGACCCTGCGTGATCAGGTGTTGCCACCGATCGCTCTGGGCACGCCTCACACTTTCTACGACTACGACGCCAAGTACCTGGCTTCCGATACCCAGTACCGGATCCCGTGTGGCCTCGATAGCACTAAAGAACAAGAACTCATGGACCTCACGGCAAAAGCCTGTGAGGCGCTGGGTATCGCCGGTTGGGGAAGGGCTGACGTGATGCAGGACGCCGATGGGCAGTTCTGGTTCCTGGAAGTCAATACCGCACCGGGCATGACCGATCACAGTCTGGTCCCGATGGCCGCACGCGCCGCCGGTCTGGATTTCCAGCAGTTGGTGCTGGCGATCCTGGCGGCCAGTGTTGGCAGTCACGTAGAGCCGCGAGGTTAAGACCATGCAAGGCGCCCAGCTACGTCATCAGCCATCCGCACCCGGCCGCAAGCCGGTGCCGCGGGGTGCCAGCCGAATGGTGGCCAAAGAGCCGATGTCGGTGCGCCTGCCGAAAGCCAATTTTGGTTTTCTCAAAGCCTTGTTCTGGCCCGTGCTGTTGGTCGCGTTGGGGTTCGGTACTTACGAAGGTGCACAGCGCTTGTTGCCGTACGCCGATCGGCCGATCACCAAGATCAACGTGCAGGGCGATTTGAGTTACATCAGCCAGCAAGCAGTGCAGCAGCGGATCGCCCCGTACGTGGCGGCGAGCTTCTTCACCATTGACCTGGCGAGCATGCGTACCGAGCTGGAACAGATGCCATGGATTGCCCACGCCGAAGTGCGTCGCGTCTGGCCTGACCAGGTGGTGATTCGCCTGGAGGAGCAACTGCCCGTGGCCCGTTGGGGTGACGAAGCGTTGCTGAACAACCAGGGGCAGGCGTTTACGCCGCGTGAATTGGCCAACTACGAACATTTGCCACAGCTGTTCGGCCCACAACGGGCCCAGCAGCAAGTGATGCAGCAGTATCAGGTGTTGAGCCAGATGTTACGGCCATTGGGCTTCTCGATTGCCCGGCTGGAATTGCGTGAACGCGGCAGCTGGTTTCTGACCACTGGTGCGGGTAGCGCGGGCCCTGGGATCGAGTTGTTGCTGGGACGCGATCACCTGGTGGAAAAGATGCGCCGTTTCATTGCCATCTACGACAAGACGCTTAAAGAACAGATTACGAACATTGCGCGCATCGACCTGCGTTATGCCAACGGCCTGGCCGTTGGCTGGCGGGAACCTGTAGCGCCCACGACGGCCCAACGCGCTGTCGCGAAGAATTGAGAAGAGGCAGGACCATGGCAAACGTGCAAAGCGGCAAAATGATCGTCGGTCTGGATATCGGCACCTCCAAGGTGGTGGCGCTGGTAGGCGAGGTCGCGGCCGATGGCCAACTGGAAATCGTCGGGATCGGTACTCACCCCTCCCGCGGCCTGAAGAAGGGCGTGGTGGTGAATATCGAATCCACCGTGCAGTCCATTCAGCGTGCGATCGAAGAAGCGCAACTGATGGCTGGCTGCCGGATTCACTCGGCGTTCGTCGGTGTGGCGGGCAATCACATTCGCAGCCTGAACTCCCACGGCATCGTGGCGATTCGTGATCGCGAAGTCAGCTCGGCCGACCTTGAGCGCGTGCTCGATGCGGCCCAGGCCGTGGCCATTCCGGCGGATCAGCGCGTACTGCACACGCTGCCGCAGGATTACGTGATCGATAACCAGGAAGGCGTGCGTGAGCCTTTGGGCATGTCCGGCGTACGTCTGGAAGCCAAGGTCCACGTGGTCACCTGCGCGGTGAACGCTGCACAGAACATTGAGAAATGCGTGCGTCGTTGCGGCCTGGAAATCGACGACATCATTCTCGAACAACTGGCGTCGGCGTACTCGGTACTGACCGATGACGAGAAAGAGCTGGGCGTGTGCCTGGTGGACATCGGTGGCGGTACCACCGATATCGCGATCTTCACCGAAGGCGCGATTCGTCACACCGCGGTGATCCCGATTGCCGGTGACCAGGTGACCAACGACATCGCCATGGCGTTGCGCACTCCGACCCAGTACGCCGAAGAAATCAAGATCCGCTACGCCTGCGCCCTGGCCAAACTGGCCGGCGCCGGTGAAACCATCAAGGTCCCAAGTGTCGGTGATCGTCCGCCGCGCGAGCTGTCCCGTCAGGCCCTGGCCGAAGTGGTCGAGCCGCGTTACGACGAGCTGTTCACGCTGATCCAGGCCGAGCTGCGTCGTAGCGGCTACGAAGACCTGATCCCGGCCGGCATCGTGCTGACCGGCGGTACTTCGAAGATGGAAGGCGCGGTCGAACTGGCCGAAGAGATTTTCCACATGCCGGTACGCCTGGGCGTACCGCATGGCGTCAGAGGCCTGGACGACGTAGTGCGCAACCCGATTTATTCCACCGGCGTTGGTTTGCTGATGTATGGCCTGCAAAAGCAGTCCGATGGCATTTCCTTCTCGGGGATCAGCAGCAGTCGCGATAGCTACAACAACGAAGAGGCCAAGAGCCCGTTGATCGATCGCATCAAAAGCTGGGTCCAGGGCAATTTCTGAAGATTTACCGTAACACCGTAACACCGTGACACCGCAGCACCGTTGTACGCAGTAGGCGCAGTAGGCGAAAAAAACTAGAGAATGTAAGGAGAGGGAAAATGTTCGAACTCGTAGACAACATCCCCGCAAGCCCGGTTATTAAAGTTATCGGTGTTGGCGGTGGCGGCGGCAACGCTGTGAATCACATGGTCAAGAGCAACATTGAAGGCGTTGAGTTCATCTGCGCCAACACTGATGCCCAAGCGCTGAAAAGCATCGGCGCGCGGACCATCCTGCAATTGGGCACCGGCGTGACCAAAGGTCTGGGTGCTGGCGCGAACCCTGAGGTCGGTCGTCAGGCCGCTCTGGAAGACCGCGAGCGCATCGCCGAAGTGCTGCAAGGCACAAACATGGTGTTCATCACCACCGGCATGGGCGGCGGTACCGGTACCGGTGCTGCGCCGATCATTGCCGAAGTGGCCAAGGAAATGGGGATCCTCACCGTTGCGGTAGTGACTCGTCCGTTCCCGTTCGAAGGTCGCAAGCGCATGCAGATCGCAGACGAAGGCATCCGCCTGCTGTCTGAAAGCGTCGACTCGCTGATCACCATTCCCAACGAGAAGCTGCTGACCATCCTCGGTAAAGACGCAAGCCTCTTGTCGGCTTTCGCCAAGGCCGACGATGTACTGGCCGGTGCCGTTCGCGGTATCTCCGACATCATCAAGCGTCCGGGCATGATCAACGTCGACTTCGCCGACGTCCGTACCGTGATGAGCGAAATGGGCATGGCGATGATGGGCACTGGCTGCGCCAGCGGTCCTAACCGTGCGCGTGAAGCGACCGAAGCGGCTATCCGTAACCCGCTGCTCGAAGACGTGAACCTGCAAGGTGCACGCGGTATCCTGGTGAATATCACCGCCGGTCCTGACCTGTCTCTGGGTGAGTACTCCGACGTGGGTAGCATCATCGAAGCCTTCGCTTCCGAACACGCCATGGTCAAGGTCGGTACCGTTATCGATCCGGACATGCGCGACGAGCTGCACGTTACCGTGGTTGCCACCGGTCTGGGCGCGAAAATCGAGAAGCCTGTCAAGGTCATCGACAACACCGTTCACACCTCCATGGCTTCGCAGCCACAACAACAATCCCCTGCACGCCAGGAACAGCCAGCGGTAAACTACCGTGACCTGGACCGTCCGACCGTCATGCGCAACCAGGCTCAAGCCGGTGCTGCGACTGCCGCGAAGATGAATCCGCAAGACGATCTGGACTACCTGGACATCCCGGCATTCCTGCGTCGTCAGGCCGATTGATGGAATGTATCAGGGCTATGAAGGTGATTGGTGTTCAGCAAAGGTCTGGTCTGCTATTATCGCCAGCCTTTGTTGATACCAGTTCGCAATTTGCGCTGAAGCGGCCCAAGCCATGATTAAACAACGCACCCTGAAAAATATTATCCGTGCCACAGGTGTAGGCCTGCACTCCGGGGAGAAGGTATACCTGACCCTCAAGCCAGCACCTGTAGACACCGGCATCGTGTTTTGTCGTGCCGACCTGGACCCTGTGGTGCAGATTCCTGCTCGCGCGGAAAACGTTGGTGAAACCACTATGTCGACGACACTGGTCAACGGTGACGTCAAAGTGGACACGGTGGAGCATTTGCTCTCGGCCATGGCTGGCCTGGGCATCGATAACGCCTACGTCGAGCTCTCCGCGTCCGAAGTCCCGATCATGGATGGTAGCGCTGGACCCTTCGTATTCCTGATTCAATCGGCTGGCCTGGAAGAACAGGACGCAGCCAAGAAGTTCATCCGGATCCTGCGTGAAGTGACAGTGGAAGATGGCGACAAGCGCGCCACTTTCGTCCCTTTCGAAGGCTTCAAAGTGAGCTTCGAGATCGATTTCGATCACCCGGTGTTTCGTGACCGCACTCAAAGTGCCAGCGTGGATTTTTCCAGCACTTCGTTCGTAAAAGAAGTCAGCCGCGCCCGGACCTTTGGTTTCATGAGTGATATCGAGTACCTGCGCAAGCACAACCTCGCACTCGGCGGTAGTGTTGAAAACGCCATCGTGGTCGACGCGGATGGTGTACTGAACGAAGACGGCCTTCGCTACGAAGACGAATTCGTGAAGCACAAGATCCTCGATGCAATTGGTGACCTCTACCTGCTGGGCAATAGCCTGATTGGTGAGTTCAAAGGCTTCAAGTCGGGCCACGCACTGAACAACCAGCTTCTGCGCAAATTGATTGAGCAGAAAGATGCTTGGGAAGTCGTGACGTTTGAAGACGCCAGTACTGCACCGATCTCTTACATGCGTCCCGTTGCGGCCGTGTAAGCAAAAACCTCTCTAGTTTTTAAAGGCTGCCTTCGGGCGGCCTTTTTTTATGGTGCGTAAGGCATGCATGGCGCGTTGCGCGCAAACGCAACCAGCTTGGCTGTGGTGGCGACGCTGGTGACTTGGAGGTGGACGTCTTCTACACCCGACAAAAGGGAAGTGTTAGCCAAGGGCAATGATGCTGTGGACGGCCGTGCGTTATTTTTCGGTAGTATGCCAAGTGGCGCATCAGAAGATTTTCAGGGTTAACAGATCCAGGTCAAAATGGCTTTGCAGCATCACCAGCAAGATCAGTGACGTGCATGTCGCCTGACCTACAACCCCCGGATGGATCTGCTGAGCAGCCGGCAGTCATTGCTCGGAGCCCGTGCTCACGGCCTGCAAGGTACTGCGCACCTGGCCTGGGCTACTACCGGTGACGCGCCGAAACCAGTGACCAAACGAATCGCCCGAGGCAAATCCCAGGTGCTGCGCCAGGGTCTCGTTGGTGTTCTCGACCGCCAGGCCACGGTATGCCTCCACGAGCAGCAGACGGTTGTGCCAGTCCGTGTAACGTAAACCGGTATCCTTGCGAAACAGGCGCGCCAGAGTCCGCTCGGTGGCGCCTACCTCGCGACCCCATTCGGTCAGGTTCCTACGCATCCCAGGCTTGGCAATCAGTTGCTCGGTGACACGCTTGAGCCGTGCGTCACGCGGTAAAGGCAGGACCATATTGCTGGGCGCCAGTTCTTCGATGTCCTCGAACAACAATTGCAACATGCTGCCGCGCCGTTGTTTGGAAAGCGGCCGAGTGCTTTCCTCGGCCAATCGGTCGCACAGGGCGATGATCAGCAGGGAGGCATCGATCAGCTTGATGCTCGGAGAGAGGCGTTCGCACAGTTCAGGGCCAAGGTACAAGACCGTGAGGTCTACCTGTGTGTAAGCCTCACCAGAGTGCAAGGTCTGTGGCGGAATCCAGACCGCCATTCCCGGTTTGAGTAACCAGCGTTGCTCGATGGCATTGCCATGGAGCACGCCCTTTTTCACTAACACGAATTGCCCGAGATGGTGTCGATGAGGCTCGCTCTCCTCATCGGCCATCCTGCTCAACTGCCTTTCAATAACTAATGCTGTGTGATCCATGTCAGCGAAACGCATTGCTACTCCGTCTACCTTTTTTGCGGTCCGCCGTGCGAAGGCAGTCCAAAGGCAAAGAGTAAACCGACCGTCATCAAAAGACCTAGCAGCAGGAAAGTGACCTGGTAGGCCCGGTTGGGCGGCAGGTACAGCGCAATAGCCACCATCGCATTGACGCCGAACGCCGCGCCAAGGTTACGCAGAAATTGCACCGTGGACGTGTAGGCTCCCAGCTGATCATGCGGGGCGCTGTTCTGCGCGAGCACCAGGGTCGTAGTGGCCGTCAAGCCCATCCCCAGTCCGACCAGTACCTGGCCTGCACCAATGGCCAACCACTGCGACCATTGCAGTCCCGCAGCCACCCCTATGCAACCGAGCATCAGCATCGACATCCCAGCTATTGCCATGGACCTGAAGCCGACGCTCGACAGACGCTTGCCACAGACGGTCGCGCCTACCACCCAGCCCAACGCGGCCAGCATGATCAGCAACCCTGTCGACAATGCGCTGCCCGACGTACGGCTGAGAGCGATGGGCAACAAGCTGACCGTGGCGTACAAGCCGATGCTCGAGATAACCACCAAAGCCATGACCGCTCCCAGCGCTGGCCGATCAAAGAAACCCAACGGCACCGGACTGCCGGCAGGTGTCGCGCGGACTCGAGCTACCAGTGCCACAAGGCTGATGAGCATCACAATCGCCAGCGTCGATATCGGGTGCGGGATCATGTCAAGGTGCTGACTGCTTAACATGAACAGTCCTGCACAAGCGGCGATGGCCAAAAAAACCTGCGCTATGGGATCCACAGTCCTGGCTGATCGGCCTCGGCCGATCACGGGGGTGAAAAGCAGCACCATCAATGCCAAAAAGCCCAGTGGCAGATTGAGCCAAAAAACTGCACGCCAGCTCAAGGTGCTGCCCAGTGCCGTACCCGCTACAGGGCCCAATACTGCAGCCAGGCCCCAGACACTGCTGAGCATTCCCTGCATGCTGGCACGCTTTGGCCCTTCGAAGAGTGATGCCAGCATCGAGTAGGAAAGAACGATGATGCCACCCGCCCCGATACCTTGCAGGGCTCTGCCTGCAATCAGCATGACCATGCTCTGGCTACTGGCAACCACTGCCGATGCGGCGATGAAGATCAGCAGGCTGCCTTTCATCATCGAAGAAATTCCGAACCGATCAGCCAGTGCGCCGGCCAGCGGCGCAATCAGTGCCAGAGGCAGCAAGAAGCCCGAGACAACCCAGGGATAGAGCGTTGTGTCCTGCATTTGCGCATTGATCTGCGGCAGTATGGTGCTGACTGCAGTGCTGTCCATGGCAGCGAGAAACAGAGCGACGAGCACGGCCAGGACACTCAAGGAATGCTTCTCCTGGCTGATCGAGTCAATGGGTGCAAGCGTTTGCGGCTTCATGCCGGCGTCCTCAGAGGAAGTATTGGGTGTGAATCGCGTTGGCCCTGGAAAACTCCCACACGATGGCCGCAGTATCGAAATCCATGTGCTCATCGACATTGCGAATCAGGTCGTGCGACTGGAAGATCTCTTTGAAGCGCAGGCGGTTAGCGTTCCGCTCGTGCGGTCGCGACGGGAAATCAGCTTACGTAACTGCCTGGGTTACGAAAATGCTCAATCAGGACAACTAATCGAATGAAACGGACGATGGCCATCGGTCGTGCTTCAGCACTCTCGACGTCCTGACAGTGACTCAATCAACTGTCTTTTTTGAGAACCTGCATCCCGTAGAGGCTGCTCAAAAGAAAAAGGCCAACGCTCGGCGTTGGCCTTTCATGGTTCTTTTAAAAGATCCGCAGCCTGCGGCAGCTCCGACGACTGGCTGCGATCTTTCAACTGGCGACCACCCGGTTACGCCCGCGATGCTTGGCCTGATACAGCGCCTTGTCGGCCGCATACATCAGGTTTTCCAGGCTCTCGCCCGGTTGTCCTGTAGAGGTACAGAGGCCGATGCTGACGGTGATGGGGGACTCGTCGCCTTCGAACGGTGGCAGTTGCTCGACTGCAGCGCGGATATTTTCGGCAATTCGCAGTGCACCGCTTCTGTCAGTCTCGGCCAGCACCACGGCAAACTCCTCACCGCCATAGCGCGCGGCGAGATCGGAGGGGCGACGGATGTTTTCGCTGATGACCCTGGCGAGCACGCGCAAGGCATCGTCGCCGCTCTGATGGCCGTGGCGGTCGTTGAACGACTTGAAGTGATCGGCGTCGATCATCAGCACCGACAACGGTTTGCCCGAGCGCTGGGCGCGGGACCATTCATGGTTCAGGGCCTGGTCGAGGGTGCGCCGGTTAGCCACGCCGGTGAGGGCATCGATGGCGGCCTGTTGCGCCAGTTCCTGCTCGGCGTGATGGCGCAGGCGTAATTCGCGGCATAGCAGCAAGGTCAGCCACATCAAGCCGATACACAACACACCGGTTGCGCCACTGATCACGTACGCGGTGCGTCTCCAGCTGGCGAAGATTTCGTCCATGGAGAGCGCGACGCTGACCGTCAACGGCAGGTTGCCGACGCGCGAGAAGGTGTACAGGCGTTCCTGGTGGTCCATGCTCGACAGGCTGCTGAAGCTGCCACTGCCTTCACGCATGATGCGTATGACGTTGGGACGATTGCCGAAACTCTTGCCAATGCTGGCATCGGTCAGCATGGGCTTTTGCGCCAGCAGTATGCCGTCCTTGTCGAGCACGTTGAGGGTACTGTTGGAGCCGATGTCCAGGCTGCTGAACAGCTCGTCAAAGTACGCCAGTTGCATGGACGCGACGGCAACGCCAAGAAACTCTCCGGTGGGCGAAGAGATGCGCCGGCTGAAGCTGATGCGCCACTGATCGTTCTCGGGGCAGTCGCAACGGGGTTTGAACGGGCGACTGATAAACATCCCGCTATCGCTGTTGCCGACGTGAGCCTGGAAGTAGTCACGGTCAGAAAAATTGCCCTGTTTGGGCTGAATTGACGACGAGTTGGCGATTACCTTGCCCTGCTGGTCGAGTAGCAGTACATCGCCCTTGTAACGTGCGGTGCTTGCGCGGTCGAACAGCACCAGATGGCGGATCTGCGCCGAAACCTTCTGCAGGTCGTCACGTTGGGCGGCAGCGATCAATCCTTGCAGTGACAGGTCATAGAGCTCGACGTTGCGCAGCACATCGGCGTCGATCAGTTGCACGATGTTGGTCGCACCCCGCGTGGCCGCCTGCATGGCATTGGCGTGTTCGCGGATCAGCAGGAAGGTGACGATGGCGATGATCGCGACGACGGTCAGCGAGCTGCCGAGAACCAGCAGCAATTCCGGTCGGCGGGCAGAGCCTGTTATGGCGTGGTATGTGCGGTTTGCACTCATGGTTCTGATTTCTGCACAGGGACATCATCAGCGTAGTTCCCGGACAAACCGGGCGGCATTGCAGATATCAGTTCGTTGATCTCAGTGCATGTATAGATCCCGGATACAAAAAAGGCCAGCACCGGTGCTGGCCTTTTTGTGAATTTTTCTCAGAAAACGTTCAGTGGGTAGTCGACGATCACCCGGTATTCATCGGTGTCGGTATCCAGCGCGCCGTAGCCGTTGCCGCCGCGATTGGTGGCCCATTGCAGACGCACCGCCAGATCCTTGGCCGTACCGCCCTGGACCACGTACTTGAGATCGACATCACGCTCCCAGTGTTTGGCATTTTTACCCGCTTCGTTATAGAAGCTGGCATAACCGCGACTGTTCGGGTCAACCTTGGTCAGGTCCAGCGTGCCACGCGAATACGACACGGCGGAGGTCAGGCCCGGCACGCCGACGCCAGCGAAGTCATAGGCATACTTGAGCTTCCACGAACGCTCGTTCGGGCCGTTGAAGTCCGAATACTGCTGTGAGTTGTCGAGGAAGATGCTGTCGCCCTGAGCGATGTAATCGAACGGCGTGTTGCCGTTCACGCGCTGGTAAGCGGCGGTGACGCTGTGGCTACCGACGCCCACGGTGAAGTGCAGGCTGTAGGTGTTGTTGTCGATTTTTCCGAGCAGTGCGTCGCCAGTGTCCTGGGTGTGATAGTAGTGCAGGCCCGGGTTGAGGCTGATCAGCTCATTGACCGCGTAGGTGTAGTCCAGGTCGTAGTAGTACTGGTTCCAGATGTCCTTGAGCTCGGACGCATAGAGGCTGCTGGTCAGGCCCGGCAGGCCGCTCCAGGCTACGCCGGCCCAGTTCAGGTGCTGGCTTTTGTCGCCGTCTGCCAGTTTGCCGTAGGACGTCCCGATACGCTGGTGCCCGCTCTGGTTGTAAGGCTTGGTGAAGCTGGCCTGGCCGCCCTCGATCAGCCAGCCGTCGAAGCTGTGGTTGGTCAGGCTGACACCGCGAAAGGTCTGCGGCAGCATGCGGCTCATGCCACCGGCGATTACCGGGTTGTTGAGGAACAGGTCGCCGGCTTTCAGCTCGGTGTCGAGGGCGCGCATTTTCAGGGCACCGCCAGCGCTTGAAAACGAGCCCGGCGCTTTGCCGTTGTCATCGCTGATCGGCAGGATGCTCGAGCCACCGGTGCCGCCGCCACCGTCGAGTTTGAGCCCGAGCATGGCGTTGGCATCCACGCCAAAACCGACCGGGCCCTGGGTGTAGCCCGATTCGAAGATACCGAGGAAACCCTGGCCCCATTCGATGTTGTCGTTAGTCTGCTGCTGACGGTTGCGGTTCAGGTAGTAGTTGCGGGCATTGAGTTTAAGGCTTGCACCTTCAACGAAACCTTCGCGGCTGGAGTCGTCGGCGGCCTGGACGTTTGCGGCCATCGTTGCGGCCATTGCAATGAATAGCGGACTGAGTTTGAGGGTGATGCTCACGCGGGATACAGCTCCTTGGGTCAATAACAAGCGTTGTTATAGTTAATATCCGGGTGTTTCTTATTGGGTAATAACGAAGGAATGCCTGACAAATACACAACGAAAAAAAGCCGCTGATAGCAGCGGCTTGGAAGACAACTTCTCAAGGGAAAGAGCCCTGAGAAGTGTCGAGGGAAACTGAGTGGTGTTAAGGATCAGCTGTCTTTTTCAACCTGTGGTTGAGCCTGGCTGGCGGATGTTTGCCGGGTTTGCTCAGACTTCTGTGCTTTTGCGGTCAGTTCAGCCTGGGCCTTGTCGAAGGCTGCGGCACGCGCAGCATTATGCGCGACAAATGCCGGCGACTCTTCAGCCATGGCAAAGGGAGACAACAACAAGGACGACAAAACGAAAGCGCTGGCAATACCCATACTGTTGGACATCTGGAAAACCTTCTTGCTTGGCAAGTGCTGTTTGGTGTGGCCAAGGTAAAGGTCTTGGGTGGCGGGAAAAAGAGCGGATTACATAAAGGACTGTTGCATCAAGAGCAACAGTCGCACCGACCTGTGGCGAGCAAGCTCGCTCGCCACAGGAATCAAATCGGCAAATAGATCCCGAACGTATTCACGCCGTTATCGCTGCGCACAAACACATTGCCGCCGTGCATCAGCGCAATCGCCTTGACGATGGCCAGCCCCAGGCCATGGTTGGCGCCGCTGTTGCTGCGCGAGGCGTCGACCCGGTAGAAGCGCTCGAACAAGCGCGGCAGGTGTTCGCTGGCGATGGGCTCACCAGGGTTGGCGACGCCGATACTGACCTGATGCTCCTGAACATCAATCTGCACCCGAATGACCTGGCCGGGAGCGGTGTGCTGCACGGCGTTGTTCAACAGGTTGATCAGCGCCCGGCGCAGGTGCGCGATTTCGATCTGCACCTGGGCATCGCCGCTGACCTGAACCTTGACCTGGGCGTCCTCGAGGATGAAATCCAGGTAGTCCAGAGTGGTGGCGACTTCGTCCGCAAGCGAGGTGGTGGTCAGTTTGGTGGCCTTGCTGCCCTGGTCGGCGCTGGCCAGAAACAGCATGTCGTTGATGATCGAGCGCAGCCGTTCGAGTTCTTCAAGGTTCGATTGCAGCACTTCGAAGTAGTGTTCCGCCGAGCGCCCACGGGTCAGGGCAACCTGGGTCTGACCGATCAGGTTGGTCAGCGGCGAGCGCAGTTCGTGGGCGACATCGGCGTTGAACGATTCAAGTCGCGTGTAGGCTTGCTCGACCCGCTCCAGCGTCGAGTTGAACGAGCTGACGAACTGATTGAGTTCTGGCGGCAGCGGCGACAGTTGCAGTCGTGAGGACAGCAACGGCGGTGCCAGTCGTTGAGCTTCCTGCGACAACTTGATCAACGGTTTGAGGCCGATTCGCGCCACCCAGTAACCCAGCGCCGAGGCCAGCAGCACACCGATGATTGCCAGGCTGATCAAGGCGATCAGCAAGTGATGCTGGGTCTCATAGAAGGTTTGCGTGTCGATGCCGATCATGAAGCGTAGCGGTGGACGCTGGTCCTTGGCCGGAAACTGGCTGACCAGCACTTTCATCGGATAGGACTGCTCCGGCAGCTGTACGTCGCGCTTGCCGGTTGGCCCTTGCGCCAAGGCACGGATCTGCGGGGTGATGTTGCCGTACTCGTAGTTGGCATCGCCGCTGATGATCCAGAAACTGATGCGCTTGTCCTCTTCACTCAGCAGCTTGAGTTTGTTGTTGATCTTCACCCAGTGCTCTGGCGTACCAAAGCGTCCGACCGTGGATTCGAGCACGCTGTAACGCGCATCCAGTTCGGCTGCCGGCAACAGCGCCAGACCCTTTTCGACCTGTTGATACAGCGCCCAGCCGATCAACAGAAACACCAGCGCCGCCACCAATGTGAACATGCCGCTCAGGCGCAGGGCGATACTGTTACTGCGCACTGCGGCTCTCCAGCACATAGCCCATGCCGCGAATGGTGTGCAGCAGTTTCTCTTCGAACGGCCCGTCGATCTTCGCCCGCAGACGCTTGATCGCAACTTCGACGACGTTGGCGTCGCTGTCGAAATTGATGTCCCAGACCATCTCGGCAATCGCGGTTTTCGAGAGAATTTCACCCTGACGCCGGGCCAGCACGCTGAGCAGCGAGAACTCCTTGGCGGTCAGGTCCAGCCGCGTACCGGCACGGGTGGCCTTGCGGCTGATCAAGTCGACCCACAGGTCGGCGATGGTCACTTGCACCGGTTCATGGCCACCGCTGCGGCGGGTCAAGGCTTGCAGGCGGGCGACCAGTTCGAGGAACGAGAAAGGTTTGCCCAGGTAATCGTCGGCACCGTCGCGCAGGCCTTTGATCCGGTCTTCGACACGCTCACGGGCGGTCAGCATGATCACCGGGGTCTGTTTGCGGGCACGCAGGGCGCGCAGCACGCCGTAGCCGTCGAGACCCGGCAGCATCACGTCGAGGATGATCACCGCGTAATCGTTTTCGAGCGCCAGGTGCAAACCTTCGACGCCGTCCGGCGCGCGGTCCACGGTGTAACCCTGTTCGGTCAGGCCGCGGTAAAGATAATCCGCGGTTTTCTCTTCGTCTTCGATAATCAGAACGCGCATGACCCGCCTCAGTGTGTGGTCGCCAGCGCAGGCGCTGGTGTGGAGCGATGGAACACCCGCTCAAGCCATAAGTATATGACTGGCGTGGTAAACAGCGTCAGCGCCTGGCTGACCAGCAAACCGCCGACCACCGCGATCCCCAGCGGTTGACGCAGTTCGGCGCCGGTGCCGTAACCGAGCATCAGCGGCAGCGCGCCGAGCAGGGCGGCGAGGGTGGTCATCATGATCGGCCGGAACCGCGTAAGGCATGCCTCGAAAATCGCCTCTTGCGGGGACAGCCCGCGATTGCGCTGGGCGTCGAGGGCGAAGTCGATCATCAGGATGCCGTTCTTCTTGACGATACCGATCAGCAGCACCAGGCCGATCAACGCCATGATCGAGAAGTCCTGGCCGAGGATCCAGAGCAGTATCAAGGCGCCGAGGCCAGCGGAAGGCAAGGTCGAGATGATCGTCAGCGGGTGCACGAAACTTTCATAGAGCACGCCAAGAATGATGTATACCGCCACCTGCGCCGCCAGAATCAGCCACGGCTGGCTGGCCAGTGAACTCTGGAACGCCTGGGCCGCGCCCTGGAAATTGCCGTTGACCGAGGCCGGCATGCCGATGTCGTTCTTCGCCTGATTGAGCAAAATCACCGCATCACCCAAGGCCACGCCGGGCGCCAGGTTGAACGACAGGTTGGCGGCCGGGAACATGCCGTCGTGGGCGATGGACAACGGGCCGATGGTTGGCGCATCGAAACGGGCCAGCGCCGACAACGGCACCATCTCGCCACTCAGCGGCGAACGCAGGTAGAAATAGGCGAGGCTTTCGGCCTTGCCGCGCTGGCGGGTGTCGAGTTCGAGGATAACGTTGTACTGGTTTATTTCGGTCTGGAACTCGTTGACCTGCCGTTGGCCGAAGGCGTCATAAAGCGCCTCGTCGACATCGCTGGCGGTCAGCCCGAAACGCGCTGCAGCGGCACGGTCGATGTGGATGTGGGTGATGCTGCCGCCCAGTTGCAGGTCGTTGGAAATGTCGCGGAACGCCGGGATGCTGCGCAGTTTTTCGGTCAGGCGTTGGGTCCAGAGGTTCAGTGTCGGACCGTCGTTGCTCTTGAGCACGTATTGATACTGGGCGCGGCTGGGGCCGGAGCTGAGGTTGATGTCTTGCCCGGCGCGCAGGTACAGCACAATGCCCGGGACCTTCAGCAGTTGCGGACGAATCCGGTCGATGAAGGCGCTGGCGGACACATCGCGATCGCCGCGTTTTTTCAAGGAGATCCAGAAGCGCCCGTTGGCGATGGTCTGGTTGCTGCCGGAAACACCCACCGAATGCGAAAAGGTCTGCACTGCCGGGTCGGCGGCGACGATGTCGGCCAGGGCCTGGTGCTTTTTCACCATCTCCGGAAACGACACGTCGGCGGCGGCTTCGGTAGTGCCAAGGATAAAACCGGTGTCCTGTATCGGGAAGAAACCTTTGGGGATAAACACGTAGCCGGCAATCGCCATGCACAGCGTCAGGCTGAAGATCCCCAGCATCAGTTTCTGATGCGCCAGGGCGCGGCGCAGTGCGCGTTCATACAGCGCCAGCAGGCGCTCCCCGAAACCGGGTTTCGCGTGGGCGTCGTGTACCGGCGCGCGCATGAACAGGGCGGCCATGGTCGGTGCCAGGGTCAACGACACCACCACCGAAATCATGATGGTCGAGGTGGCGGTCAAGGCGAACTCCTTGAACAACCGGCCGACCACGCCGCCCATGAACAGCAGCGGAATAAATGCCGCCACCAGCGAGAAGCTGATCGAGACCACGGTAAAGCCGATCTCGCCAGCACCCTTGATCGCCGCCTCGCGCATGCCGTCGCCGGCCTCCAGGTGGCGGTGGATGTTCTCCACCACCACAATCGCATCGTCGACCACAAACCCCACGGAAATGACGATCGCCACCAGCGTCAGGTTGTTCAGGCTGAAGCCCATGATGTACATCAGCGCGATACTGGCGATCAGCGAGACCCCGAGTACGCTGGAAACGATCAGCGTCGCCGACCACTGGCGCAGGAACAGCGCCATCACCGCGACCACCAGCAGGACCGCGATCAGCAGGGTGACTTCCACTTCGTGCAGTGAAGCGCGGATGGTCTGGGTCCGGTCGATCAGCACGTTGACCTGTATCGACGCCGGAAGCATCGCTTGCAGGCCCGGCAACGCGGCTTGAATCCGGTCCACGGTGTCGACGATGTTCGCGCCCGGCTGCCGCAGGATCACCAGGTTGACCCCCGGCCGATCGCCGGACCAGGCCTGGACGTAGGCGTCTTCCGAGCCACTGACCACGGTGGCGATGTCCCGGAGCTGGACCGGTGCACCGTTCTTGTAGGAGACGATGAGCTGGCCGTACTCGTCGGGATGGAACAGCTGATCGTTGGTCGATAGCGTGGAAATGCTCGACTCACCGTACAGCGCACCTTTGGCCAGGTTGAGACTGGTTTTCTGAATGGCCAGGCGCACATCGGCCAGGGTCAGGCCGATGGCGGCGAGTTTGTCGGCCGAGGCCTGGACCCGGATCGCCGGGCGTTGCTGGCCGGTGATGTAGATCTGGCCGACGCCGTCGATCTGGCTCAATTGCCGCGCCAGCAGGGTTTCGGCGTAGTCGCTGAGTTCGGTGCCGGGCATTTGCGTCGAGCTGACGCTGAGGATCAGCACCGGGCTGTCGGACGGGTTGACCTTGCGCCAGGTCGGCAGCGTCGGCATGTCCTTGGGCAGCTTGCCGGCGGCGGTGTTGATCGCGGCCTGAACTTCCTGCGCGGCAGTGTCGATGCTTTTGTTGAGGGTGAATTGCAGGGTCAGGTTGGTCGAACCCAAGGCACTGCTGGAGGTCATTTGGGTCATGCCGGGGATGGCGCTGAATTGCACCTCCAACGGCGTCGCCACCGACGAAGCCATGGTGTCGGGGCTGGCGCCGGGCAACTGCGCGGCGACCTGAATGGTCGGGAACTCGGCTTCCGGCAAAGGGGCGATCGGCAGGCGCGGGAAGGCGATCAAGCCCAGCAGCACCAGGGCGAAGGTCAGCAGTGCCGTGGCGACCGGATGGTCGATGCACCAGGCCGAAATGCCGCCATGGACTTTCATGGCTGTTGCTCCGCCGCAGTGCTTTGCGTGAGCGCTGGCGGCTCGCCGAGAATCTGCACGCTGGCACCGGGCTTGAGCCGCGACTGACCATCGCTGACCAGCACATCACCGGCCTTTACTCCGGTGATGATGTTCAGCCCGCTGTCCTGATAGACCATTTGCACCGGAACCGATTCGACCTTGTCGCCGTTGACCCGGTAAACGAAATGCTGATCCAGACCGCGCTGGACCACGGACGGCGGCACCACCAGCGCATGCTGGTCGACGGCGGTCTGGATCTTCACGGTCACCAGTTGCCCGGGCCAGAGTTTTTGCCCGGCGTTGCTGAATTCGGCCTTGGCGCGAATGGTCCCGGTGTTGGCATTGATCTGGTTGTCGATGAGCGTCAGATGGCCTTCGCCGAGCAAGTCGCCGGTCTGGCCATTGGTGTCGGCGCCGAGGTAGGCATTCACGTCAGCCGGCGGGGTTGCGCTGATCAACCGTTGCAGCGTCGGCAGCATTTGCTGTGGCAGGGAGAACTCGACGGCAATCGGGTCGATCTGGGTGACCGAGAACAATCCCTGGGTATCGCTCATGCGCAGGAAGTTGCCTTCATCCACGGTGCGAATACCGACGCGGCCCGTCACCGGCGAGCGAATCTGTGTGTAGGAGAGTTGTACCTGCGCCGCATCGATGGCCGCCTGATTGCCCTGCGCCGTGGCTTTCAACTGATTGACCAGGGCTTGTTGCTGGTCGTAAGTCTGCTTGGAAACCCCGTCATCGACACTCAGCAATTTGTAGCGTTTGAGGTTGACCTCGGCGACCTGCAACTGCGCCTGGTTTTCGCCCAATTGCGCGCGGGCCTGATCGAGGCTGGCGCGGATCGAGCGATCGTCGATAGTTGCCAGCAGGTCACCGGCCTTCACCAACTGACCTTCCTTGACCAGTAGTCGGGTGAGGATGCCATCGATCTGCGGACGAATAACCACGCTGTGCAACGACAGCACCGAGCCAATCGCGCTGACATAGCGCGGCACGTCGCGTTCGACAACGCTGACCACCCGTACCGGAATCGCGGTGGGGGCCGCGAGTTTGCTCGTTGCCGGTTTGAGCGCAACGCCAATGGCCACGGCAGTGACCGTCACCAGCAACGCGGCGATCAGCAGTTTTTTTCCTGGAATGGGCATGAGCATCGAACGCCGGGGCAAAAAGACGGGAAATAATGGCCTAGTTATAGTCCTTCGTTGCGGTCAGCAGGGTGACGGCTAACTGACAGGGCTGTCAGCAAAGGTGACCATTCATGCGTCGGGAGGTTAAAGATCACGGGCGCGCAGGTATACTGCCGGCCTTTCGCGGCCCACCCATCGGGCCCGACTCACTGTAACACCCGGAGCATTCATGACTTCCCCGATACAAGCGCCTGCTGCTGACGAACAGGCTGACCTGCCAGACAGCGTCGACTCCAGCGCCGACAGCGAAACCAAAGCGGTGATTCCGGCCTTCAAGTTTCCGTTCAAACCGGGCGAGTTGGCCTCCGCCAAAAACGCCAGTCAGCCGTGGTACAAGAACGGCGCCAAGAATGGCCACACCAAGGTCCCGGGCGCAGCGCCTCCTGGCACCCGTCGCTCGATGGGCAAGCGCTGAGTTGTCCCTCTGAGTTATAAATCTCAGGCCGCGCGCAACGAGATAAACGCATAGTTCAGCGGTTCTGCCGTGACCACGTTCGCGCCAGCGGCCTGCACTTGTTCAGCAATGTCGTTGCCCGATACATGGAACAGCCATTCACCGGCCGAACCCGGCAACGGCGCAGCCTGAACCTGATCAATTGCCGAGGCAAACGCCGTCATGTCCGGCAGGTAGGCGGTAAACCCGTCACCCTTGAGCGCCGTGGTGCGAATCCCCAGAAGTTCGCAAATCGCTTCCTTGGCCTGGACATCGTCGCGGTCTGCCTGACGCGAGCGCTGGATCAGGTCGGCCAATGCCTGATCAACCAACTGACCGCCGACAATTAACGCAGGACCTTGCTCCCACGATTCGGGCGGGCAGTCCTTGGCGGTTGGCGTCAGGGGAATGTGCGGATTGATTTCCATCGGATAGATGCGGCACACCAGCGGCCGGCGATCGTAGATGCGGCAGAGGTTGTCTTCGTCAAGATTCCGGCAGCGACCGGCGTTGTATGCAGCGAAGGTAATCGCTACGTGGGCCTGGGTCGCACCGCTGGGCACCACCACGGAACGGCGTTCGGCGTGCTCGCGTTGCAAGGCCGGAAGGCCCAGGCCATTGCCGAGAAAGCCTTCCACCAGCACGATCACGGTACCGCCGTCAGCCGCCCACATTCGGGTCTCGGCGAGGGTCAGGGGCACATGGTGGTCGGTGCAGCACTTGCCGCAACCTACGCAGGAAAACGTCGTATTCATTAGGCGACCGGTCACATTCCAGAGGCGTCAGCGATGGCGGAAAACCACCGCGCGGGAGGGGGCCAAAGCAAGTTGTGCGCCAGTCATGGACGTACAGAATCCCATTCGGTGATATACGCGGTTTTACTCTTTTTGTTGTAGAGGCACAGTTCAGTGCCTTGTTGGCCTTTCATATGTTTTTGCGGGTACTGGCCTTGCAGCAACAGTGCGGTATAGCCGACGCGATCATCGAACTGCGCAGCATTGCCAACGGGTTTGGCGTGACTCAATTGGCTGGCTTTGGTGCAACTGGCGAGAACGGCTTTGTCATGGGCGGCCCATGCATCCGGGCTAGAAGCGAAGGCTTGGCTGGTGATTGCGGTCAGGCTGATGAATATCAGACTTGAGGCTTTCATGGTTCGGGCATCCTTGGGTGAATTTTGGCCAAGGATTGAGTATGCCTGAAGGATTGAGGAGGGTTGTGCGGGGAGCTTCGCGATAGCGGTATCAGTCTGGAACCAGCTCCCGGCGCACCACACGCATCCCGGCGCTTTCATACAGTCGCCGAGCGCGCTGGTTATCTTCCAGTACCTTGAGGTCAACAAACCCTTCGCGGCGCTGTTGAAACACACTGAAGGCATGCAACAACAACGCTCGTCCCAAACCTTGACCCTGAGCCCGTGGATGCACCACCAGATTCTTGATGTAGGCGCTGGTCCAGCACTGGGCCACGCCGACAATGCCTTGAGGGTCCGAGGCGATGAAACACAGCGCCGGGTCATATTCCGCATCGCTTTCAAAGCGCTCGCGCCACACCTCCAGCGCTGGTACTCGACCGCCGCCGTGCTGATAACCCTGCTCCATCAGTTGATGAACCGCTTCGGCCAGCTCGGGGCGGTATTGGTTCAGCGCAATGCCTGGAGGCCAGGCAATGGCGGGCAACACTCCAGCGAGGTCGCGCCGCAGCAGCAGGCAATACTCTTCAGCCAAGGCTCAATGACCTTGTTCTTGCTGCGCGACAGCTTTTGCGGCGGTGATCAGGCATTTGGTCAGCTCTGGCGAGGAGAACTTGGTCAGCACCGCATTTGCCCCGGCCAGACGGGCTTTTTCGCTGTTCATCGCACTGTCCAGCGAGGTGTGCAGCAGGATATAGAGGTGGGAAAAGTCCGGGGTTTCACGCAGGGTCCGGGTGAGGGCGTAACCGTCCATCTCGGACATTTCGATGTCCGAGACAATCAGGTTGATCTGCTGTGCAGTGCCTTGCAGGTCCAGCAGGCAGTCGATGGCTTCCCTGGCGCTGCGTGCGGTGTGGCATTGCAGGCCGAGGTTGCGCAGGGTGTGTACCGATTGTTGCAGCGCCACCTGGCTGTCATCGACCACCAGAATGCGTGCGTTGCCCAGTACTTCGGCGTCTTCCATGCTCAGCTCGGTCGGGGCTGTTTCGATCTGTGCCGGGGCGATGCCGTGGATGACTTTCTCGATGTCGAGCACCTGCACCAGCGTGCCGTCGACCGAGGTCACGCCGGTGATGTACGCGCGCACGCCGCCGGAGCCGTAGGGTGGCGGGCGGATGTCGGTGGTCAGGCAATGGACGATCTTGCTCACCGCCTGAACGTGCAGGCCCTGTTTGGAACGGCTGACGTCGGTAACGATCAGGCAGCCACCGTCCGGGTCTTCCAGCGGCCGCTCACCGATCGCCCGGCTCAGGTCGATGACCGACAGCGAGGTGCCGCGCAGGGTGGCGATGCCTTTGACGTGCGGGTGCGACTCCGGCAGCCTGGTCAGCGGCGGGCAGGGGATGATTTCACTGACTTTCAGCAGGTTGATCGCCATCAGCTTGCCACTGCGCAAGGTAAAGAGCAGAAGCGAAAGTGAATCTGCGCGGGCTTTGTTGGAGGACATAAAAACCTTCTGTGGAAAAGGTGATGGGCGATTGTAGGACCGCCAGCAACTATTGATATCGGGTTATCGACGTAAGCGGGGCGGGCTTTAATGCCAAACGGCAAACCCTGTGGCGAGGGAGCTTGCTCCCGCCGGCCGGTCCGCGCTCGGGCGCAGCAGTCGCCAAATCGGTACCTGTGTACTGTCTGTTGCAATGTGGTGACTGATTTGGGAGCGCTTCGCACTCCAGCGGGAGCAAGCTCCCTCGCCACATTGGTTACTACTTCATGCCCAACCGCTTGGCCATCCGCCCAAGGTTCGCCCGGTCCAAGCCTAGCTCACGGGCGGCGCTGGCCCAGTTGTTTTGATGGCGCTCAAGACAAGCGGTGATCAACTGGCGTTGATAGTTCTCGGTGGCCTGGCGCAGGTCGCCGAACACTTCAAGGGTGGGCGCCGGTTCAATGCTGGCTGGCGCAGAAGGCGTTTCAAGGGGCGTGTGGGGCAAGTCCAGATCCGCCGCGCTCAAGCTGAGAATCTTCGGCCGTTCCCGCGAGTTGCCCAGCGCTTTCAAGGCACTGCGACCAATCAAGTGCTCCAGTTCGCGGACGTTGCCCGGCCAACTGTAGGCCAGCAATGCCGCTTGGGCGTCGCTGCTCAGGCGCAGGCTGTTGAGGCCCATCCGCGAGCGGTTCTGTTCAAGAAAGTAACCGCTGAGCAACAACACATCCCGACCGCGATCACGCAGCGCCGGCACCAGCAACGGGTAGACGCTGAGGCGATGGTAGAAGTCGGCGCGGTAGCGGCCACTGCGCACCTCGAAGGCGAGGTCACGGTTGGTCGCGGCGATCAGGCGCACGTCGACCTGATGCTCCTTGTCCGAACCCAAGCGCTGTAACTGACCGCTTTGCAGCACACGGAGCAATTTGGCCTGCACCGCCAGCGACAACTCGCCCACTTCATCGAGAAACAGCGTGCCGCCGTTGGCCAGTTCGAATTTGCCACGCCGGTCGTTCAGCGCCCCGGTGAAGGCGCCGCGCACGTGGCCGAACAACTCGCTTTCTACCAGCGTGTCGGGCAGCGCGGCGCAGTTGAGGCTGATGATCGGTTTGTCGGCACGCGGTGAAGCGGCGTGGATCGCCTGGGCCACCAACTCTTTACCGACCCCGGTTTCTCCGGTGATCAGCACCGTCAGGTCGCTACCGCCGACCAGGTTGATTTCTTCCACCAAGCGCTTGTGCGCTTTGCTCTGGCCGATCATTTCGCGACTCTGCTGACCGCTGGCCTGGCGATAGACCTCGGCGCGCTGGTGTTCGTCCTCGGCTCGATTGGCCAGTCGTTCGATACGTTCGGCGGCGTTGACCGTGGCGGCGGCGAGGCTGGCAAAGGCTTGCAAGGCGTCCAGTTCGATCGGCTCGAAGCGCTCCGGGTCCAGCGCATCGAGGGTCAGCAAACCCCACGGACGCTCATCGATAAACAGCGGGCAGCCCATGCAGTCGTGGACTTCCAGGTGATCGCCGTGGCCGTCGACCAAACCGTCATAAGGGTCGGGCAAGGTGCTGTCGCTGGGGAAACGCGTCGGCTCCGAGCGGCTGAGCAACGCTTCAAAGCGCGGGTGTTCGCTGACCTTGAAGCGCCGGCCGAGGGTGTCGGTGCTCAGGCCATCCACTGCCAACGGTACCAGCCATTCACCGTCGAGCCGCAGCAGGGCGGCGGCATCGCAGGGGAGCAGCGCGCGCATGGCTTCGAGCAGGCGCCGGTAGCGCTCGCCTTCGGGCAATTCGCGGGAAAGGTCGGAGACCAGTGGCAGCAACGCGGTGAGCAAGGGTTTTGCAGTCATATTGACTCCATGTAGTCGAGGTGACTATAAATCCGCTTGTGTCGTTATGACTACATGTTTATTAACTTATTGATTTATATGGTTTTAATTGTTGGCACGGAAACTGAAACGTCATGGGTAGAAAACTATAAACCCAGTCGTTCAGGAGTACCCCCTTAATGCTTAGCGCTCAAGACCGTGCCATCGTCAAATCCACCGTACCGTTGCTGGAAAGCGGCGGCGAAGCCCTGATCACGCACTTCTACCGCATGATGCTCTCCGAGTACCCAGAGGTTCGTCCGCTGTTCAATCAGGCGCACCAGGCCAGCGGCGACCAGCCACGGGCTTTGGCTCGCGGGGTGCTGATGTATGCGCGGCACATCGATCAGCTCGACCAGTTGGGCGATCTGGTGGCGAAGATCATCAACAAGCACGTTGCCCTGCAAATCCTGCCGGAGCATTACCCGATTGTCGGCGCCTGCCTGCTGCGGGCGATTTCCGAAGTGCTCGGTGACGAGATCGCCACGCCAGAAGTGATGAGCGCCTGGGGCGCCGCCTACAACCAATTGGCCGATATCCTGATCGGCGCCGAAACCGCGATCTACGACCAGAAGGCCGCAGCGGTCGGCGGCTGGCGCGGGGCGCGGGAATTCAAACTGGCCAAGCGGGTGGAAGAGAGCGCGGAAATCACCTCGTTCTATTTTGAACCGGCGGACAAGGGACCGATCCTCGCGGCAGAACCGGGTCAGTACATCGGCATGAAACTGATCCTCGATGGCGAAGAAATTCGTCGCAACTACTCGCTGTCGTCCTTGGGCGACAACGGTCAGTACCGCATCAGCGTCAAGCGCGAAGAGGGCGGTCGTGCCTCGAATTACCTGCATGACCAGTTTCATGTCGGTGCGAGCATCCAGCTGTTTCCGCCAGCAGGTGAGTTCACCCTGACCGCCAGCGACAAACCGCTGGTGCTGATCAGCGGCGGCGTCGGCATCACGCCAACCCTGCCGATGCTGGAAGCGGCGCTGGCCACCGAGCGTCCGGTGCACTTTATCCACTGTGCGCGTAACGGTGGCGTGCATGCCTTCCGCGACTGGATCGACGGCCTGGCCGAGCGTCACCCGCAACTCAAGCGCTTCTACTGCTACGCCGAAGATGACGGCGTCAGCCCTGCGGCGGATAAGGTCGGGCTGTTGAGTCAGGAGCAGTTGGCCGACTGGTTGCCGCAAGAGCGCGACCTGGACGCTTACTTCCTCGGCCCGAAAGGCTTCATGGCCGCGATCAAGCGCCACCTCAAGGCCTTGGGTGTTCCAGAGAAGCAGAGCCGCTACGAGTTCTTCGGCCCGGCTGCTGCGCTGGAGTAAGCGTAGGGTGGCGACTCAGTCAGACCGGGTCGCCTTCATCGCGGGCAAGAGCTAGGCGCCCCCCCTGCTCCTACAGGTACTCACAATCCTGTAGGAGCAAGGCTTGCCCGCGATGGCGTTATCAGTTTCGCCACCGATCAATCTGTTTAATCCGCTGTTAATAAGCCTGCCGTTAATTCCCTCCTGTTAATCCACCCCGATGGCTAGCGTGTAAACTTGCGATCAATTGATACGTATAAAATCCACTGCGGCCGGTGGGTCTGTTGAATACAACCAGCACTTTTGGCAAAGGAAACGGGAATGAACGAGGAAATGATGCGGATGGGCCGTGAGCGGCGCTTCCTGGTCTTGCTGGGCATCATCTGCCTGGCGCTGATCGGCGGCGCGCTGTACATGCAAGTGGTGCTGGGCGAGGCGCCATGCCCGCTGTGCATCCTGCAACGCTATGCGCTGTTGCTGATTGCGATCAGTGCCTTTATCGGTGCCGCCATGCGCACCCGTCGCAGCATCACCGTGTTTGAAGGGCTGGTGGTGATCTTCGCCCTCGCGGGCGCTGCAGCGGCCGGGCATCACGTCTATACGCAGTTTTACCCGGCGGTCAGCTGCGGCATCGACGTGCTGCAACCGATTGTCGACGGCTTGCCGCTGGCGAAGATCTTCCCGCTGGGTTTCCAGGTCGACGGCTTCTGCGAGACGCCGTACCCGCCGATCCTCGGCCTGTCGCTGGCACAGTGGGCGCTGGTGGCCTTCGTGTTGACCGTGGTGCTGGTGCCACTGCTCATTTCGCGTAACCGCAAACACCTGAACTGAGGCTTCTCGCCGCAGCCACAGGTCTTGAATAAAGCGCCCCGGACCTCGAAAAGAGGCCGGGGCGCTTTGCGTTTCAGCGGGTCTGTCAAAGGATCGTGACGCGCGGCAAAGAAGGGTGCGACACGTGTGCGACATGTTGTCACAGCAAAGGTGTCGCAACTCATTTCAAAGACGATTGTCGTCGCTGAAACTGACAGGGAATTTATCTTGCTGACGGGCCTCTCCGGAAGCCGGAAAATGCGGTGCAGCAGGCAGTTTTAACAGGCTCGGACGAATGGCTAAAGGCCTTGTGACAAGGGGGCTTGCGCGAGGTCAGCGATGCTTCGAGAGGGGTTGAAGCTGTCTGAACTGCGGACAGTAGCGCTGGTTTTTTCGGGGTTGTTATTGAGAATCTGTCTCGATATCGTGGATAATCTTTGCAGATTTCGTTAATGATTGTTGCGGTATCCGATAAAAATTATTTCGAGTTGAGACATGGTTTATACAACGTTACATATCTACAATCGCCCGCACTGAAATTCCGGGGCGGCACTCTCCTTGGCACAAGGGGTGGTCGTGGGGCTGTAACGGGCTTCATTCGACGCCAGGTGTCGGCGCCTTCCAACTATCCGCACCAAATGGAATTGGTCTGTAACAAGGCCTTTGACCACGAATTCGAATAAGAACTCACCGCTAGCCCAGGATGTGTCGACCAGCGTTTAGCGCGACGGGCAAGCCCTTATTCAATCCAAGAAAAATGCCAACCCTTGGCAGGGTGAAGTGTTGGCGATCAAAACCCAACTGCATTGCGCAAGCTGCTTTAGAGGTCGTGAGATGAGTAAAAACAGGTACCCCAGACTACTAGGCTTATTGCCGCTGCTCGGCACGCTGTTGCTGGGAGGCTGCAACATGACCCTGCTCGATCCCAAGGGCCAGGTCGGCCTGGACGAGCGCAACCTGATCATCACCGCAACGCTGCTGATGCTGTTGGTCGTGGTCCCGGTCATCGTCATGACCTTCCTGTTCGCCTGGAAATACCGCGCTTCCAACAAGGACGCCGTCTACACCCCGAAATGGTCGCACTCCACCAAGATTGAAATCGCGGTGTGGGCTGTTCCAGTGCTGATCATCATTGCCCTGGGTTACGTCACCTACAAGTCGACCCACGCCCTGGACCCTTACCGTCCGCTGGAATCCGACGTCAAGCCGATCACCATTCAAGTGGTCGCGATGGACTGGAAGTGGCTGTTCATCTACCCGGAACAAGGCATCGCCACCGTCAACAAGATGGTGTTCCCGGCCAACACGCCAGTTAACTTCAAGATCACCTCCGACACCGTGATGAACTCGTTCTTCATTCCGGGCCTGGGCGGTCAGATCTACGCGATGGCGGGCATGGAAACCAAGTTGCACCTGATCGCCAATCAGAATGCCGAGTTTGACGGTATCTCCGCCAACTACAGCGGTGCTGGCTTCACTGGCATGAAATTCAAAGCAATCGCCACCTCTCAGGCAGATTTCGATGCCTGGGTCAGTGATGTCAAGAAAGCACCTAAACAGCTTGAAAAAGCTGAATACGAAGCCCTTTCCAAACCAAGCCAGAACAACCCGGTTGAACTCTACTCCTCGTACGCGCCGAACCTGTTCCAGACCATCATCGACAAGTATGAAGGTATGAAACCGGGCAAGCCGATGCACCACGAGAAGAAAGAACACGAAGTGGCCGGCGCCGGTATGGAAGGGATGGACATGAGTTCGCATTCAGCTGCCGGGGCAGAGGAGTAAACGATGTTTGGTAAATTAAGTTGGGAAGCGATCCCGTTCCACGAGCCGATCGTGATGGTGACCATCGCCATGATCGCGCTTGGTGGTCTGGCGGTATTTGCTGCAATCACCTACTTCAAGAAGTGGACCTATTTGTGGACCGAGTGGCTGACGTCGGTCGACCACAAGAAAATCGGCGTGATGTACATCATCGTTGCCATGATCATGCTGCTGCGTGGTTTTGCCGACGCCGTGATGATGCGCTCCCAGCTGGCCCTGGCCACTGAGGGTTCGCCTGGCTACCTGCCACCTGAACACTATGACCAGATCTTCACCGCTCACGGTGTGATCATGATCATCTTCATGGCGATGCCATTCTTCACCGGCCTGATGAACCTTGCAGTGCCGCTGCAGATCGGCGCGCGTGACGTTGCCTACCCGTTCCTGAACTCCCTGAGCTTCTGGCTGCTGGTTTCCGGCGTGGTACTGGTGAACGTGTCCCTGGGTGTCGGCGAATTCGCCCGTACCGGTTGGGTTGCGTATCCACCGCTGTCGGAACTGGGCTACAGCCCGGGCGTGGGTGTGGACTACTACATATGGGCATTACAACTGTCTGGACTGGGTACGACATTGACGGGGGTCAATTTCCTGGCCACCGTGCTGAAAATGCGCACCCCGGGCATGAAAATGATGGACATGCCGATCTTCACCTGGACCTGCACCTGGGCCAACGTACTGATCGTCGCTTCCTTCCCGATCCTGACCGCTACCCTGGCACTGCTGACGCTTGACCGTTACATGGATTTCCACATTTTCACCAATGAACTTGGTGGCAATCCAATGATGTACGTCAACCTGTTCTGGGCCTGGGGTCACCCCGAGGTTTACATCCTGATTCTGCCGGCGTTCGGGATCTTCTCCGAAGTCATCTCGACCTTCTCCGGCAAGAAACTGTTCGGCCACCACTCGATGATCTACGCCAGCGGCGCGATCTCGATCCTGGGCTTCATGGTTTGGCTGCACCACTTCTTCACCATGGGTTCGGGTGCCAACGTCAACGCCTTCTTCGGTCTGGCGACGATGCTGATTTCGATCCCGACCGGGGTGAAGCTGTTCAACTGGCTGTTCACCATTTACCAGGGCCGTCTGCGTTTCACCAGCCAGGTTCTGTGGACCCTGGGCTTCATGGTGACCTTCGCCATCGGCGGCATGACCGGCGTACTGCTGGCCATCCCGGGTGCTGACTTCGTACTGCACAACAGCCTGTTCGTGATCGCGCACTTCCATAACGTGATCATCGGCGGCGCCGTGTTCGGCTACATCGCCGGCTTCGGCTTCTACTTCCCTAAAGCGTTCGGCTTCAAGCTGCACGAAGGTTGGGGCAAGGCAGCGTTCTGGTTCTGGATCTCGGGCTTCTTCGTCGCGTTCATGCCGCTCTATGTACTGGGCTTCATGGGCATGACCCGTCGTCTGAACAGCACCACCAACCCTGAGTGGACGCCATACCTGCACGTTGCAATGGTTGGTGCGGTACTGATCGCCTTCGGTATTGCCTGCCAGTTGATCCAGTTGTACGTGAGTATCCGTGATCGCAAGCTGCCACAGAACATGTGCGAAGCCGGCGACCCGTGGAATGCCCACACGCTGGAATGGTCGACCTCGTCGCCACCACCGTTCTACAACTTCGCTGTACTGCCGAAAGCCGACGGTATCGACCCGTTCACCGAAGCCAAGGAAAACGGTACTGCGTACCAGGCTCCAGCCAAGTACGAGCCGATCCACATGCCAAACAACACCGCGACCGGCCTGGTCATGGGTGCTCTGTTGACCGTGTTCGGTTTCGCGATGATCTGGCACATCTGGTGGATGGCCATCGCAGGCCTGGCTGGCACCGTGATCTATTTCGTGATCCACGCTGCCCGTGATGATCAAGGCTACATGGTGCCGGTCGATGTGATCGAGCGCATTGAAGCCGAGCAGCACAAGCGTCTGGTTGCGGCCAAAGCGATTCCGGCCACCGCCACCCGTGTTGAAACCTCGTTGGAACAGGCTTAAACCATGTCGAACTTAGTGACCAATGTTGGACACGCCCATGGTCATGACCATGGGCACGATGACCATCACCACGACTCGGGCGAGATGACCGTATTCGGTTTCTGGCTCTACCTGATGACCGACTGCATTCTGTTTGCGTCGATCTTCGCGGTGTACGCGGTACTGGTAAACAACGTAGCCGGTGGCCCGTCGGGCCACGACATCTTCGAACTGCCCTACGTGCTGGGCGAAACCGCCTGCCTGTTGCTCAGCTCGATCACCTACGGCTTCGCCATGCTGGCGTTGTTCAAAGGCAAGAAGACTCAGGTGCTGGGCTGGTTGGCCATCACCTTCCTGTTCGGTCTGGGCTTCATCGGCATGGAGATCAACGAGTTCCATACGCTGATCTCCGAAGGCTTCGGTCCGAACCGTAGCGGCTTCCTGTCCGGCTTCTTCACCCTGGTCGGCACCCACGGTCTGCACGTGACCAGCGGTCTGATCTGGATGGCGATCATGATGTATCAGGTCCAGAAAAATGGCCTGACGGCGACCAACAAGACCCGTCTGAGCTGCCTGAGCCTGTTCTGGCACTTCCTGGACGTAGTGTGGATCTGCGTATTCACCGTTGTTTACCTGATGGGGACTCTGTAAATGGCTAACGCAGCTCACTCACACGATAGTCACGACGACAGCCACGGCAGCGTCAAGTCCTACGCTATCGGCTTCATCCTGTCGGTGATCCTGACCATCATTCCTTTCGGCCTGGTGATGTACCCATCCCTGCCGAAAGCCATGACCCTGGCGATCGTACTGGCCTTCGCAGTGATCCAGGTGCTGGTGCACCTGGTCTACTTCCTCCACCTGGACCGCTCTGCCGCCCAGCGTAACAACGTGATTGCGTTTGTTTTCGCGGCGCTGGTTATCGTCCTGTTGGTCGGTCTGTCGCTGTGGATCATGTACAGCATCCATTCCGTCATGATGGCGCACTGAGGAAAGTCCGGATGTCCTTAAAGCACTTTATCCAAATCACCAAACCGGGGATCATTTTCGGTAACGTGCTTTCTGTGGCAGGCGGGTTTTTCCTGGCCTCGAAAGGGCATGTCGATCTGGCCATTTTCCTGGCTGCGATGATCGGCACGTCCCTGGTGGTTGCGTCGGGTTGCGTGTTCAACAACTGCATCGACCGTGACATCGACCTGAAGATGGAACGCACCAAGAACCGTGTGCTGGTGCAGGGCCTGATCTCCCTGAAACTGGCACTGGTTTACGCGACCGTCCTGGGTGTTGCCGGCGTGGCCTTGCTGTATCGCGTGGCCAACCCGCTGGCGGCGTTGTTCGCAGTGATCGGCTTTGTCATCTACGTCGGTTTCTACAGCCTGTACCTCAAGCGCAAGTCGGTTCACGGCACGCTGGTGGGCAGTCTGTCGGGGGCGATGCCGCCGGTGATCGGCTATGTCGCAGTCAGCAATAACTTCGACATGGCGGCGCTGACGTTGCTGGTGATGTTCAGTTTGTGGCAGATGCCGCATTCCTATGCGATCGCGATCTTTCGCTTCAATGATTACCTGGCGGCATCGATTCCGGTGTTGCCGGTGAAGCGTGGGATTCAGGTGGCGAAGAAGCACATCCTGCTGTACATCCTGGCGTTCCTGGTGGCGACCTTGATGCTGACGTTCAGTGGTTACGCTGGCATGAGTTATCTTGCGGTTGCGGCGGCCATGGGCATGTACTGGTTGTACATGGCCTGGACGGGCTACAAGGCGGTGGATGACACGGTTTGGGCACGTAAGCTGTTTGTGTTTTCGATTTTCACCATCACGGCGTTGAGCGTGATGATGTCGTTGGACTTCAAGGTGCCGACCGAGTTGTTGCTGACTTACGCGCCTTAAGGTTTTGCGGTTGTACATAAAGCCCCGCCTTCGAGAGAAGCGCGGGGCTTTTTATTCCGCGGGCTGCGATCTGTTGATCTTGGCGGCCTGACAGCCGGCCTGTCTCTTGCAGATGTACATCGATCCATTGTGGGAGCCGGGCTTGCCCGCGATGGCGGCCGGACAGCCGACCTATCTCTAAGCAGGTGTACATATCCATTTCTGCGGTAACGGCCGCTTGGGGTTTCGCCCTTACGGCGAGTCCCTTTTTCAAACGCCAAAAAGGAACCAAAAGGCTTCGCCCCAAGCGTACGGCACCTCGCCTAGGCTCGGCGTTCCCTCGCTCCGGTGTCCATCAGGGGGCATCGCCTACGGTCTGCTTCGCGACGACCTCCTCTCGATGTGTCCGGCTGCGCCGTACGGCGCTGCGCGCCCACCCCCTGATGAACACCTGCGCTCGGCCTCCCGATAGGGGCGGGTGGATCAAGATCAACAGCAAAGCACGGCGGCCTGACAGCCGGCCTGAGTGGTTGGGGCGCGTCACTTCATTGTGGGTGAGTGATATTCGGAGCTGCCGAAGGCTGCGATCTTTTGATCTTGGCGACCTGGCCACCAATTGCCGAGCTATAAGCAACATGTCTATAGTTTTGCGATGGTCGCCGACCAAGTTAATGCGCTCAAAAAAGCCATTGAGGCAGAGTTGAAAGCACGAGGTAGCTTCATGAAAAAGCGCGACCTGTTCGTAGAGTTAATGCGAGGCGTTGGCGAGATGGTGGCTCAGCGCGAAGGTGAGATCGCACTGCGCAGTCATTCCGTGCAGGACAAACCGGCTCCCGAGCTGGGGGCGAAAGAAAACGTCGAAGCCCAATGCGCAGGCCGCCTTGTTGATCAGGCTGGTGGAGAAATTCCCCGACATGGTTGAGCGGCTAGGAGCCGTTTGAGCAAATAGTCGAACACCTGAAAAGCCCCGCCTTCATAGAGAAGCTCGGGGCTTTTTCCATTCAATCGCGGTTATTACCCGGTGCCCCCAGCACCTTCACCACGTCATCGATCACCGCCTTACTCATTTCCTGCAAATAATGCGACGCCCAGGCATAGCGGTCCTTGCCGCGTTCCATCGCCGCGTCTTCGGCCAGCAGTTTGGAGAGGTGGAGCAAGTCGGACACGTGGGACAAGGCTTCGTGGATCGAGACTCCGCTGTTGACGCGGAAGAGGGGGTGGTCGGAATGGATGGAGAAGGGTGTGAGGCCAGCGGTTGTCAGGTCTTTGAGGTTAGTCATTGCAAAACTCCCGTGTCAAAGTTGGAGCTACCACGTTCGTTCTCAGGCGAATGGGTGGCAGCTATGCGCAGGCTGAGAAACCGGGGATACGGGAACCCGGCAGACCCGAAGGTCTCCCGCGCACAGCCGCCATTGCACAGATTACGGGCATAAAACGCCAGTAATTGTGAGGTGGGACGTTGGTGCGCCAGTATCTTACCCAGGTTCTCAGGCCCGGTCGCTGAATGGGCAGCGACGGTTTGAAACTAGCGCGGAGGCGTTGACGGGCACAATCGTAGCGATGTGCTGGCTCTGTATGGTTTTTTAGCGCCTGGGAGGCTGCTAATCGCTGCAGGGCAGGTTCCTGCTGACCCGACCCCCAAAAATCCATCCGATGCCCAAAAGCCAAATTCAGAACGGTCCTACATTTACCGAAAGCACCCCAACGTGCCTCATATCATCCCGCTACCATCTCACTCCATGCCGCTGGCCTTTTTTCTGCATGCAGAACTACCGTCACGTCAAACCGGCATCATCGGTCGAACCGACCTAAGGAAGAACAACCGTGAATATCAATTGGGCTGAAAAGCTTCGCCAGAGCGTCCATGAGTTGGCCGGATCGCTGGGTAACCTGTTCGTTGAGACGTTCCATTACCTGGCGCTGTTCGCCATCGGTGCAGTCACTGCCTGGGCGGCGGTGGCGGAGTTTTTGCTGATGATCAAGGAGGGTGACATCAAGATCGATGACATCCTGCTGCTGTTCATCTACCTCGAGTTGGGGGCGATGGTCGGGATTTACTTCAAGACCAACCACATGCCGGTGCGCTTTCTGATCTACGTGGCGATCACCGCGTTGACGCGCCTGCTGATCTCCAACGTGTCGCACCACAACCCGCCGGACATCGGGATCATCTACCTGTGCGGCGGCATTCTGCTGCTGGCGTTTTCGATTCTGGTGGTGCGCTATGCCTCGTCGCAATTTCCGTCGGTGAAGATCGCACACCCGCAGCGCAAGACCGGGGCGGGCTCCGGTGAGCATCCGGAAGTCGAGAAGGGCGAGCTTTAAAACCTTGCCGGCCGAGGGGGTGGAGTCTTGGGTGAGGGCGGCGGTAATTTGAAGTTGTCGCCGTTGGTCATCGCTTCAAGGATCGCCACGGCGCTGTGGCCCTGTTCGATGGCGATGCCGAACTGAATGCTTTGCACCAGCCGTTTCAGGCGTTGCGGGTCATTGCGTTGTGCGGCGCTGATCATCCGCTTGGCGACGATTCGGCCGGTTTTGGAGAGGGTCAGCATGATGCTGCCGTCGAGTCCCTGAATGCTCAGGTTGACCTGATAATCCGGCGCAAAAGCGTCGGTGATCAGTTGGAAAGGGTTATCCATAATGCGTCACCGCTTGATGGGATCGTGCAGTCATTGACCGGACGGGATCAGGATTGGTTCGCTTTTCCAGACCACCGGCAGGCTGTTCGCTGAGGTTTCAACAACATCCGTGTGCCTCCATTCTGACGAAGCAAGGGCCATGCCGGTCCTGCTCCGGGTCAATAAACCGGCAATAAAAAGGCGAGCCCAACGGCTCGCCTTGTTCATTCCGGGTCCGTTTCAGGGCATGACGGAGTAGATGATCGCTGACAGTGCGATCAGGCCGATCAGCACCACGAACACGTTCGAGGCTTGCCCCGAATACTGGCGCAGCGACGGCACGCGGCGGATCGCGTACATCGGCATCAGGAACAACAGGCAGGCGATCACCGGTCCACCGAGGGTTTCGATCATGCCCAGGATGCTCGGGTTGAAGGTTGCCACCGCCCAGCAGCTGAGAATCATGAACAGCGCGGTCACGCGGTTCAGCCAGCTGGCTGGCATCACCCGGCCACGGCCGCGCAGGCTTTTCACGATCAGGCCCTGGAAGCCTTCGCTCGCACCGATGTAGTGGCCGAGGAAGGATTTGGTGATTGCCACCAGCGCGATCAACGGCGCGGCATAGGCGATGACCGGGGTCTGGAAGTGGTTGGCCAGGTACGACAGGATCGAGATGTTCTGCGCCTTTGCGGCTGCCAGGTCGGCTGGCGACAGGGCCAGCACGCAGCTGAAGCAGAAGAACATCACGGTCAGCACCATCATGCTGTGGGCGACGGCGAGGATGCCGCGGCTTTTCGGCTCGGCCTGGGTGCCGTAACGCTGTTTCTGGTCGACGGCGAAGGCGGAGATGATCGGCGAATGGTTGAACGAGAACACCATCACCGGAATCGCCAGCCACAGGGTTTTGAAGAACAGCGGCAACGGCATGCCTTCACTGGCCGAGGCGAAGAACGCGCCGTTCCAGTTCGGGATCAGGCTCACACCGAGCAACAGCAACGCGGCGACAAACGGGTAAACCAGCACGCTCATGCATTTGACGATCACGCCCTGACCGCAACGGACGATCGCCATCAGCCCCAGAATCAGCGCCAGCGACAACACCGAGCGCGGTGGCGGTGCGATGTGTAATTGATGCTCCATGAAACTGCCGAGGGTGTTGGTCAGCGCCACGCTGTACACCAGCAAAATCGGGAAGATCGCAAAGAAATACAGCAGGGTGATCAGCTTGCCGGCACCGATGCCGAAGTGCTCTTCCACTACTTCGGTGATGTCCCCGGAACGCCCGGACAGCACGAAGCGGGTCAGGCCGCGGTGGGCGAAGAAGGTCATCGGGAAGGCCAGCAGCGCCAGCACCAGCAACGGCCAGAAACCGCCGACACCGGCGTTGATCGGCAGGAACAGCGTGCCTGCACCAATCGCCGTGCCGTAAAGTCCGAGCATCCAGGTGGTGTCGTGTTTGCTCCAGCCTTTGCTGGTTGTTGCGGTACTACGGGGCAGTTCTACAGCAGGATTATCGGCAGCAGGTGTACGTACATCGGTCATCAGTATCGCCTCGTTATTATTCTTGCTCGGGCTCACGTAATGCAGGCGGTCAGGGAATGCTCGTCAGCACTCCACCCAGCTCACAGCCAGGCCGCCCCGTGAAGTTTCTTTGTATTTGTCATGCATATCGGCGCCGGTATCGCGCATGGTGCGGATCACCCGGTCCAGGGAAATAAAGTGTTTGCCGTCGCCGCGCAGGGCCATTTGGGTGGCGTTGATTGCCTTCACCGCGGCAATTGCGTTGCGCTCGATGCACGGCACCTGAACCAGCCCGCCGACCGGGTCGCAGGTCAGGCCGAGGTTGTGTTCCAGGCCGATTTCGGCGGCGTTTTCCAGTTGTTCGGGTGTCGCGCCCAATACCTCGGCGAGGCCGGCAGCGGCCATGGCGCAGGCGGAACCGACTTCACCCTGGCAGCCGACTTCGGCACCGGAGATCGAGGCGTTCTTTTTGCAGAGGATGCCCACCGACGCGGCGGCGAGGAAAAACGCCACGACATCGTCGTCCGAGGCGTCGGGGTTGAACTTCATGTAGTAATGCAGGACCGCCGGGATGATCCCCGCCGCGCCGTTGGTCGGTGCGGTGACCATGCGGCCGCCGGCGGCGTTTTCTTCGTTCACGGCGAGGGCGAACAGGTTGACCCATTCCATCGCCGAGAGGGTCGAACTGATGACGTTCGGTTTGCCGATTTCCAACAGACTGCGGTGCAATTTTGCAGCGCGGCGCGGCACATCCAGACCGCCCGGCAGGATGCCTTCGTGGCGCAGGCCTTGCTCGACGCATTCACGCATCACCGACCAGATGTGCAGCAGGCCGCTGCGAATTTCCGCATCGCTGCGCCAGGCCCGTTCGTTGGCCATCATCAGCTCGGAAACCCGCAAGCCGTGCTGGTTGCACAGCGACAGTAATTCCACGGCACTGGAAAATTCGTACGGCAACACCACGTCGCTCGAGGCCGGCACGCCCGACTCGGCTTCGGCTGCTTCAACGATGAAACCGCCGCCGACCGAATAGTAGGTTTGTTCCCACAACTGGCTGTTTTCGCCAAAGGCTGTCAGCGACATGGCGTTAGGGTGGTAGGGCAGGCTTTCGTCGAGCAACAGCAAATCGCGTTGCCAATCGAAGGCAATGCTCCGGCGACCGGCCAGCAGCAGTTCGCCGCTTTCACGCAACTGTTGGATACGCGGACCGATGCAGCTCGGGTCGATGCTGTCGGGCCATTCGCCCATCAGCCCCATGACGCAGGCGCGATCGGTGGCGTGGCCGACGCCGGTGGCGGACAGCGAGCCGTAGAGACGGACTTCCACCCGTCGGGTTTGCTCCAGCAAACCCTGGTCAAACAGCGCCTGGGCGAAGGTCGCCGCAGCGCGCATCGGGCCGACGGTGTGGGAACTGGACGGACCGATGCCGACTTTGAAGAGATCGAAAACACTGATAGCCATGCTAAAGCCTTACAAGCAATGGAGTAGGAATCGCCGCCATTTTTTGTAGGACAAGCGCAATGTAGGCGATACTGCCTACCTCGGTCAGCGCTGACCAACGAAACTTCCTAAGACAGGCTTTAGTAGGACTAAACGATGAGTCGTCAATTTCATGCCCAGACCTACGTCTGGCTGCATGTGTTTTCCTGTGCGGCACGCCACTTGTCGTTCACCCGCTGCGCCGAAGAACTGCACATCACCCCCGGCGCCGTCAGCCAGCAGATCCGCCAGTTGGAAGAGCGCCTGGGGTTTCGCCTGTTCCACCGCCGCGCCCGGGGCGTCGAATTGAGTGCCGAAGGCCAGCGTCTGGCGATCACAGTTAACGAAGCCTACGGCAGCATCGACGCGGAACTACGCCGGCTGGATGCAGGAATGATCAGCGGCATCCTGCGTTTGCGTTCGATTCCTTCGTTTCTCGGTAAATGGCTGACGCCGCGTCTGCCGCGTTTGCAGCAGCGGTTTCCGGATATCCAGTTGCGGCTGGTGGCCGAGGACAGCAGCGTGGCGCTGCACGAAGGTGACTTCGACCTGGCCATCGACTTGAACGATGGCAGTTACCCGGGATTGTTATCCACAGCCTTGCTCGATGAGCAGATTTTCCCGGTCTGCGCGCCGAGCCTGCTGCGCGGTCGACCGCCGCTGCACGGGCCGGCGGATCTGGTGCATTTTCCGTTGTTGCACGACATCACCGCCTGGCGCGGCAGTTATGAATACGCGGAGTGGGAGTTTTACCTGAACGCTATCGGCTTCGACGGTGCCGACGTACGGCGCGGGCATACCTTCAACCGCAACCACTTGACCATCGAGGCGGCGATTGCCGGGATGGGCGTGGCCATCGCCCGCCGGACCTTGCTCAACGATGAGCTGGAGCGGGGCACGCTGATCGTGCCGTTCGGCGTCGCGGTGCCCAACTACAAACGCTATGTGTTGCTGTATTCACCGGGGGCGCTGAGCCATCCGGGCGTGCGCGCGGTGCATGACTGGCTGGTGGAGGAGGCGGAGATTTTTCGCGGGTTGCACCCCCTGGGTGAGGGGCAATTGTGAGGGTTTTTTGCGGCGTTGCAGGTCGAGTCGACTCCCGACAGTAACAGCGCTTTTGCCCGTTGTCCGGCTTTTTTTGCGTATGAATATTTATCTTTTTTTAGGGGTTGAATTGTTTCTCCGTCTGCCCAACTCTGTAACCAAGAGGTCACGGTCAACCAGATTTCAAACACCGCACCGGATCTCTCGCGAGCTAGCTGAAATAAGGGATGAACTATGCAAATCCAAGTCAATAGCGATAACCATATTCAAAGCAGCATCCGACTGGAGGAGTGGGTACGTACTACCATTGAGAGCACGCTCGAACGATACGAAGAAGACCTGACACGGGTCGAAGTCCACCTGCGGGACGAGAACGGCGATAAACCCGGTCCACACGACATGCGCTGCCAACTTGAAGCGCGGCCAAAAGGCCATCAACCGGTTTCCGTTACTCATAAAGCCGACACACTGGAACTGGCCATCGAAGGGGCGGCCACCAAACTTGAACATGCGCTGGAACACCTGTTCGGCAAATTGCGCGGTAAACGCGCCACCGTCACGCCGATCAACTCGGGTGCCCATGCCGACGCGCTGCTGGAAGAAGAATTTCTCGAGAACGAACAGGCCGCTTTCAATAGCTGATGCCTGAAACACCCTTACCACCCCACTGAAAACGGGCCTGCAGATGCAGGCCCGTTTTGGTTTCAACTGCGCCCTGCATCAAGTCATGGCTAATGCGTGGTCATGCGACCCCAGGGTCGCTCCTTGCTCGGCTAAGGCAAAAACTCTACCCGTAATCCTCGGCTCACGCTGCGGCCCTGATCATCACTGACTCGCAAGTGATACTCGCCCGACTTGCCTGGCCGCCAGTTCAGTGTGGCTTGGGGTGGACCCTGACCGATCAGGGTCTGGTCGGCGAACCAATACAGGGTCAAGGCATCACTCGCGGCGTTGGCGTTCAGGGGAATGCTTTCATGGGGGTGGGACAGGCGCAGCTGATAGGTGACCTGGGTCAGCGGCGAGCGGATTTGCGGGGCTTCGCTCTGATCGCCGTGGCGATTGGGCTGGCAGCTCTTGAGCACGTCAGGCGGCGTGCGCCGTGGCAGGCCGGCGGCGCGGAACAGTCGTTGTACATCGCTGGGCCAAAATTCGAATACCTCTTCGCGGGTGTACTGCGGATCGAACGGCGGGCAGGCAGCCTTGCCGGTACGGGTGTCGAGTAGCACCGGGCGATGCAGGTTGGACACACGAATGGGTGAGACCCCGGGGATATACCAGGTCTTGCGGGTCGAGGGGCACCAGCGGTTGGGCAGCTCGCCGGAGGCGGCGCAGACGTCGATCCGCGTCAGTCCTGCAGGTGGTTTGTCGACTTTGTCGGCGACCGTGGGCAATGCCAGAGGCAGGGCGTCGGCGATGCGAAAGAACAGTGGCGCTGCCGTCTTTGCGCCAATGAACGCCGGGTTGGGCCTGCCGTCGAAATTGCCGACCCACACGATTAACACGTACGGGCCGACGATTCCGGCGCTCCAGGCATCGTGAAAGCCCCAGGAAGTGCCGGTTTTCCAGGCCGTGCGCCAGTGCCGACTAGAGCTGTTGGCCGGCAAGCCATCCGGGCGCGGGTTGTGCCTGAGCATATCGCGCACCATGAACGCGGCTTGCGGCGTCAGCAGCGCGGCACCGCTGGTCTGAGGCTGCTCGACGAGGTAGCGCAACGACCGCAAATGCCCGTCGCCGGCCAACATCAGGTACAGCCGCGCCAATTCTTCGGGGGTCATCTCGCCACCGCCCAGGGCCAGGGCCAGACCGTAATGGCTCTCGCCCCGCAATCCCTTGATCCCGGCCCTTTGCAAAAAGCCGTACAACGAAGGGGATTTGACCTTGCTGGCCAGCCACACCGCCGGAATATTGCGGCTGCGAATCAACGCGTCCCGGGCTGTCAGTGGGCCGACAAAACTGCCATCGAAATTTTCCGGCTGGAAGTAGCCGAAGTTACTGGGCATGTCCTTGAGAATGCTCATGGGGTGGATCAACCCCTGATCCAGCGCCAGCCCATAGAGAAACGGCTTGAGGGTGGAACCGGGTGAGCGTCGCGCCAGTACGCCGTTGACCTGCCCGTGAATGGCCGTGGATAAGTAATCCGCCGAGCCTACCAGCGCCTTGACGCTCTGGTCGCGGCTGTCCACCAGGATTGCCGTGGCGTTCTCGATACCGGTGCTGCGGTGTTCGGCGATAAAGCCGCCAATCAAACGTTCCAGCAGCCGTTGCAAGGGCAGGTTGAGAGTACTGTTGAGCTCATTACCGGTCTGGGACGTCAGCAGCTGTTCGCTCAAATGAGGCGCCAGGAAAGGAATCTGCTGACGAGTGCGCGCCTCCAATGGCAGCTCCAGCAAACTGCTGTTACGCGGATCTTCGGGATAGGTCTCGTGCCAGTCCGCCATCAGCCGCAGGCGAGCGTTTTGCAGCGACGGTCCGAAGCTGGCGCGCCGTCCTGGCTGCTGGGGAATCACCGCCAGCGCGAGGGCTTCGGATAACGACAACTGCGCTGCCGCTTTACCGAAGTAAATCCGGCTTGCCGCTTCGGCACCTTCGATATTGCCGCCCATGGGCGACAGGTTGAGATAGGCCTCGAGGATGTCGTGTTTGCTGTAACGCAGCTCCAGCCAAAGCGCCAGGGCCATTTGTTGCAGTTTGCCGGGGACCTGCCGGGTATTGAGGTCCCACAGCCGTCGCGCCAGTTGCATGCTTAAGGTCGAGCCGCCCTGGCGCTGGCCCCCGCTGTAAGTGGCCGTGGCCGCCCGCAGCAATGCTGGCGGGTTGATTCCCGGGTGCCAATAGAAGTTGCGGTCTTCCTTGAGCAGCAACGCCTCGACCAGTGATGGCGAGATGCGCTCCAGGGGCAGCCACAGCCGATACTGGCCGTCGGCGGCCAGGGTCATGCGCAGCAGCGAACCGTCGTCGGCCAGCACCAGTCGCGAGGATGAGGTGGTTTGCTCCAGTGGCTGATGGGGCCACAGTCGCAGCCCCACCAGCACGCCCACTGCCAGCCCAACTGCCAGCAGGGGTTTCAAGCGCCGTCCCGGATGTTTCAAGGCTTGACGATTTCAAGCTGGCCGACCTTGCCACGGCCTTGCAAGGTGGTTTGGTACAGGCCTTCGGCATAGGCCGGTGGCGTGTTGAAGGTCCCGGCGTTGGTGGCCCGTACGCGGTAGACGAAGGTGCCGACGTCCCGTAGCGCCGTGCCATAAAACACCACCCGGTCATCGCGCACATCAATGTAATCCGGTTGCCAATTGCTCAACTCGCTCTCACCAATAGGCGCTTGCCAGGCGTTGGCCTCTTCGCTGTTTTCGGCGTATTGCGATTCTTCGCCTTCACCTTCACTGGCGGCCTGCGGCTCTGGCGGCAGGCGATACACCGGCTCGACGCCGCCCGGCAACAAATCGACCACCGCCACTTGCTGCACCTGATCCCGATCCGTGGCCCACAGTCGCAGGCGCACCAGGAACTCATCACCGACGCTCACCTGGCTGACGGGCTTGCCGTTCAGGTCGAGGTATTCGTGGATGATTTCCAGGCCATTACTGATGGAATGGAGGGTCGCACTCCGATCAAAACCGGCCTCGCTGAGCATGTAGAACGCAGCAGGACCGTCAGTTTTTTCCATCAGCAGTTTTTGCGTGCCTGGCGGGACTGCCGCACGAGGCGGTTGACCGGCCATCTGTAACAGTTGTTGCTGCTTGTCTCCCAGCCAGGCCGTGGCTTTGAGGGTCATGTTGCTTTGCGCCCGTTGGCCGTAGTTGTCCAGGGCGCGCAACAACAGTGCGGCCGACAGCGAGTTGTAACGCTGCTCATTGAGGCGCTTGCCAAGCTTGTCCAGCAGGTTCACCGGCACGTCGCCCAGCAACTCGGGGAAGTGGCGGCTGAGCAAATGCAGGTGCTCGGCGTCGTGGACCAGTGGGTCGTAATACAGGCCGTCGCTGTCCCAGGCATCGCTGATGGAGCGCCACGGGATTTTGCGCACCAGTGCATCAGCCTGACGATCCTGCTTCAGTAACTTGTAACTGGCGGCGAGGTAGGCGGCGCCCAGGTCATTCTTCCAGCTGTCGCGGAAGTAGCTCTCGTAGCGCTCGCGGATATCGCTCAAGGCACCACTGACCAGAATCCCCTGACGGCTCAGCAGGTAGCTGGCGTAGGCACGGTTGCGCAATTCCGACAGGCCTTCGCTGGGACCGTTGGCCAGGTCGGTGAGGTAAGCGTTGGCGCGCACCAGCACATCTTCCGGCACCGGCAGACCGCGCTCCTTGGCTTCGATCAGGAAGTCAGTGGCATACAGGCTGGCATAAGGCGCGACGTCAGGATTGGCGGCCCACAGGCCGAAACCACCGGCTTGATTCTGCCGCTGTCGAAGCATGCGCACCGCACCGGTAAAGGCCTGTTCCGCTTCTGGTGCGGTGCCGCCCCAAATCAACGTCGGCATGGCCTTGGACACCAATTGCTCGGTACAGGCGTAACCGTAGTCATCAAGGTAGTGCTTGAGGCCATTAGCCCAGACCAGAGGCGAGGCGGCCACCCCCAGTTGCACATTACGCAGTTGGGGGAACAGTTCGCGCGTGGGTTTCAACTCTTTGCTGGTGCTGTCGAAACGGCCGAGGCTGAGGGCGACCCGGTGTTCACTCAAGGGCCGGATCGAGGTGGTTTCGGCCACCTGGATACGCTTGCCGTCCGGCAGCACCGCGACAAAGCGCAAATCCGCCGAGCCGAGGTTTTCCAGGACCTTGATCCGGAATTCGGCTATGCCTTCCTTGCGCGGTTGCAGGTCCAGGGTGCTGTTCGGGTCGCCTTCGACTTTCAGGCCGGCGCTGGTTTGCAGCTCAAATTTCACACGGGTGGGCGTTTCCAGATTGCTGAAGACCCCGGCACTGACACTGAACACATCCCCAGGTGCAACGAAAGCCGGCACGTTCGGCGTGATCACCAGTGGCCCGCGCACATCGGTGCTGGCTTCGCTGACACCGACGCTGTCGGTATCCACCGCCACCGCAAACAGGTGCAACTTGCCGTTGAAGCTGTCCGGGATCTGGTAATGCAGCACGGTATCCCCGGCCGGCAAGTCGATCAGCCCTGACCACCATGCCACGGGCGGCTGGTGTTTGCGTTTGAACGGGTTGAGGTGCGAGGCCAAGGCGTTTTCCGTATCGCCACCGGGTGCAGCGCCACTGAGCAAGCGGCTGAATTCCGGCAGGATCAGGTCAAGAATCTGGCTGGTACCGACCTCCAGCGCCCGTTTCTGAAAAAAGAAGCCCAGCGGGTCCGGCGTCTGGTAACGCGCTACTTGCAGAATGCCTTCGTCCACCGCGTAGACCACGGCGCGGGAAGGGCGGTCGGCATTGACCTTGATGTCCAGCACCTGCCCCGGCTCGGTCTTCGTCGGGCCTTCGACCTTCAGCGCCATGCGCCGCGCATCGAGGTTGATGCTGAACGGCACAACGCCGTAGGACAATGGACTCATGTAGACCTCGGATGAGCCGATGTCCCGCACGAATTGCACGTTGATGTAAGCATTGCCCTCCAGCCCGGCTGGCACACGGATGTGCTGCACGCTGTTGGTGCTATCGGCCTTGAACCACTGCTGGGTGTAGACCTTATCGCGCTCGATGGTGATCAGCCCGGCGCCGGTGTAAGGCGCGCGGATGCTGATGGCGATCTCGTCGCCGGTGGCATAGCTGCGTTTGTCCAGGCGCAGTTGCAGCTCGGCGTTGCGCTCCAGGGAGCGGGAAGTGTTGCCACGCCCGGCGACGCTGTAGTCGATGGCGTTGAGCAGGTTGCCGTTGGCGTCCTTGAGTTGCAGGGTGTAGTCGCCTGGTGTGGCGGTGTTCAGCGTCTGTTTCGCGCCGTCCTTACCCAAGGGCAGGGGCGTGGCTGACTGGTTGATGTGCTTGATCCGCGACTCGTATTTGTAGGTGCCGTTGGATTGCTTGATCAGCACCGAAACGTAGCGGTGTTCCACCAGCTCGGTACTCAGGCCCTCTACCGCTACCGGCGTGAGGTCCGGCGCGACGGCCAGCCATTGCACCTGGCGCGACGCATCCTTGGCCACGTAGCCCAAGGAATCCTGGCTCTTCACACCTACCAGGTACGGCGCCGAAGACACCAGCAAAGCACTCTGGGCGGCGACGTTGCGACCGCCTTCGGCCTCGTAGACCTGAGCCATGACTTGCAGGCGATAGGTGCTGTTGGCAAAACGTTGCAAGTTGAGGTCAAGGACGGCCTGGCCGTTGTCGTCGGCCTCGGTCTCTGCCAGGTCCTCGGCGTTGGCTTCTTCCAGGGAGTCTCTGAGACGGAAGCGGTAATCCGGGAAGCGATCGAAGGCGGCCAGCGTTGGGCTCAGGGACATTTTTGCGGTCACCCGCCGACCCGACGCCGGAGCGCCGAACAGGTGCAACGCGGTGACCTTGGCCACCACTTGCTCCGGCGGTATCCAGCCTTGTACCGGCGTATCGTGCAGGCTCAGACTGACTTTCATGCGGTCCGGCTCGAAGTCGCGAACCTTGAAGCTGACGCTGCCCAAATCGGTGCGGGTCTGTTGTTCGCCAATCAGTTGCAGGGTCGCGGTGTAATCCCCGGCCGGCGCTACTTCACTGCTGGCGAAATCGAAGCTTTCAAAACCCGAGGCCGACAGCTTCAGCGGCTGGCGTATCACTTCGAGGCCCCGGGGGTCGGTGATTTGCAACTCCAGTGGCAGGCCTTGCAGCACACCTTTCCAATTGCCGCTACGCACGATCATGCCCAGATGCGCGGTCTCGCCGGGGCGATAGAGGCCGCGGTCGGTAAACAGGTAAGCGCTCAAGCGGTCGATGGCGCCGTCTTCTTTCAGACCGCCGACGTCGAAACGCGACAGGTCCAATTGCTGGGACTGTCGGGCAATTGGCAGGAAGGACTGGTCGTTACCACGGGTTACCACGTACATCAGTGGCGTTTTTTCGCGGCGCAACTCGTCGAGTTTGGCAAAGTGGGCGTGGCCTTCGGTGTCGGTTTTACCGCTGCTCACTGGCAAGCCATTGCGGCCGATGATATCGACCTGAGCGTCGGCCACGGGTGAACCGTTGCCGATGGATTGCACGTACACATCGTGGCTGCCGTCGCTGGAGCGTTTGGCTATGATCCCCAGGTCTGTGACCACGATAAAGCGCAGGTCACTGGTGGTGTTGCGCGAATAACCGTCGAAGGTGCGCTCGGCCGGATCGTCCTGGGGGCTCAGCTTGAGGACGAAAATCCCTCGACGGCCACCGTTGGCGGTGAGGTAACGGCTGAGATCTACGTTGTCATAGAGGGTTTTCGACGGATCGGCGGCCGAAAGCGGAATGTCCAGGGACATGCGCTCTACCATCCGGTCGAAATAGTCGTTGCCGAAGTTTGGCCGGGCGAAGCTGCCGCTGCTTTGATCCACCAGGTGCTGCAATTGGTTGGGCAGTAAACGGGCGATTTCCACATGGGCGCCGGGCACGCCACGAGCCATGAAACCCAGGCGTTTTTCGCCGTTGAGGCTCAGCAATGCACCGTTGGAGAGGAACTGCAAGGTACGCGGATAGGCCGGCATGCTCACCAGCGACGCCACAGGATTTTTTGCCAGGTAACCGCCGATGGCTTCCAGATTGGCCGGAACCCGTGCATACAGCATGCGGCCCGCCGGGGCCTTGAACTTGAAGGCGTGCTGAGTGTTCAGCGGCTCGATGCTCGGTACGTGGGTCAACTTGACCGGGATGCTGCGGGCCAACAGTTTTTCGTCTATTTCGCTGGTGGACCAGGGGCGATGGTCATTCTCGGCTTTTTCCGGCAGCAGCCAGGCCTGGACCTTACCGGCGATGGTCTCATCGGCCACAGCGTTGGAGCTGCTGAACATCAGCACAGGTTCCGGCTCGCCGCGTTCGTTGTCGACAAACTGGATGTCGGCGCTGCTGAAGGTCAGGCGATAACGCCCGGGCACCGTCACATCGGCGCTCAACGGCGCAGGGCTGGTGTTGCCGCCATCTCGAGCCTTGATGCCTTCGTCGAGTTTGATCGTAACCGAGGCGTTTTCCAGCGGCGTGGCCAGGGCGGCGGAACGGATGTAGGCGTTGAGCTTGCGTTCGTCGAAGCTGATTTCCGGCAGGTTAGGCGCCTGGGCATCGCGGTAGGCCAAGCCTTTGCCAAGGGTAACGGACACTCGCTTGCGCAGGCTTTCTTCGTCCACCGGGTGGGAGAAGCGGAAGGTCGCCACCTGCTGTTTCAGTGTCGGATTGACCGGGTCCTGGTACAGCTCGTTTTGGGTCAGTTGGCCGCGGAATGGTGGGGTGGTTATCTGGCTGTTGTATTCGGCCAGTAGCACACCGTCAGCCAGCAGGTTGCTCTTTGAAAGTTCGAGACTGTAATGGGCGTCAATCGGCCAGTCCTGGTCCGGCACGAACAACAGGCTGCGATCATCGGCCCAGCTCCAGGTGCCTTGGACGGCGGGCTTGAGGCTAATACCCTGAGTGACGGGCTTGCCAATGTCCTGCAACGGCGCCACCGATTCGGCGAAGCGGATTTGCAGGGTATCGACGATGGGGGGCTGCTGGGTGTAATCCGTCAGGTTCGGCTTGTGCACCGAATAGGCCACGGTGTGCGGTTTTGGCAGGTTTGAATACCAGTGCCAGCCGTAAAAAACCGCTGCCACTACCAGCAGCAAGCCCAACACGCCGCCAGTGGTCTGGCGCGGATAAGCTCGGGCCTTGTGCCCCAGCGTCGTCAGCCCAGCGCCGATAGCCCTCAGCCAGAAGGGCGGCTGCCACTGGCCAAAGAGGCTTTTCAGCAACCAGCCAACGACTTTGGAAAGAACGCTCACCACGGTGAGAAAGACCCCGGATATCCGGCGCCAGGCTTCCTTGCACGAGTCAAACATTGTGAGCATCCTTGGCAAAATGGCACATATCCTACACGCGAACAGGCTAGAAGCCCTAAGGACTACCCCCTATTCAGCGAATTGCTGTCTCGCTGGTCAACGTAGTGCTGCCCGGCTGCTCCAGCACGGTCCGTGCAAGCGCATTCGCGCTCATCATCCCCCCGCCTTATTGCACACCATTCAGCCTCAGCCCTGTTGATTGTGACTGCCTGCGCCGTGCCTGACACTCGGGCTCACTGTCCCTGGCCTGCTGGAGTTTGGTAATGAAAGAGTCTGTGCGCTTTGAAGATAAAGTGGTGATCGTCACCGGTGCAGGCGGCGGTCTTGGACGGGCTCATGCGTTGTTATTCGCCAGGCAGGGTGCCAAGGTACTGGTCAATGATCTCGGCGGCTCGGCTCAAGGCGAAGGCGCCAATGCCTCGGCAGCCGACCGCGTGGTAGCAGAGATTCGCGAGGCTGGCGGCAGCGCCGTGGCCAACCACGATTCGGTGACCGACGGCGACAAACTCGTGCAGCACGCCCTCGATACCTTTGGTCGCATCGACGTGGTGGTCAACAACGCCGGGATATTGCGCGACAAGACCTTCCACAAAATGGAAGACGGCGATTGGGACCTGGTTTACCGCGTGCATGTCGAAGGTGCTTATAAAGTCACCCGTGCCGCGTGGCCACACATGCGTGAGCAAAACTACGGTCGAGTGATCTTCACTGCCTCGACCTCCGGCATCTACGGCAACTTCGGCCAGTCCAACTACGGCATGGCCAAACTCGGTCTTTATGGCCTGACCCGCACCCTGGCCCTCGAAGGCCGCAAGAACAATATTCTGGTCAACGCCATCGCCCCGACCGGTGGCACGCGCATGACCGAAGGCTTGATTCCGCCACAAGTATTCGAACAGCTGAAACCGGAATTGGTCAGCCCGCTGGTGGTGTACCTGGCCAGTGAGAATTGTCAGGAAACTTCCGGTCTGTTCGAAGTCGGTGGTGGCTGGATGGGCAAAGTGCGCTGGGAACGCAGCCTCGGCGCCGGTTTCGATCCGCGTGAGGGCTTCTCGCCGGAAGATGTTGCTGCTCACTGGGAGCAGATTTGCGACTTTGAAGGTGCAGCGCATCCGAAGGACAACATTGAGGCGCTGAAGGAAATGATGGCGAATCTGCAGAGGTATTCGTTGTAACTCCGAAGACTATTGCCAGCGTACGCTCAATCAGCTTCGCCTCCGAGCACTTCCCCCATCGAACCCCGTGCTCACGGGGTTCTTTATTTCGCCCATAAAAAAGGCCGCTGCAAACGCAGCGGCCAAGGTAAGACGTTGGATCAAGGAGCTACAAATCAACGTCAGTGAACACGGGTCGATGAGCTGAAACGGATTCAAATCACCTGGATTCTGTTGCTGATGAGGCGGGAAAATCACACCTCGGTACTTCGTGCTTTCGGCCCCATTGCCCTGAAAGCCAGGCAAGGATAAGTCCTTATCCCCAAAGGAAAAATAGCGATTCGAGACAATGACTGTTACAGCATCGGCAACAGTCGCTGCCATGGGCCGATGCACGTCAGGTGGCGCCTTTTGTACAAAAACCGTTGAGTTAACGTGAAATAGAAGTGCTCAAGTTAGTCGCTCAAGGTAACGCGAACTAACGAATAGCCGACCTCTTGTTTATATCGTTACATACGGTAAATGCCCTGGCACGACGGATCAATGGAACGTTGGGCGTGGGGCGAGGAACTCCAGCGGTGGCCAGGGAAACAGTGCAGGGGTTCAGTATTTTAAGTGTGGGTGGAACACGATCTTGTTGTGGTTGTTTACGAATGCATACATGTTCTGGGGTGTACTTTAATGGCTGGAATCTTTATAAGGTGTTCGTCGGCCCGGTTCATCTGAGTTTATCTGCTGTGCAGGGCGATCACTTATTTATTAAAAGGATTTAAGAGATGTCGAATATGGATTTGTTGAAAGAAATCAGTGCGATGCTGGATAAGGATTTTAAACAGTTGAAGTATGGTATCAAAGCCGATGAGACTTACCTGACCTCGACAGTGGTCAATGATCTTGGGCAGCCGGTAGTCGATTACTCGCAAACCCTGAGCTGGGCGATCATGGAGAAGGTCCAGGATGACGAGTTTCCTGCGTTCGGCGACGAGTATGCGGGTGTATTTACCCGGCAGTGGACGTTTGATCCGCTTTATCGCGTGGATAACAACATCTTCAATATTGAAAAGCTGAATTTGTTTGGCCGCGGTATCGTCGAGTATTACCGAGCGCAATAAGCAGTGCCTTATAAGCCTGTGCGGTGACCGATAAATGGGATGAGTCGGTAGAATGCCCCGCGTGATCAGTGTGCGGGGTGTTAAAGAATTTTATGGGCTGTTGCTAATAATAATTTTGTATTTGGTAGTGTTGTTGGATGCCAAAAGGAAGTGTGCATGAATGTTAATATTTTAACGGCCGTGGCGGGGGGCGACTCTTCGAAAGAGCTGTTACGTCCGTCGAAACGAACAATGGCCGAACAACCTCTCCTGATACCGGATTGGTTGCAGCGTGCCAGTGAGGAAGATCGCCAATATTATGTCGATACGGAACAGTCCCTGGCAGCAAAAGAGCAAGCGCTTGATGAGCGGCTGAAAGAAACCGTATCTCTCAAGGCGTTCGCACATTTCTATGCCCAAGAGATTGTCAGAATTGAAACCGGTGAACTTGTCGACCCGGAGCACATTCTTGTCAACGCTTCTCATACGTTTTATGTGGGGCAGCAAAAGGTTGTTCAACGCAATCGCCTGACACTTCCCGAGTTCATGCTCAACGGTTTGTATGATCCGTCCTCTGTTCCATTGGAGATCACCCTTGAAGGTGAGACGTTACCGCCAGACTTTACCGAGCAAGTACTGAGGGAGGTGCTGGGCGATGAGAACAGCATGCGCTCGCTGTATGCCGAGAAATTTGAAGAAAAATACACCAGCGAAGCGGTGCTGCAAGCCCTGCAAGCCGTGCTGGACAGTCGCACGGACCTGAGTTCGTTCAGCGCGAAGTTGCAAGGGCATCTCAGTGACGACAGCCTCAAGATCGTCGAACTGGCCAGCCAGAACGTCAGAAACTATTCCATGGGGAGTCTTTCGTTTGACACCTGGAAACACGCCTTCCACGGGATGATTGTTTATTGTGGACCGGAAGGTGAGGACGGTCCTTGCGTGCTCTATGCGCCGCAAGCCCCCGGGGGCAGGGTCTGGTTCGAGTTTGTGAGCATCAAACAACTGAACTTCCATATGGCCGATTGGACGAATCAGCCGGCAGGACGCAGTTACCTGAGTCGGCAGTCTCACGCCGCTGAGCGAGAGCGCACCGATGCTTACATGAGATTTGTGCTGGAGTTGCCGAGTCAATGGCGCGGCCTCAAGCGTACCCCATGGCCGCAGTTCGGTGCAGGGGCATTACGCCAGGCTGTTCTGCTCAATGTCGGTTGGCTGCGGGGCGAAGTGGAGGCGGTCATTCCTGCTGGTTATCGTTCGGCGTCCTCTTACCATCGACGGTATTTCGCTCGTTTGAATACCGAGCTTAAAGCGTTGACCCGGCTCGCCAGCCATGAGGCGGCGCTGATCAGTTACGAGAAGTTTGCGTACAACCTCATCAAACAAAGGGTTGAAGATGTTCTGGCGGAACACGGCGAAACAGTCGTCGTGAACCCCGATCTGATAAAGGTGGTGCTGGACGAGTCGCAAGAAATGACCTTGTCTCAGCTCATCATCAAGGAACAACACATCACGGAAGATAGCGGGCCGATACATAACCCGGGAATCTACCCGAAACTGCGTTTGTTGGCCGGCCATCCCCCCATCTCCGACACCTTGATGGCCGACGTGCTGATGAAATACATGGTGGGCTGGTCGAAGACGTTGCGTCCGGGTGAAAAATATATCGACATGCTGTCCAGCGACTACCTGGACCCCAATGCCCCTGGTTACGCGCTGAAACGCGATGTGTATGTAAACACGCAACTGCATGAGATGCAGCGCGCCGCATTGGCGGAACTCTTCAGCGGCAGAATTGATAAGCGTCAAAGTTGGGATATCGAAGAAGCTATTGATCGGTTGCGAGTACCGGAGTCCACCGATCCAATAGAAAATGATGAGCCTGAATCTCCCCAACGCAACGGTGTGTACCAGTTTTATCTGCAAAACCGCAGGGTCCAGGGCGTTTATGTTTTCCGCTTGATGAACGATGGCGTGGCCACGGATCTGTTGTATACCCCGAATGCACCTGACGGCCGATGGTTTCGACCACGGGCCGAGTTCACCAGGTCGGTGAAAGTGGGGGGGTTAGGCAGTTATTACTGCAAGCGCGTCAAATACACCGACCAGCGAGTGATCAGCGCATACATCGAAGAGCTGACGCAACGTAGTACCGACGACGAGCCGCCGGCACTGCACGTTCATAGCCGGGTATTCGACTTTTCGCATTGTTACAGCGAGATGATCAGGCAGATCATTGACGGTGTCGATGCACAAACCACGAGTCTCATCGAGATTGTTGCCAAACTGAGCTACGACGCTGCGGTAGCGGCAGTCACCGTCATAGGCTGTATCTTCCCACCGATCGGTCTTGGATTAAGCGCGGTCGTGATGGCTAAAGGGGTGTTCGAGGGGGCAAAGGCTTATCACGAAGGAGATCATTCGGGGGTATTCGCAAGCTACCTCGATTGCATGCTGGAACTGGCCACGATGCGTATCGGCAAGTTGGGTTTCTCGCAGGTGCAGAAGGCGATTGCCAAGCGCTTGGGCGATGCGAATACCTGTTTGAGCGTTGTCTCTGCGTGCAGTGGAAAAACCGTGGATCTGGCGGTGATGACCGAATTGATGAAGGAGGCGCTCGAAGAGCCTGATTCCAGCGAGCAGACGCTACTGGAATAAACACAGGCGTTCAGCGCCGTACAATTTAACCGGCGACGCTGGGCTCGTAGCCCATCCGCCAACTCACGGCCCGGGTCGCCGCCAGCAATCGCTGCGCCGCCGGGCCGTTTTCGTCGGCGTGGAACAACGACGTCGGGCCGACGATGGTCAGCACTGCCGCCACCTGGCCGACGGCATTGAACACTGGAGCCGAGAGCGCATCGACTCCCGGCATCAGCAAACCATGCACATGATGCAGGCCGCGTTCGCGGATCTGTTCACACAAGGTCGCGTAGACCTGGTCATCGGCCAGCGGATGGGCCGCCGTTGCCTGCACTTCCAGTTCGCGTAACTCAACGGTTTCGCGGTTCGGCAAAAAAGCGCTGAACACCAGGCCGGTGGATGAGCTGAGCAGCGGCAAGACCGAACCCAGTTGCGTCACCACCGTCACTGCACGCACCGCCGGTTCGATATGCACCACGGTTGCGCCCTGGTTGCCCCATACCGCGAGGAAGCAGGTTTCGTTCAGGTCGTCGCGTAACTCGGCGAGTGGCAGGGCGGCGACTTTCAGCACGTCCATACTGTTTAAAGCGGCCAGGCCGACGCGCAAGGCTTCGCGGCCGAGACCGTAATGATTGGTGGCGGCGTTTTGCTCGGCAAAGCCGCTGGCGATCAACGCCTGTAAATAGCGATGAACCTTGCTCGCTGGCATCTGCACGTGTTCGGCCAAGCGCGACAACGATGTCGATGGCGACAACTCGGCCAAGGCCTTGAGGATGTCGGTGCCGACCTCGGCCGAGCGGACTTTCTGTTTACCGCTGTCGGCGGTGCTGCTACGCGGCTTTTCCATGGAGGCGGTGTGATCCCGGGACGAATGGGCGTCTTTATAGCTTGACGGTCAATACCAATCAAATTACGTTATGCGTAATCGAATTACGATAAAAATAACCTGGGCGTGCCGAGACTTCTGAAAAGGAGCCACAGGCCACGGCCTACTCCCTGTTCAGGAGGCTCCATGAACCTTGATTCAACGGCGCCAGCGCTGGTTTACCAGTCAGGTTTCGGCAACGAATTCAGCAGCGAAGCGTTGCCCGGCGCACTGCCCGTCGGCCAGAACTCCCCGCAAAAAGCCCCGTACGGTCTCTACACCGAACTGTTCTCAGGTACTGCGTTCACCATGGCGCGCAGTGAAGCGCGACGCACCTGGATGTACCGTATTCAGCCGTCGGCCAATCACCCGGCGTTCGTTAAGCTGGAGCGGCAATTGGCTGGCGGACCGCTGGGCGACGTGACGCCCAACCGCTTGCGCTGGAACCCGTTGGAGATCCCTGGCGAACCGACCGATTTCATCGACGGCCTGGTGTGCATGGCGGCCAATTCGGGTTCGGAAAAACCGGCCGGGATCAGCATTTTTCACTACCGCGCCAATCGCTCCATGGAGCGGGTTTTCTTCAACGCCGATGGCGAGTGGTTGCTGGTGCCGGAGCAGGGGCGGTTGCGCATCGCCACCGAACTCGGGGTGCTGGAACTGGAACCGCTGGAAATCGCCGTGCTGCCGCGCGGTTTGAAGTTCCGCATCGAATTGCTCGACCCGCAAGCCCGTGGCTACCTGGCCGAGAACCACGGCGCGCCGCTGCGCCTGCCGGACCTCGGGCCGATTGGCAGTAACGGTCTGGCCAATCCACGGGACTTCCTGACTCCGGTCGCGCACTACGAAGACCTCAAGCAACCGACCACCCTGGTACAGAAATTCCTCGGTGAGTTGTGGGGCTGCGAGCTCGACCATTCGCCGCTGAACGTGGTCGCCTGGCACGGTAATAATGTGCCGTACAAATATGACCTGCGCCGCTTCAACACTATTGGCACGGTTAGCTTCGATCATCCGGACCCGTCGATCTTCACCGTGCTGACGTCGCCGACCAGCGTCCACGGTCTGGCCAACCTCGATTTCGTGATCTTCCCGCCGCGCTGGATGGTGGCCGAAAACACCTTCCGTCCACCGTGGTTCCACCGCAACCTGATGAACGAATTCATGGGCCTGATCCAGGGCACCTACGACGCCAAGGCCGAAGGTTTCCTGCCGGGTGGCGCGTCGTTGCACAGCTGCATGAGCGCTCACGGGCCGGACGGTGAAACCTGCACCAAGGCGATCAATGCCGAACTGGCGCCGAGCAAAATCGACAACACCATGGCCTTCATGTTCGAGACCAGCCAGGTGTTGCGCCCAAGCCGCTTTGCCCTCGATTGCCCGCAACTGCAAAACAACTACGATGCATGCTGGGCCTCGCTGCCCGTCACATTCAATCCGAACCGGAGATAACCCATGACTCAGACCACCCCCACTCGTAGCTGGGTTGCCTCCGCCAACGGTCACACTGACTTCCCGCTGCAGAACCTGCCGCTGGGCGTGTTCAGCACCAAGGGTTCGGCGCCGCGCAGCGGTGTGGCGATTGGCGAGCATATTTTCGACTTGGAAGCGGCGCTCGAAGCAGGTCTGTTCGACGGTGCTGCGCGTGCAGCCGTCGAAGCCACCCATGGCGGTCAGCTGAACGCGTTTTTCGACCTCGGGCGTGGCGCCCGCGTGGCCCTGCGTGAGCGTCTGCTGGAACTGTTCACCGAAGGCAGCACCCTGCGCGGCAAGATCGAAGCCCAAGGCGCAAAACTGCTGCCATTGGCTACCGATTGCCAGATGCACCTGCCAGCCAAGATCAATGACTACACCGACTTCTACGTTGGCATTGAGCACGCGCAAAACGTCGGCAAACTGTTCCGCCCGGACAACCCGCTGCTGCCGAACTATAAGTACGTGCCGATTGGCTACCACGGCCGTGCATCGACCATTCGCCCGTCCGGCACCGACGTGCGTCGTCCGAAAGGCCAGACCCTGCCCGCCGGTCAGACCGAGCCAACGTTTGGCCCTTGCGCGCGGCTGGACTATGAACTGGAACTCGGCATCTGGATCGGTCAAGGCAATGAAATGGGCGACTCGATTGCCATTGGCGACGCCGCCGAGCACATCGCCGGTTTTTGCCTGCTGAATGACTGGTCGGCGCGCGACATCCAGGCCTGGGAATACCAGCCACTGGGGCCGTTCCTGTCGAAAAGCTTCATTACCAGCATCTCGCCGTGGGTCGTCACCGCTGAAGCATTGGAGCCGTTCCGCCGTGCCCAACCGGCGCGTCCCGAGGGCGATCCGCAACCGCTGCCGTACCTGTTCGACAAACGCGATCAGGCCGCGGGCGCCTTCGATATCGAACTGGAAGTGCTGCTGCTCACCGAAGCCATGCGCGAACAAAACCTGCCAGCCCATCGCCTGACGCTGAGCAACACTCAATACATGTACTGGACCGTGGCGCAAATGGTCGCGCACCACAGCGTCAACGGTTGCCAGTTGCAGGCCGGTGACCTGTTCGGTTCGGGCACCTTGTCGGGGCCGGAAAACGGTCAGTTCGGCAGCCTGCTGGAAATCACCGAAGGCGGTAAAAAGCCGATCGAGCTGGCTTCGGGCGAGGTGCGCAAGTTCCTTGAAGACGGCGACGAAATCATCCTGCGCGCACGCTGCAGCCGTGACGGTTTCGCCTCCATTGGTTTCGGTGAATGCCGCGGCAAAATCCTGCCGGCACGTTAAGAGGTTCAGGCCATGGAACTCTTTACCTACTACCGTTCGACGTCGTCCTTTCGGGTGCGCATTGCCCTGGCACTCAAAGGGCTGGAGTACCAGGCGCTGCCGATCAACTTGATCGCACCGCAAGGTGGCGAACACCAGCAACCGGCTTATTTGCACATCAACCCGCAAGGCCGGGTACCAGCCTTGCGCACCGATGAAGGCGAGTTGCTGATCCAGTCCCCGGCGATCATCGAGTACCTGGAGGAGCGTTATCCACAGGTGCCGCTGCTGTCCAAAGACCTGGCCAGGCGCGCGCATGAGCGTGGGGTGGCGGCGTTGATCGGTTGCGACATTCATCCGCTGCACAACGTCAGCGTGCTTAATCAACTGCGCCAACTCGGTCATGATGAGCCGCAGGTGGTGCACTGGATCGGCCACTGGATTACTCAGGGGCTGGCGGCGGTCGAGCACTTGATTGGCGACGAGGGGTACTGTTTCGGCAGCGCGCCGGGGTTGGCGGATGTCTACCTGATCCCGCAGCTGTACGCGGCCGAGCGGTTCAACATTTCCCTTGAGGCGTATCCACGGATTCGCCGGGTCGCGGCGCTGGCAGCGCAGCATCCGGCCTTCATCAAGGCCCACCCGGCGAATCAGCCCGATACCCCATAGCTGAACGGACACTTTGTTCTTGTGGCGAGGGAGCTTGCTCCCGCTGGAGTGCGAAGCGCTCCAAAAACAGGCAGTAACACTGTTTCTGAAGGATCTCATTCGCCGGTTTTGGGGCTGCTGCGCAGCCCAGCGGGAGCAAGCTCCCTCGCCACAGGAATGCAGTGGTTAAAGGGTTAATGCACGATGGCGTTAGGTGGCAAATGCCCCAGCCGTTCAGTCAGGCGGATGCGCTGGATCGGGTCGTCGGTGAGCAGCAAGGCATGCTCCAGGTCGAAACGCTCGGCGTTGGGACATTCCAGCCGTTGATAGAGGCTGGCGCGGGCCAGGTAGTCGCTGACGCAAGCGTTGCCGAGTTCCAGCACCCGCTCGGCATCGATCAGCGCGTCGATGTTGTCGTCGTTGGTTAAATGCAACTGGCGCAAATTGCGCGACAGTCGCTGGAGCATCTGGACCGGTTCGCTGGTAAGCAGATGCTCGGCGTTGAGCTGCATGTTCGGACCGTACTGGCGCTGCAGCAACTCGCGGCAGTCGTTGGGGTACAAGCGCCGACCGCCACACGGGTCGAGCAAATGATCGGCACCCGGCACCCGCAACAGAAAATGCCCGGGAAAATTCACCCCGACCATTGGGATCTCCAGCCGTCGGGCCAGCTCCAGCGCGATCAAACCGAGGGCCAGCGGTTGTCCGCGCCGGCGTTCCAGCACCTTGTTGAGCAGCGCCGCCTGCGGGCGCAGCGGGATGGACTCGTCCTGTCGATAACCCATGTCATTGAGTCGCCGCAACAACGGTTGGGCCAATTCGCTGACCGGCAACATGGGTAAACCGGCACTGACCCGTTGTTGCAGGTCCTTGAATTGCTCCAGCAGTACCTCGGGCTTCACCTGTGGATCGTGTTCGGCAGCGATCCACAGCGCCGCTTCGAAGAGCGCCGGTGGCGAGCGTTGCAGACAAGCGAAAAAAGCGTGGCGCGGGTTCATCAAAATCTCCGGCGGATGCCTCGTTTTAGCCCCGTCTCAGGCATTCGTCCAGTGCTCTACACATGCCGTTGCAGGTTATGTCTTAAAGGCTGTAAAACCGCTTCTGCTTATTCCGGTGCGCTTCAGCAATTTTCAGCCGCAGGCCTATACTGGCGACTACAAGAAGTGATTCGGGAGCCCTACGATGTTCGCTCTCATGCAAAGCACTCGCCTTGAATCGCTGCACCTGAGCGTTGACCCGGTGACCGGGTTGAAGGCGGTGATCGCCATTCATTGCAGCCGTTTGGGTCCCGCCCTTGGTGGCTGCCGTTACCTTGCCTATCCCGACGATGAAAGCGCCGTGGTGGATGCTGCGCGCCTGGCGCAAGGCATGAGTTACAAGGCCGCGCTGGCCGGGCTGGCGCAGGGTGGCGGGGTGGCGGTGATCGTTCGTCCGCCCCATGTCGAAAGCCGCGCAGCCTTGTTCGAGGCCTTCGGCCGCGTTGTCGAACAGCTCGACGGTCGCTACATCACGGCCATCGACAGCGGTACTTCGGTCGCCGACATGGATTGCATTGCCCAGACAACCCAGCATGTCACTAGCACCACCGCCGCCGGCGATCCGGCGCCGCATGCCGCCATGGGGGTGTTCGCCGGTATTCGCGCCACGGCCATGGCCCGCTTGGGCAGTGACAACCTCGAAGGCCTGCGGGTGGCGGTCCAGGGGTTGGGCAATGTCGGTTTTGCCCTCGCCGAGCAACTGCATGCCGCCGGGGCTGAATTGCTGGTCAGCGACATCGACGCCGGCAAGGTACAACTGGCCATCGAACAGTTGGGCGCCCGTCCGATTGCCAACGAATCGCTGCTCAGCACCCCGTGCGACATTCTCGCGCCTTGTGGGCTGGGCGGCGTGCTCAACAGCCACAGCGTTGCGCAATTGCGCTGCGCCGCAGTGGCCGGTTCGGCCAACAATCAGCTGACCAACCTGCTGGTGGCCGACCAGTTGGAAAACCGCGGCATTCTGTATGCGCCGGACTACGTGATCAATTCCGGCGGGTTGATTTATGTATCGCTCAAACACCGTGGCGAGGCGTTGTCGAACATCACCGCGCACCTCTCGAAAATCAGCTCGCGGCTGACTGAAGTCTTCGCCCATGCCCAGGCTGAAAAACGCTCGCCGGCCCGGGTGGCGGATGAGCTGGCAGAGAAAGTGCTGTACCGATGACGGAGTGAGGGCCTTACCCGGTCGACTTGCTCCCTGAGCCTGGCGCCACAAGCATCAGGCCCGACAACGGCACGCTGACCCGGCGTGCAAGGAGCCGTTTCATGCCTCGTAACAAGGTCGACCTTCCCTACACCCGCTATTTATCCCCCGACGGCCAGGCATTGAGCGAACTTCCCGCCTGGGCCGACGACTTCAATCTGCTGACCCGCCTCTACCGGCAAATGGTCCTGACCCGTCTCTTCGATCAAAAAGCCGTCGCCCTGCAACGCACCGGGCGCATCGGCACTTACGCGCCGACCCTCGGCCAGGAAGCGATCGGCGTGGCAGTCGGCAGCCTGATGCATCCTGAGGACGTGCTGATCCCGTATTACCGCGACACTGGCGTGCAATTGATGCGCGGGGTGCGCATGGAAGAGATTTTGCTGTACTGGGGCGGCGATGAGCGCGGCAGCGACTTTGCCGAGCCCGCGGCGGTCGAGGACTTCCCGATCTGCGTGCCGATCGCCACCCAGGCGCTGCACGCGTGCGGAGTCGCCAGTGCATTCAAGATTCGTGGCGAGCACCGGGTAGCCGTGACCACCTGCGGCGATGGCGCCACCAGCAAGGGCGACTTTCTTGAGGCCTTGAACGTCGCGGGGGCCTGGCAGTTGCCGGTGGTGTTCGTGATCAACAACAACCAGTGGGCGATCTCGGTGCCACGGCGGATTCAATGCGCGGCGCCGACCCTGGCACAGAAGGCGATTGGCGCCGGTTTCCACGGCGAGCAAGTCGATGGCAACGACATAATCGCAGTCTACGACCGGGTGCAAATCGCCCTCGAACGTGCGCGTCACGGTAAAGGTCCGGTGTTGCTGGAATGCGTGAGTTACCGCCTCGGCGATCACACCACCGCAGACGATGCGACCCGCTATCGCCCGGCCGAAGAGGTCAAACAGGCCTGGCTTGAAGAACCGGTCAAGCGCTTGCAACGTTATCTGGCCGGGCAGGGCGTGTGGGACGAAGGGCGTGAACAGGCGCTGATTGCCGAATGTCAGGCGCTGGTGCAGGGCGCTGTGGATAACTTCGATGCGGCTGGCCAACAGTCAGCTGAATCGGTGATCGATCACGTTTATGCCCAGTGGCCGGCGGCTTTGGCCGAGCAGCGCGAGTGGTTGCTCGAACGCGCGGCGCGCCGAGCAGGAGGGCCCGCCCATGAGTAACGGCAAAGTCACGCTGCTGGAGGCGATCAACCTGGCGTTGCATCGAGCGATGCGCGAGGACGAAAACGTGATTGTGCTCGGTGAGGACGTTGGCGTGAACGGCGGTGTGTTTCGCGCCACGCTAGGATTGCGCGACAGCTTTGGCTTCAAGCGGGTGATCGATACGCCGCTGGCCGAAACCATGCTCGGCGGGCTGGTGATCGGCATGGCGGCCCAAGGTTTGAAACCGGTGCTGGAAATCCAGTTCATGGGCTTCATCTACGCGGCCATGGAGCACCTGGTGTCGCACGCCAGCCGCATGCGCAATCGCACGCGCGGGCGGATCACTTGCCCGATGGTGCTGCGCACACCGATGGGCGCGGGCATTCGTGCGCCGGAACATCACAGTGAAAGCACCGAGGCGCTGTTTGCGCATATCCCAGGGTTACGCGTGGTGATTCCTTCGTCACCGGCGCGGGCTTATGGGCTACTGCTGGCGGCCATCGATGACCCGGACCCGGTGATCTTTCTCGAACCGACGCGGCTCTACCGAATGAACCCGCAACCGTTGATCGACGATGGCAAACGCCTGCCGCTCGATACCTGCTTCACCTTGCGTGAAGGCAGCGATATCACCCTGATCAGCTGGGGCGCCAGCGTCATGGAAACCTTGCAGGCGGCCGATGCGCTGGCGGAACAAGGGATTTCGGCCGAGGTGATCGATGTCGCGAGCATCAAGCCGCTGGACCTCGACACGCTGGAGGCGTCGGTGCGCAAGACCGGCCGTTGCGTGATCGTCCATGAAGCGCCACGAACCTGTGGCGTCGGCGCGGAAATCGCCGCCAGCCTCTATGAACGTGCGTTGCTGGATTTGCAGGCGCCGATCCTGCGGGTCACCGCGCCGGACATTCCGCCACCGCTGTATCGGCAAGAGTTGCTGTACATGCCCAACGTCGAAGACATCCTTCACGCCTGCGACAGCGTGCTCCACCACTTCTAAAGAGGCGCCTGAGGCCCGGGAGGCTGCAATGAAATATTTCAAACTGCCTGACTTGGGCGAAGGGCTTCAAGAAGCGGAAATCGTCGAATGGCACGTCAAGGTCGGCGATACGGTGAAGGCCGATCAACTGTTGGTTTCGGTGGAAACTGCCAAGGCCCTGGTGGATATTCCCGCACCTTACGACGGTGTGGTGGCGAAAACCTTCGGCGGTGAAGGTGACATCCTGCACGTCGGCGAGCCCTTGCTGGGGTATGAAGGCGAGGCGGATGCCGGCACGGTGGTGGGGCGGCTTGAAGGTGGCGGCAGCCATCAGGACGATCAGTTTTTCGTTGGCGCCGCGCCCTCGACCCGTGAACACATGAGTCCTCGCGCAACCCCGGCGGTACGGCAATTGGCCCGGCAACTGGGCGTCGAGTTGACTGGGCTGAGCGGGTCCGGCCCCGATGGGCTGATCACCCGCAGCGATGTGGAAAGTGCCTCGCAAACCGAGCGCGACAAATTTGGCGGGGAGAAGCTGCGCGGGGTGCGCCGCAGCATGGCGCAAAACATGGCCAGGTCCCACGCGGAGGTGGTGCCGGTGACCCTCTACGCCGATGCCGACCTGCATCGCTGGGGCCGTGCCCGCGATCCGTTGATCCGTTTGGCCAAGGCCATGGCGGCTGCCTGTGCCGTGGAGCCGATGCTCAACAGTGGCTTTGATGGCAAGTCCTTGTCGATCAAGCACCACGACGCCCTGAATCTGGGCATTGCCGTCGACACCCCCGATGGTTTGTTCGTGCCGGTGTTGCGCGATGTGGGTAATCGCTCGTCAGATGATTTGAAAGAAGGCATCACCCGCTTGCGCGCCGACGTGCAGGCGCGTTCGATCCCGGCCAAGGAAATGATGGGCGCGACCCTGACCTTATCGAACTTCGGCACCATGTTCGGGCGCTATGCCAACCCGGTAGTCGTACCGCCGCAAGTGGCGATCCTCGCGGCCGGTGCCATTCGTGACGAACCGGTGGCGATGGCGGGCAAGGTTGTGGTGCACCCGATATTGCCGCTGTCGCTGACTTTCGATCACCGGGTGGTGACGGGAGGGGAAGCGGCACGGTTCTTCAAGGTGTTGGTCGAGGCACTGGAACAACCGGACAGTTGAAACGCGGGCATGAAAAAGGCCCTGAGTCAGTGACTCAGGGCCTATTCAATTCGGGCGTTGCTTACTTCGCGGGCTTAGCCGATTTCGCGGGTTTGGCAGGCTCCGCTGGCTCGGCTGGTTCCGTTGGCTCTGCAGGTGCAGCGGCTGCAACCGGCACGTTGAGCAATTCGGACAGGGCGTCCGGCTGGCTCTTGAACGCCTTGGCGAACACATCGCGGTTTTTCGCCATGTAGATCCCGGCTTCTTCCACCTGTTGCTCAGTCAGCGATGGAACTGCTTTTTGCAACACTTCAGCCAGCAATTCAGCCAGTTCGAGCATTTTGTCATGACGGTCAGCTTCGGCTTTATCCATGAACAAGCGCTCCAGATCTCGGCTGCTGCGGTATACCACTTCGACGGCCATTCACCACCTCACATGCCTTCACGATAGTTGTCTTTTGCGACTACTGTATTTATATACAGTCAAAAGGATAAGCGAATCCCTGCGCTTTGGGTAGTGGCTTTTTAATGTAGACCGGATTCAGGATTTGTCAGGCGGAGCGAGTGGCCCAATCGCTTGTTCCAGCTGCCGTACCCGCGAGGCTACGTCTAGCTCTCGTAGCAGCTGTCGAGCCCGCGAGGCTGCGTCCGGCCGCAAAGCGGTCGTAAAATCAGGCAATGCGTTCTTTCAGGCGAACCGCGTACGCAGGATTTGCGAGGACTGCACCCGATCGCGGTCCGCCTCTAACGCAGCCTCGCAGGCTCGACAGCTGCTACGGCAATAACGGGAGTTACGGCAATAACGAGAGTTAGGCGCAGGCCGTGGTTACTGTGCCGCGATGCTGTAGCCGTCGAACGCCGTCTGCTGTTGCAGGGCGGTGACGATGGCTTTGCGGGTGGCCGGTTGTTCGGTACCGGCATTGTCGATGAAGGTCTCGCTGGCAAGCTCTGCCTCGTCGCCTTCACCCACAAAGGTGAAACCGAGGAATTCGAAGGCTTCACGGTCGACGTACGGTTTGGAGCGCGGATTGCGCAGCGGCAGGCTGACGCTGACACCGTCCTTGCTGATGCTGAACACTTCGATTTCTTTCTTGGCGCGGGCTGCTTTGCTCTTGCCGGCGCTTGGGTTGCTGATGGCCTGATGGGTCTGGTTCAGCACTTTCAGCGCCAGGCCGTAGACCAGCTCCTGAAAGTCTGGGTCATCCTTGAAGCTCGACAGAATCCGGCTGATCGGGAACTTGCTGCTCAGGTCTTCCAGGGCTGCGATATCGGCGGCCTCGGCGTCCTTGAGTTGTTTGAGTTCGCCCATCAGTTCGTAGGCTTTGTCGTCGTCGAAGCGGTCGTGAGCCTGGCGGATGGCCGCGCGAAGCTCGCGAATCTGGTCGCTTTCTTTCGAGGTGTGGAAGGCGTCCAGGACCATCTCGCTGATGGTTTTGGCCTGCGGCACGTGTTGTGAAAGATTGATGGAGTTTTCGTATTCCGCTTTGGACGACAAGGTGATTACGGATTCAGCGGTGTTGGAATCTGGCATTGAAAATTCACTACTTCTTTAAACAGAATTTGAGACGAGAACGGCATCGGCGTTTTCGGGTCGCTTAATCTATTGGACCGCTGCGATGTTGTCACGGACCAACGGACGATCAGGGCAACACAGCGACCGATGTGACCGCAACAGCGGCCAATCGTTGCGCAAAAAAAGCCCCGCGTTCGATTCGAAGGCGGGGCTGGCAGTCCGGCGGGCATTGGGTATTCAGTTCATTTCGGCGACCAGCACTTCAACCATGGCCTTGGCGATAAAGCGTGGGTTGTTTTTTAACCAGCGGGAGCGCTTTTGAGTGCCCGCAGCGTCATCAACTCGCGGTACAGCGTGATTGCCCGACCGCAAAAGAGCCCGAGCGTAAACCCCGAGGCGATACCGGTGAGTGCCAGCATCTGCACACTGGCCGAGCGCTCCGGGTGAACGGCGGATTGATAGCCGATGAAGTACTTCACCGCAAAGAACAGCAGAGAGATGTAGAGAATTTTCCAGGTGCCGGGAACGATCAGGTCTTTACCGTCGCTGTCCAGCGTCAGGCCATGGCGCGAGAACAACGCAATCGCCGCCAGACTGCCCAGAGCGATACCGGCGAGCCAGCTGCCCAGCGCCAACTCGGGTTGTTCGTGGTAGTTCAGTGAAAAGAATGACCAGAGCGTCAGGATGCCCGGTGTGATGAACAGGGACCGTTTGCTTTCGCGGCTGGGCGTCCTGGCCCTGAGCCCGTAATAACAGATCAACAGGAAAACCCCGTAGACCCACAGCGGTGTGCCTTGCAGGATATCGAGCATCAGCGGATACCTGCGCGGGGTTGAGGCGGGGTGGTTTGGTAAAACATGGTCAGCGTCCTTGCTTGAGTCAATGTCATGGAGGCTAGCGGATTATCGCTGGGGCGAATTCAGATTCATCGAGCGAACCGCCAACGCGCTCGCCGTTTCCTCATCCACCGGCAGCGAAAAACGGAAGGTCGCGCCTTGTCCTGGCACATCGAGCAAGTGAATCTCGCGGCCATGCAGCTGCAGAATCCGGTGCACGATGCGTAATCCCAAACCACCGTCGCGGCGTGCGCCACCAATGTTGAAGGGCCGCAGGAACAAGCCCTCGCGCAGTTCCGCGGCGATGCCCGGGCCGCTGTCGCTGACGGTGATCTCGACGAACTTGCCTTGCGGGACAAGGCTGATGTCGATTTCCCCACCATCGGGTGTGTGGCGCAAGGCGTTGTCGAACAGGTTGGTCAGCACACGCTCGATCAGCCCAAGGTCGGCGCAGACCGCCGAGACATTCGGTGCGAAGCTTGCCTTGAGCTGCACGTGTCGGGCTTCGGCGGTCAGCTCGAATTTCTGAAAGATGTCCTGCACCAGATCGGTCAGGGAAAAACGCTCCAGCACCGGCTGGACGAAGCCGTGTTCCAGGCGCACCAGTTCCAGCAATGACTGCGCCAGGCCGCCGACCTTGCGGCTCTGGTCGAGGGCGATGCCCAGATAGCGGCGGCGCTCGGCCGGGGTCAGGCTGGCGTCTTTCAACGACAGGGTTTCGAGGTAGCCATGCAGCGATGCCAGCGGTGTGCGCAGGTCGTGGGAGATATTGGCGACCAGCTCGCGGCGCTCCTGATCCTGGCGGGTCAGGGAACGCCATTGTTCGCCCAGGCGTTTTTGCATCTGCCGGAAGGCGGCATCGAGCACGGCGATTTCGTCCTGAGTGGCGAGGTTCTCCGCTGGACCTGAGGGCGCCGGCGAGGGCGGGGCGACCGGTACGCCGTCAATGTCGAAATGCGCGACCGTGTCGGTCAAGCGGCGTAGCGGCCGGGTGATCAGGGTAAACGCCGTGAGACCGGCGATCAGGCACAGCAACGCGACCATCCCGATCGACCACAGCGCGGTGTTCAGCGCGGCGCTGGTGGCGCCGCGTTCGGCGTAGCGGTCATGTTCTTCGCTGAGCAGCACCACGTAGAGATAGCCGACCTGCTGACCGTTGACCTTGAGCGGTGCGGCGCTGAACACCTTGCGCCCGTCGATGCTGCGCGGGTCGTCGCCGAGAATCGGCAGGGCTTCACCGTTGAGCAGGCGCCGCACGGGCGCCAGATCGACCTGCTCGCGACGCAGGTGGCCTTCGGGCGCCGCATTGCCGACCACCCGGCCGCTGCTGTCGAGCAGGTACACCTCGACGCTCGGGTTCACCAGCATCAACTGGCTGAACAACTCGCGCAGTGCATCGGGTTTCAGGCCATTGGCGTCCATCAACTGGGTGTCGTGGGCGATGTGCTGCGCCAGATCCCGGGACAAGCCTTGCACCACTTCCAGCTCATGCATGTGGTTGGAGCGCACTTGCATCCACACCGACGTGCCGCTGCACACCAACAGCAGCAGGGCGAACACCGCCGACAGGCGCTGGGTGAGTGTCAGTCTCATGGCTGCTCCTGCGCCGGGGCGAATTTATAGCCACGGCCCCACACCGTGAGAATCCGCACCGGTTGCGCCGGGTCGGTTTCGATCTTGGAGCGCAGACGATTGATGTGAGTGTTGACGGTGTGCTCGTAGCCTTCGTGGCTGTAACCCCAGACGGCGTTCAGCAGGTCCATGCGCGAGAAGACCTTGCCCGGCTGCCGGGCGAAAAAGTACAGCAGGTCGAACTCGCGTGGGGTGAGGTCCAGGCGCTTGCCGTCGAGCGACACATCGCGGGTGATCGGGTCGATGAACAGCCCGTCGCAGGTCAAGCTGCCAGCGTCCATTTTCAGGTTGCGGGCCATGGCGTCGACCCGTCGCAGCAGGGCCTTGACCCGCGCCACCAGCTCAAGCATCGAAAACGGTTTGGCCAGGTAATCGTCGGCGCCCAGCTCCAGGCCAAGAATGCGGTGCATTTCGCTCGACCGGGCGCTGGTGATGATGATCGGGGTGTAACGGGCCATGGCGCGGGCGCGGCGGCAGATTTCCAGGCCGTCGACGCCCGGCAGCATCAGGTCGAGGATCAGCGCATCCCAACTGCCTTGCTCGAGCAGGCGCAAGCCTTCGTTGCCATCGGCGCTGTGCACGACCTCGAAGTGTTCGTCGCGCAGGTGCAGGCAGATCAGGTCGGCGATGTGTTTGTCGTCCTCGACCACCAGGACGCGTTTGGGTTGATCCATTGGGACTTAATCCTGTTGCGCAGTGCACGTATTGTGCGGGGTTTTCCCTCGGCGAGTTATCACGAATTGTTTAACTCCACGTGAGGATTTGGCGATCACCTCAAGCCTAGGCTGTGTTCCATGTCATCCACGGCGGATTTAGGGAGAGGGCCATGTTTTCACGGCGACAGATTCTTCTAACGGGCGGCGGGCTGGGCCTTGCGGCGCTGGTTGCCGGTGTATTGCCAAAAATGACCGGAGGCTCGCTGCTGATCAGCGAGGCGAGCGCTGCCGAGACCTTTGAGGTCACCCATAGCGATGCCGAGTGGCACAAGCTGCTCAGCGCCGAGCAGTACGAAATCCTGCGCGAAGAGGGCACCGAACGGGCCTATTCCAGCGCACTGAACAATGAACACCGCGACGGTATCTTCGCTTGCGCCGGGTGCGATCTGGCGCTGTTTTCATCGAAAACAAAATTCGACAGCCATACCGGTTGGCCGAGTTTCTGGGCGCCCCTGGAGCATGCCGTCGCGACCCGCGAAGACCGCTCGTTCGGCGTGCTGCGCGAGGAAGTTCACTGTCGACGCTGCGGCGGCCATCTGGGCCATGTGTTCAACGACGGGCCAAAACCGACCGGTCTGCGCTACTGCATGAACGGTCTGGCGATGACCTTCAAGCCGCAAGCGGCCTGACACCATGGGCAGGCTTTTTCCTTCACTTCATACAGGTCCTTGTTATGTGGCTTCTGGTCCTCGCTTATCTCGGTGGTGTGCTGACGATTCTCAGCCCGTGCATTCTGCCGGTACTGCCGTTTGTCTTCGCTCGCACCGGGCAACCGTTTATCAAGAGTGGCTTGCCGCTGTTGGCGGGGATGGCGCTGACCTTCGCGCTCGTCGCCTCGTTGGCGGCGGTGGGCGGCGGTTGGGTGGTGCAACTCAATCAGTACGGTCGCTGGCTCGCGTTGCTGTTCGTAGCACTGTTCGGGCTGACGCTGTTGCTGCCACAACTCGCCGAACGGCTGACGCGTCCACTGGTGGCCGCCGGCAGTCGACTGTCGGAAGCGGCGGGCGCCGATGCCCGGCCGCGTCCCGCTGCTTCGTTGCTGATCGGCGTCGCCACGGGCCTGCTTTGGGCACCGTGCGCCGGGCCGATTCTCGGGCTGGTGCTGACCGGCGCGGCGCTGCAAGGGGCAAGCATCGGCACCACCTTGTTGTTGCTGGCCTACGCGCTGGGCGCCGCCACTTCCCTCGCGGTCGCCTTGCTGCTGGGCGGTAAAGTCTTCGCGGCGATGAAACGTTCGATCGGCGCAGGTGAATGGCTGCGCCGTGGTCTTGGTGCGGCGATGCTGGCCGGTGTGGCCGCCATCGCCCTGGGCCTGGACACCGGGCTTCTGGCGCGGGTGTCGACCGCGTCCACTGGTGGGCTTGAACAGGCGCTGGTCGGTCGACTGGCAGGTAAATCACCGGCCAACAGCGGGGCGATGATGGCGCAGATTCCGCCGTCCGCCGACGATCAACCAGGCTCAGCCATGATGGCTGCCGGTGGTGCGATGAAAGTGGCCGCCAACGCTCCCGCGCCTCTGCCCGTCGAAGGTAACCTGCCGTCGTTGGACGGTGCGGTGCAGTGGCTCAACTCGCCGCCGCTCAGCGCTCAAGCGTTGAAGGGCAAAGTGGTGTTGGTGGATTTCTGGACCTACTCCTGCATCAACTGCCTGCGCACCTTGCCGTACGTCAAAGCCTGGGCCGAGAAATATCGCGATCAGGGCCTGGTGGTGATCGGTGTGCATGCGCCGGAGTTTGCCTTCGAACGGGATGTGGGCAATGTGACCAAGGCTATGAAGAATCTGGGTATCAATTACCCGGTAGCCATCGATAACGACTACCGGATCTGGCGGGCTTTCAACAACGAATACTGGCCGGCGCACTATTTTGCCGACGCTCAGGGACGCATTCGTTACCACCATTTTGGTGAGGGCAACTACGCCGAATCGGAACGGGTGATCCAGCAGCTATTGCGTGAAGCCGGTGCGGCGAAAGTCGCCGATGGCCTGATCGACGCCAGCGCCCAAGGCGTGCAACAGGCACCGGACATGAACGAAGTGCGTTCGCCGGAAACCTACGTCGGCTACCAGCGTTTGGAACATTTCGTACCTGAGGCGAGCCTCGCGCCCGACAAGGTTGCCGCCTACAGCGCCCCCGCAACATTGGCACTGAATGACTGGACGCTGGACGGCCACTGGAACGTCGGTTCGGAGCGCGCCACCTCGGCGGCCCCGGCCAGCCGCATCGTTTACCGCTTCCATGCCCGCGACCTGCACCTGGTACTGGGCCCCGGCGCTGACGGCAAACCGGTGCGCTTCAAAGTCATGATCGACGGCAAGGCCCCGGGTGATGCCCACGGCACCGACGTCGCCCCGGATGGCAGCGGCAGCGTCACCGAACAACGCCTCTACCAATTGGTGCGCCAACCCGGCGACGTGGCAGATCGGACTTTCAGCATCGAGTTCCTTGACCCGGGCGTGTCGGCGTATGCGTTTACCTTTGGTTGATGAACATTCAGTTGCCCAGACCACACTGACCCCTGTGGCGAGGGAGCTTGCTCCCGCTGGAGCGCGTAGCGATCCCAAAACCATTGACCGGGATGCATCAGATACACCGCATTAACTTAATTACGACGGCTTCGCCGCCGAGCGGGAGCAAGCTCCCTCGCCACAGGTGTTGTGCTCGCCACATTACTCAGAGTTGTTTATGCAGGAGTCGTCATCATGAAAACCCGATTTACCTGGCGCCAGACCCTGCTCGGGCTGGCCGTCGCTGCAGTTGCAGGTCAATGCATGGCTTTTTCATTCGGCGCTGCCGAAGATGCAGTCGCCATCGCGCCACCAGCCGTGGATGAAACGCCCAAGGCCAACAGCGAGACAGCGGTGTTTGCCGGTGGCTGTTTCTGGGGCGTTCAAGGCGTGTTCCAGCATGTCAAAGGCGTCAAGAACGCGCTCTCCGGTTACGCCGGAGGTGCTGCGAACACCGCGCAATACGAGCGTGTCAGCGAGGGTGACACAGGCCATGCGGAATCGGTCCAGATCACTTTCGATCCTGCTCAGGTGAGCTACGGCACCTTGCTGCAAATCTACTTCTCGGTCGCTCACAACCCCACCGAGCTCAATCGCCAGGGCCCGGACACCGGAACCCAATATCGCTCGGCGATCTTTGTCGAAAGTGCCGAGCAACAAAAAGTCGCCCAAGCCTACATCGCACAGCTCGATGCCGCACATGCCTTCAACAAACCGATCGTGACCAAACTCGAAACCTACAACGGCTTCTACCCGGCAGAGGCCTACCATCAGAACTTCCTGACGGAGCATCCGACGTATCCCTACATCGTGATCAACGACCTGCCGAAAGTCGCGCAACTCAAACAGCTGTACCCGGAGCGGTATCAGGAGAAACCGGTGTTGGTGAAGACTGGCATGTAGTGCTGGATCAACCGGAAATCATGTTCTTGCCGATGATCTTCGAGCGATACAACGCCTGATCCGCCCGAGCCAGCAGGCCGGTTTGTTGTTCGTCTTCAAAGCGTTGCGCCACGCCGAAGCTCATCGTGACCTGGAAGTCGCCCACCGGTGGCAGGCTCGACAGCTCAAGGCGGATATTTTCAGCGAGGGCGCGTGCGGTGGCCGCGGTGCTGTTGGGCAGGATCACGATGAACTCGTCGCCGCCCCAACGGGCCAGCAAGTCACCCTCGCGCACGCAGCGTTTGACGCTTTCGACCACGTGCACCAACGCCGCGTCGCCCAAGGCATGGCCGTAATGGTCGTTGATATTTTTGAAGTCATCGATGTCCATGGCGATCAGCGACAGCGGCTGACGAAAACGCTGGGAACGCTCGCATTCCAGTGGCAAGGCTTTTTCCAGGAGATAGCGGTTGGCGATCCCGGTCAGGGTGTCGCTTTCTGCCAGTTTACGGTTCTCGTCCAGCTGCGCCTGTAACTGCTGATTGAGCAGAGACAACTCGCGGGTCCGTTCCTCGACCATCGCTTCGAGGGAGTGATTGCGCCGTTCGAGTTGCTCGAGCAGACGCTTCTTGTCTTCAATGCAGCGGCTCGCCCCGATCATCCGCGCCACTGAGCCATCGCTGTTACGTGCGATCACATGACCGCGATCTTCGATCCAGATGTAGCGGCCATCCCGCCTGCGGCAACGGTACTCGGTTTGATAGCGGGGCGAGCGCTGATGCAGGTGAGCATCGAATTGCAGCATCACCTGCTGGTAATCGTCGGGATGAATCGCGTTCTCCCAGGCCAGCACGTTGTTCTCAAGTGCATGAGGCGCGTAGCCGAGCATGTCGTACCAACCGCGATTGCGGTAGACAAACCCGGTGTTGGCGTTCCAGTCCCAGATCCCGTCGCTGACCAGTTCCAGAATCGCGTGCAGCATGTCTTCATTCAAATCAGTCAGGCTGACCTTCAACGGCTCGATACTGGACAACTCAACCATCACCGCTCTCCCTGCTGCCCTGATCTTCAAGTGGCCGGCCAGTCGTACAGACTAACTCATGGCGCGTTGACACTGTAGCGCCGGAAATCAAGGGATAGAAGCCTCTTACGTAGTAATAATGGCGTGCGCGATCAGTTCTGTTTACCCCATGTCTGCAACGCAAACTCGACAAAACTGCGCAGCTTCGGCAAACGGTATCGGTCCTGCGCGTAGATCAGATTCATCGGGCGACGGGGCAGTTGATAGTCCTGCATCAGGGCCACCAGTTTCCCTTCCTGAAGGTCTTGATCCACCAGTGCATCCGGCAGCATCACCACACCCATCCCAGTGCGCGCCGCCTGGTGCAGGCCCGATGAACTATTGATCAGCATCGGGCCGCTCACCGCCACGACGATCTCCCCGTCAGGGCCGCTCAGGCGCCACTGTTTTTCCACCGAGCGCCATTCATCGCCCGCCGGGTAGGCAAAGGCCAGGCAGTCGTGATCGGCCAGTTCCTCCGGTTTTTGCGGTGTGCCACGGCGTGCCAGATACGCCGGCGATGCACACATGGTCAGCGTGTAGTCCTCCAGTGGCCGGGCGATCAGGTTGGGCGGTTCGGTATTACCCAGGCGAATCGCCACGTCAAAACCGTTGTCCAGCAGATCAAGACGTTGATTGGTCAACACCACATCCAGCTTGACCTGTGGGCAGCGCTGCACGAATTCACTCAAGGCCGGCGCCAGGCGTTCCGTGCCAAAGGTCAGCGGGGCGGTAATGCGCAACGTTCCGCTGGGTTCGCCCTGGGTTTGTTCGGCCAGCCGCTCGGAGTCGGCCACCAGCCCCAATACCTCAAGGCAGCGTTGATAGTAGGTCGAGCCAAATTCGGTCAAGCGCTGACGCCGTGTCGTACGGTGCAGCAAACTGACGCCGAGACGTTGCTCCAGCGCTCGCAGGTGATTGCCGACCATGGTGGTCGACATTTCGCACTCCAGAGCGGCGGCGGTCATGCTGCCAGCCTCGACCACCTTCACGTAAACCGACATCGCCAGCAGTAAGTCCATTATCAAGCCCAGCTTTAAAATGATTGAAGTGTTTCGGCGTTTATCCAGCTCAGGTGGCTAACGATACTGCAAAAACACTGACCAATGATGGAGCTTGATGTCATGACCGCCGCCTGCCTGATGACCACGTATCAACCCCTGGCCTTGAGCTTTACCAGAGGGTTGGGCACACGCCTGTGGGATCAGGCTGGTCGTGAATACCTGGATGCGGTGGCGGGCGTGGCCGTGACCAATGTCGGCCACTCGCACCCGAAGGTGGTCAGCGCCATCAGCGAACAGGCCGGCCTGTTGCTGCATACGTCCAACCTGTACAGCATCGACTGGCAGCAACGGCTGGCGCACAAACTGACGCAGTTGTCGGGGCTCGACCGGGTGTTCTTCAACAACTCCGGCGCCGAGGCCAATGAAACCGCGCTGAAACTGGCCCGGCTGTACGGTTGGCACAAAGGTGTCGAGCAGCCGTTGGTGGTGGTCATGGAGAACGCCTTTCATGGCCGCACGCTGGGCACCTTGTCTGCCAGCGATGGCCCTGCGGTGCGCTTGGGGTTTCAGGAGCTACCGGGGGATTTCATCAAGGTGCCGTTCGGCGATCTCGCCGCACTGGATAAGGCGCACCAGACTCATGGCCAGCGCATCGTAGCGGTTTTGATGGAGCCGATTCAGGGCGAGAGCGGTGTGCAACTCGCGCCGCCCGGCTACCTGAAAGCCCTGCGCGAATTGTGCAATCGGCGCAACTGGCTGCTGATGCTCGACGAGATCCAGACCGGTATCGGCCGTACCGGGCAATGGTTCGCCTTTCAACACGAAGGTATCGTCCCGGACGTCATGACCTTGGCCAAAGGCCTGGGCAACGGCGTCCCGATCGGCGCTTGCCTGGCTCGCGGCAAAGCCGCCGAACTCTTCACCCCGGGCAGCCACGGCAGCACCTTTGGCGGAAACCCGCTGGCGTGTCGGGTGGGCTGCACCGTGCTGGAAATCATCGAAGAACAAGGTTTGCTGGAAAACGCCAAGTGTCAGGGCGAACGCCTGCTCGCACGCTTGCGCGCCGAACTCGATGGCAGCCCGCAGGTACTGGCGATCCGTGGCCAAGGCTTGATGATCGGCATCGAACTGGCCCGGCCCATCCGCGACCTGACCCTGATCGCCGCGCGGGACCACGGGTTGCTGATCAACGTGACACGGGGCAAGACCATCCGCTTGCTGCCACCGCTGACCATCGATGAGCGGGAGGTGGAGATGATTGTGCGGGGGGTAGGGCGGGTGGTGAGAGGGGATTAACCAACTCCATCTTTGTTTACGGCAGGCGGTATTTCAGAGTGTTTTTGAAATACCACCTGCCGGCACTCGTCTTTTACGTCCTTCACTGCGCGCAAGTTGCAGATTGAGGCTATGAGACGTTCAGAGTTGGCTCGTGAAGCAAGAAGATAGGTTGTTTCGTTGGCGTTGGTTGAGGTGGTTATGATGGGTCGAAACGCTCGGAGTTTAGTAACCAGCCTCGATTAGGCGCTCGGTATGCTCCGTTGTCTTCAAGACGTTTCCTTGAAAAAGGTAGGTTCGATCCGAGTAAAACGTGCTCAGATTTACTGCTGCAACTTACGCTTGTTTCTCAGGTGCACGATTACCGCCACAACCACAACGACCAGCACAACACCCAAGGCAATCGGCAACCGGTAAGGTCTGAGATCACCAAACAATTGCTGAAGCGCTTCGCCCGCCCAATAACCGCCGCTGACAAACAGTGTGGCCCAGACCATTGCACCGAGCATGTTCCACAGTGAAAAACGCAACGGCGACAGGCCACTGGCACCGATCACCATGGGGCCCACCAACCGCATGCCGTACAGAAAGCGCACCGAAAAAACCGACATCGACGGGTAGCGTGCGATCAATCCGCTGACGCGCTTGATCTGCGCTTGCTGGCGTTTGAGGCGTGGTAACAGTCGCGTGCCGAAATAACGGCCGCTCCAGAACAGCAATTGATCCCCCAACATCCCACCGGCGCTGGCCCAGGCGATCACCGGCCAAAGCTTCAGCAAATGCTGATGCGCCGCCATGCCGCCCAATATCAGGATGGTTTCGCCTTCCATGACACAGCCAATAAAAACCGCCCAATAGCCGTAGGTCGCGAGGAGGTGATTGAGGTCTATGTGCTCGAACATGGGCGGTTGGCGGCCTTTGGCGTGTTGTGGAGGCTGGGTAATGGTGGACCGCTATCGGCTGGGGTCGTTGCCCGTGCATCCATGATTGAAGCGATTATGTGGCTGCGACATTCGAGAGCGGACGCTCCCCCAGGTACTCAACCAACCGTAGCAGATAACCGTCCGGGTCCTGCACCAACAGCTCATGCTGGCCGACTTCCACCGTACCGGATCGATACCACTTCTCGGCAAACGGGCGAAACAATGGCCACTCGGCAGCGGCCAACCGCTGGAGAATCGGCTCGACACTGTCGACCGTCATTTGAAAGTTGATGCCGCGCCCAAATGGCGGTTCCAGTGGAGCGGTCACCCATTGCCCTTCGAGCGGGTCGTACTGCTCCAGCATGACCTGCACCCCGTCGAAATCGAGGTAGGCAAATCCCTCTTCGGGGCGGTCGTAGGCGACCCTGAAGCCAACCAATCCGGTCCAGAAATCCAGACTGTTCCTGATGTCGCCGACCATCAGTTCGGGGACCATTCTGTTCCTTGAAAACATACCTCTCCTTAGTGAGCGTCCAGCCCGATCAATGTGCGTTCAGGATACCGCCTCAATCGGATTCGGCCTGCTCAATCGCCTTCTTGATATTCGGTACCGCATAGTTGGTAAACCAGTGGTTCATTCCATTGATCGCCTGTTGCGCTGGCGCCGCATCCCGAGCCCCGATCAGTTCGCTGCACGCTTGGGCCATGGCCAGCAGCATCCGCGCCGACTCGGGCACATAAGGCAGGCTGACGCCTTTGTCGTGGCGTTCCTGAATGATCCGGTAGCGAATGTTCTCCGGCAGTGTCCAGGCACTGATCAGAAACTCATGAACGGAGTACGGATGGCCGTTGACCTCCACCGTGGCCGTGCGGTGCTCCTCTCGATAACCGGCGTTCTCGATCTGCTCGCAGCTGTCGATGACAGTGTTCATCATCTCGCGGATTTGCTTCCAGTCAGTGTGCATGTGAAGAGTCCTTTTCAAATGGCGATAGCTATAGGCTATAGGCTATAGGTTGCGGTGCCTGTCTTCCAGATCATTGGACAGGTCGAAGATCAACGTGTAATTGATCGCTCCCACGCGGGTGAACGTGGGAACGATCAATCGGCAAGACTTCCAAAGCGTCCCCACCCTGCACCAACGTTTGCGCCTCACCATTCTCAATCACCCAGCGCAGCAGGTCGGTCACCGGCACGCAGTGGCTGCGTTCGACCCATTGCAGGCCGTCGGGGCTGTAGTGTTCGGTGTAGCGGGTGAGGATCAACTCGCGCTGGTCACTCGACAGTTGGAGGCTGACTTCGCGGCAGTGCAGGTTGGCGTTGGCGTGTTTCACCACGCGTTGTTGCAGGATTAGCGGCTGGTTTTCAGAGATCATCGGTCTGGGCTTCCTGGCAGCGGTGTACGCGTGCGCAAACAGTCTTCGGGAAAAGGTGACAGATGCTGACATTCGAGCCTTGCGCAAAGATGTCTGCTTTTTTACCGCGATGTCGCTTTGTTACCCGATTGAAATATATGACGGAGCGCGCCGAATGGTTTTAGATGTGGGTTCTTTCAGACCTTAAGTGATGCCGCTGGTGAGCAGTCTTTTGATCGTGGACGACGACCTTGAGGTCCTCGCGCTGCTGAAGAAATTTTTTGTGCAACAAGGCTATGCGGTGGAGGTGGCCACCGATGGCGCCTCAATGTGGGCGGCGATTGAGCGCCAGGCGCCGGACCTGATCATTCTCGACCTGATGCTGCCGGGCGAGAACGGGCTGACGCTGTGCCAACGCTTGCGCCAGCAATACCCGACGCCGGTGATCATGCTGACCGCCATGGGTGAGTTGAGTGATCGGGTGGTCGGGCTGGAGATGGGCGCCGATGATTACCTGAGCAAACCGTTCGACGCCCGGGAGCTGCTGGCCCGCGTGCGCGCCGTGCTGCGTCGTGCAGGCGAAAGCCGCCCGCTGACCGGGGAAGCGCCGCGCCCGCTGATCAAGTTCGCCGACTGGCAACTGGACCTCACTCGTCGGGAACTGCGTTCACCGGATCAGGTGATGATTCCGCTGTCGGCCGGGGAGTTCGACTTGCTGCTGGTGTTTGTCGAGCATCCACAGCGCATTCTCACCCGGGAACAGTTACTGGACCTGGCGCGAGGCCGCACCCATGAGGCATTCGATCGCAGCATCGACGTTCAGGTCAGCCGCTTGCGGCGCAAACTGGAGTACGACACCAAGCGCCCCGAGATGATTCGTACCGTGCGCAACGGCGGGTATCTGTTCACCCCCAGCGTGACCCGCCAGTGAAAAAACTCATGGCCGCTTTGCGTCTGCGACCGCGTGACACCGTGGCCCGCTGGATCGCCCTGACCACCCTCATCGCGATGCTTACGTCGCTGGCTTTCAACGCGTTGTTCATTCAGTTGGCCGGCGTCTGGGCGTATCCACCGCTGGCCGAAACCGGACTCCTGGAAAAGACCGCATCCATTACCCGGATGATGGAAGCCTCGCAAGCGTCGCAGCGCGAACGCCTGGCCGAGGCCGCCAGCGAAAACTCCTTCAGCGTCAGCTGGCATGCCACCCGTCAAGGCCTCGACTTGCCGGACACTCCCGAAGCGGCTTACCGCACGGCCTCACCGGAGGCCCAGCGACTGTTCAACACGCCGACCCGCCGAGTCGAAGCCTATCAACCCGGCGACTGGCCACAGAAGAATGGGCACTACGCTTTGCTGGTGCAACTGGCGGATCAGTCCTGGCTGATGTTCAGCGTACCGTCCCGCAGTTGGGGGCTGGCGGAAGGGCCACGAACCCTGATCGTGATTCTGCTGGTGTTGCTGTCGACCGGCATCGTCGCGCTGATCGCCACCCGCCGACTGGCCAAACCCCTGCAGCACTTCGCCCAAGGCGCCCGACGCTTTGGCGTCGACTTTCGTGCACCGCCCATCGACCCGGTCGGCCCGCATGAAATCCGTCAGGCGATCCTCGCGTTCAATGCCATGCAGGCCCAGTTGCAGCACTTCATCAAAGACCGCACGCAGATGCTCGCCGCTATCTCCCACGACCTGCGCACCCCGCTGACCCGCATGCGCCTGCGTGGCGAATTCATCGAAGACTCCGAACAGCAACAACGGCTGTTTCGCGACGTCGACGAAATGCAGGCCATGATCAACTCCGCCCTGGAGTTCTTCCGCGACGACGCTCGCCTGGAGCAGGCAACCCAGTTCGATCTGGCCGAACTGCTGCAAACCCTGATCGACGACTACCGCGACCAGTCCATCGACATCACCTTCAGCGGCCCACCCCGATTGGTCTACTTCGGCCGCCCGCTGGGGCTGAAACGGGTGATCACCAATTTGCTGGACAATGCAATCAAGTACGCCAGTGAACCGGCGATTGAACTGTGCCAGGAAGACGAACAGGTGATCGTTCGGGTACTCGACCGTGGGCCGGGGATCCCGGCTGACAGTTATGAACAGGTGTTTGCGCCATTCTTTCGGCTGGAAGGGTCGCGGAATAAAAGCACGGGGGGCGTGGGGCTGGGGTTGTCGGCGGCACGGGCGATTGTTCTGGAACACGGCGGCACGCTGACCGTGAGGAACCGCACGGGGGGAGGGTTGGAGGCGCGGGTGGTGTTGCCGGTGCAGGTGGGTTAGAGAGGATTTATGCGGGGACAGACGTGCTGTTCCTGAAAGGTTTTTTCGTACAGAACCAAGTGAACTTTGGGCAATCCAACAGCAAGTGCCAACCAAGGCGCCGAATCATCTGGCCTAAGGATCAAGAGTGAAAGCCCTGATGCAATTCAAGTCAATTTCCCGAATAAGACCTGGGCACACGGCGGCCCCCGGTTGGTGAACGGCCGCTATCAAATGAATTGGGGCCGAGGCACATCTGGAAACCTTCCATGCGTTGATAAACGTGAACGGACGCCCACTGTATGACTCTTCGTAACATCGTGCCAAACCGGCTATCCACCAGAGTTCGAAACCTGGCTGCCGCTGTCCTCTGGATTCAGGTCTGTACGGGCTGTGCTGCCCAGGAAGCTCAACATGCCGCGTCTTCCAAAACAGTAGTGCCCGGCAAGCAGGCAGCCTGGCCAAGTGCGGAACTGGTCGATTCGCTACGCGCGTCACCAGAGCGATGGTCCGCACTTCGTGCGACGTGCGATCGGAACCTCGACTACACCCCGCATCCAGTCGCTGATTTCACCCCGCCAGCGCATTATGTCGACCGGGCAGGCGAGCAACGCATCGCCAAGTCACTGGGAGACGACGGTAACGTCGCCTATCAAGAGGCGCTGTGTTTTGCGCTGAGCGGCGATCGGCAATACGCGAAAACCAGTGAGCGCATACTCGATGCGTGGGCGGCAGGTGTGCAACACATCGACCGTGGGCAAGGTACCGCCGATTTCAACTTCACGTTTCCCAAGTATGTGTTGGCCGCGGTGATGCTGCGTACTGACAGTCAGTGGCATGACGCTGCGTTCAAGAGTTTCCTGCGCGAACGAGTGCTGCCCCTGTCGGTCGCATCGCGAGCAAACAACTTTGGCAACTGGGGTGTGCTGCTTGAAGCCAGCAGTGCCGCCTATCTCAATGACCGTCACCTCATGGAGAAGGCAAAAAATCGATGGAGCGCCCTGATGCTTAGTCAGGTGTCGTCAGATGGGTCAATGGCGGCTGAGATCTGCCGGAGCAACACCACAGATTGGTGTGGCGGACCCGATAAAGGAGTCAATGGCCTTTCGTATACCCACTATACGTTGCTGCCCACCACACTGGCCGCGGAGGTCTTTCGCAATGAGGGCTTCAACGTTTATACAAGCAATGCTGGTCAGCGACTTGCCCTGGCCTATGCAAGAGCCGCCGGTTGGACCTTGCATCCGGAAACCTTCCCTTACTACGCCAGTAATGGTGGGCATTTGAACGGTGTGCGCAACGCGGCATATTTCCGGATTTTGCAGCACAGGATTCCCGGTACCGACGGCGGTGTTGCCATTCACCAGGGCAATCTCGGAATGGATGGATACGAAATCGCCCTGTTGTATGGAGAGGTTCTGTAAGTCATTGCCCGCGCTCCCCGGCCACGAAAAAACGGGGCTACGTTTTCTCACCTTTAAAGTCGTGGTCTGTCGCTGTATCCCCCTTTGCGTTTCAAGGGGGAGCGATTTCAGGCCGAGCGAAGTTCCAATGCATAGGCTTTTTCCACGGGTGGAAAGAGCGGCACCGTCAACAGGGCACAAAAGGCTGCAGCCAGCCACACCACGCCCCATGAGAAATGAGTCATGAGGGCGGACGCCGCGATAGGGGTAGCGAACAGCACGACAAAGACGCAGGTATTGCCCATGGCCAGTGCCGTGCCTGCCCGACTGGCGCCTGCCAGTGTCGCGAGCTCGGTATAGGCCACGCCGTGCCAGGCGGATACGCTGATCCCGGCGACGACCATCACGCTGATGATCAGGGCACTGGCCAGCGGTGTTTCGTTCATGCCGTAAAAGCTCGCGGCCGATACCGTGCAACCCAGAACCAAAAAGGTCAGGGCACTCAACCATGCACAGGTTTTAAGGTAGCTACGGCGGTTTTTATTTTTATCGGTCCAGCGCCCGCTCCAGATTCTGCTGACGATCGCGCCGATCTGTATAACCGCCAACGTCGCGGAAACCAGCGTGATGTTGATGTTGCCAACGTCATGAAAGAACACGGCGGCATAAGTAAGAATGGCAAATTGCGGGGCGCAGAGCAGGCCGATGGCTAAAACGATTCGCCAGACTCTGGAATCTTTCAACGGGCTGGCTGTGGGCTCCTGACTCTGTTTTTTTGCCGCGTCGTTGGAGAAGTCCGGCTCATACAACCAGAACCCGGCAAACAGGCAGGCAATAAGACAGAAGATGGCAGAAGCACTGAATACTTCGACAAATCCATAGGTATGGGCAAGGTAGGGCAGCACGACCGCCCCCAAGGCATAACCGCCCGGGACCGACGTTTGCCGAATGCTCATGGCCAGCCCTCGTTCGCCCTCTTTGAACCAGGCCATGATGGCTCGACCACTAGCGCCGTTGACGCTGCTCCCCAGCAGGCCCACCACGAACAGCCCGATGGCCAGCAACACTATCGTGGGTGCATACAAGGCCAGCATGGCCAGCCCAATCAGTGCGATCCCGGAAGTGAGAAGCCCCGTCAGCAGCACAGGGCGATCACCCCAGCGATCAGTCAATAATCCCCACGGGATCTCGCTGACGGCAATACCGAGTCCCAAAATCCCCAAGACCAGCCCCAACTCGGAGTTATCGAGCTGATACGTTGCTCGCATATAAACCGCTGTCGCGGGTAGTCCACCCACGACACTGGAAAAGCTTGCGTTGGCAGCAACGCCGACACCCAGCACTTTCCAGCGGTGACCGTTATCCACAGGCATAAAAATCCCACTCGTTGAATAGTTGTGGGCCAAAAGACTCTCATGAGGGTATCGTCTCGAATATCAAATTATTTTTCGTATTCGTCCCGAAAAACAGGATTGTTATGAGGCCGGTAAATTTCGATCTAGATGCCATGCGCAGTTTCGTCACCGGGGTCGAACTGGGCAGCTTTGCCAAGGCGGCGCAAAAACTCGCGCGTTCGACGTCAGCCATCAGCGCCCAGTTGAAGAAACTGGAAGCCCAGGTGGGCTCAGCACTTTTCAAAAAGGCAGGTCGCGGGCTTGCCCTGACTGATACGGGAGAGGTGCTGCTCAATTACTCTCGGCGTCTTTTGAGTCTCAACGACGAGACCATCACTGCCGTCTCCGAGCTGAAGCTCAAGGGATGGGTACGCCTCGGGCTTCAGGAGGATTTCAGTAGCTTCTTGCCGACGGTGTTGGGCAGGTTCGCCAGGGCTCATCCCGATGTTCGAGTGGAAGCCCGGATTGCGCGCAATGCTGACCTGCTGAACCGGATCGAAAATGGCTCGCTCGATTTGGCGGTGGTGTGGGGTGACGTGCCGGACGTCGGATACCGGGAGAGGGTGGCGGAACTGCAAATGGAGTGGATTGGCTCTTCTCACCAGTACCTCGACTGGCGCGTCGAATCAGGGACACCGCTGCCCATCATTGCGTTTGACACGCCATGTCCTTTTCATTCGATGGCCACTGCGGCGCTGAATCGCGAGGGAATTCCCTGGCTGCTGTCGTTTACCAGTTCCAGCCTTAACGGCCTGTCCGCGGCGACCGAAGCCGGTTTGGGCTACACGATCAGGACAGCCCTGGGCTTGCAATCGGGGACCGAACTGTTGGCTGCCGGCGAACGAGGTTTGCCGCCTTTACCCTCCATAGCCCTGATGCTGCACCGAAGAGAGGCTAACCCTGATCCGCTGACCGAGCGTTTGTCGAATATCGTCATGCAGGCAATTCGAAGTGAAATTGTTTACTGAGCGATAAATGGCGAGCGTTAGTGTGATGTTCGTGTAAAACGGACATGAGAGGACAAACCACGGTTTCTCATATTCATTATCGTGGTCTGTCCCTGTATTTTCACTGCGTGATGGCTGCTATTGGCTGGACGTGGTTGGGCGCTCCAACTAATGCCACTGACTCCTTACTTCCTGCCACTGAGTTTCTGACAGCCACTTATCTGCCATCGGGAAGAAGATGTTCTCCTCGGACTCCATATGATCATAGTATTTCTTGATAAAGTCATCGATGGTATCAGCGATCACTTTCATTTCCTGAGTTGAATCTTCCAACGCCTTGAGTTGTCCAGCAATGCGCCCAAATGCCAGATGGTCGCGCTCGATATCCTTGACCCGTGGATGGATCGGTGCCTCGGTCTCCAGCAAGGCCCGCCGGATAATCTCTTCATTTTCATGGTGATGCCGCTCTGCGTCGCCATGCAAGGCTTCCAGTTCCTGAAACAACAACGTGCGATCATCGGCATCGGCGGACTCATGTTTCATTTTTCCCAGTAATCCTTTGATCTGGGTAATTTTTTTAGCCACCTCATGATGGTAGGTGTGCAGTTCATTCAACAGGGTGTTCATATAAAGTCCTCTCCGCTGCACCAAGGCATCATGAATAATTAATATTAATCACCAACTTCCAAGGGTGGCCATATATGAACTTCCATCACGTCTAATGCCTCCACCCACAGCATTCATCACTATGTACTAAACCTTCTTAGTATAGTCGGGCGCCCAATACTCACCCCGGGAAATGTGCAGCCCTTGGATGAATTGGAAATATCAGGTCAGTGTTGATATGCGTTATTTGATCTGCAGCAGGAAATGCTGCAAATAACAGAGGACGGTGGCTTTGGAGGGGGGAAGAACGGGGGGTGTTATCAAGCAGAGCATGAGTTTGCCCCTTGGCCTGTCTTCACAGGCCAAGGGGCAATTTCAATGGATCAGATGAACCTAAGCCTCCCAGCCCGCCTCACTGACTGCCGCCTGCACCAGCGGGTGCAAGTCTGCCCCTTGATGCTCTGTCTGCCAGGCCAGCAATTCCTTGCGCATGCCGGGCGTCCAGTACATTTTCAGGTGATTACGCACGTCGAGCACGGCCTGTTTCTGGTCCGGCTCGCTGGCGAAGTACTGGGCGATCTGGTTAGCCATTTTGATCAGGTTGGCAGTGCTCATCGGCGTACCTCGGCTTTTGCTCCGGCGCCGCGTGCCGCACGGCGTTCGTCGAGCAGGCGTTGTTGTTCGTCGCTGAACTCCTGATAGCGTTTTTGCCATTCGGAAGGGTGGTAGACGCGGCTGACTTCCACGGCGGTGACCTTGTACTCCGGACAGTTGGTGGCCCAGTCGGAGTTGTCGGTGGTGATGACGTTGGCCCCCGATTCAGGGAAGTGGAAGGTGGTGTACACCACGCCCGGGGCGACCCGTTCGGTGATCCGCGCACGCAGGACGGTTTGTCCGGCGCGGCTGCCAATGCCAACCCAGTCACCTTCGTTGATGCCACGGCTCTCGGCGTCGGTCGGGTGGATTTCCAGGCGGTCTTCGTCGTGCCAGGCGACGTTTTCGGTACGCCGGGTCTGGGCGCCGACGTTGTACTGGCTGAGGATCCGCCCGGTGGTCAGCAGCAGCGGATAGCGGCTGTTGACCTTTTCCTCGGTGGGCACGTAGCCGGTGAGCATGAAGCGCCCCTTGCCGCGCACGAATTCCTCGATGTGCATGGTCGGCGTGCCGTCCGGTGCTGCGGCGTTGCACGGCCATTGCAGGCTGCCGTGGCGATCCAGCGAGGCGTAGCTGACGTTGGTGAAGGTCGGCGTCAGGCTGGCGATTTCATCCATGATTTGCGACGGATGCTGGTAGTTCATCGGGTAACCGAGGGCGTTGGCCAGGGCCACCGTGCCTTCCCAGTCGGCCTTGCCGCCCAGCGGTTCCATGACTTTGCGTACTCGGGAGATGCGTCGCTCGGCGTTGGTGAAGGTGCCGTCTTTTTCCAGGAACGAACTGCCCGGCAAGAACACGTGGGCGAACTTGGCGGTTTCGTTGAGGAAAATGTCCTGCACCACGATGCATTCCATGGCCGACAGGGCCGCGGTGACGTGCTGGGTATTAGGGTCGCTCTGGGCGATGTCTTCACCCTGGCAATACAAACCCTTGAAGCTGCCGCCCAGGGCGGCTTCGAACATGTTGGGAATACGCAGGCCCGGATCGGGTTGCAGCGTAACGTTCCAGGCTTGTTCGAATTGCGCTCGTACCACCTCGTTGGAGATGTGCCGGTAGCCGGGCAACTCGTGCGGGAAGGAGCCCATGTCGCAGGAGCCCTGAACGTTGTTCTGCCCACGCAGCGGGTTCACGCCCACGCCTTCGCGACCGATGTTGCCAGTGACCATGGCCAGGTTGGCGATGCCCATGACCGCGGTGCTGCCCTGGCTGTGTTCGGTAACGCCCAAGCCGTAGTAGATCGCCGCATTGCCACCGGTGGCATACAGCCGGGCGGCGGCGCGGATGTCGGCAGCGGCAACGCCGCAGATCTCGCCAAGGACTTCCGGCGAGTTTTCCGCACGGCTGACGAACGCCTTCCACTGGGCGAAATCGCTGCCCTCGCAACGGGCGTCGATAAAGTCCTGGTTGAGCAGGCCTTCGGTGACGATGACGTGCGCCAAGGCGTTGAGCATGGCGACGTTGGTGCCCGGGCGCAGGGCCAGGTGCAGTTCGGCGCGGGCATGCACCGTGTCCACCAGATCAATGCGGCGTGGGTCGATGACGATCAGCCGCGCGCCTTCACGCAGGCGGCGCTTGAGCTGGGAGGCGAACACCGGGTGGGCGTCGCTCGGGTTGGCGCCCATCACCAGAATCACGTCGGCTTGCATCACCGAGTCGAAACTCTGGGTGCCGGCGGACTCGCCGAGGGTTTGTTTCAGGCCATAGCCGGTCGGCGAGTGGCAGACCCGCGCGCAGGTGTCGACGTTGTTGTTGCCGAACGCGGCGCGCACCAGTTTTTGCACCAGGTAGGTTTCTTCGTTGGTGCAGCGGCTGGAGGTGATGCCACCAATGGAGTCGCGACCGTATTTTTGCTGCAGGCGACGGAATTCGCTGGCGGCGTAGGTCACCGCTTCATCCCAGCTGACTTCCTGCCAAGGGTCGTTGATGTGCTTGCGGATCATCGGCTTGGTGATGCGATCCGGGTGGGTCGCGTAGCCCCAGGCAAAACGCCCTTTGACGCAGGAGTGGCCGTGGTTGGCCTGACCGTTTTTGTCGGGGACCATGCGCACGACCTGGTCGCCTTTCATCTCGGCGCGGAACGAGCAGCCCACGCCGCAATAGGCGCAGGTGGTGATTACGCTGTGTTCGGGCTGACCCAGCTCGACCACGCTTTTTTCCATCAGGGTTGCGGTTGGGCAGGCTTGTACACAGGCGCCGCAGGACACGCATTCCGAGTCGAGGAAGTTCTCGCCACCGGCGGCCGCGACCCGGGATTCGAAACCGCGCCCGGTAATGGTCAGGGCAAAGGTGCCCTGGGTTTCTTCACAGGCGCGCACGCAGCGGTTGCAGACGATGCACTTGCTCGGGTCGTAGTCGAAGTAGGGGTTGGAGGTGTCCTTCTGGTCGTCCAGATGGTTCTCGCCTTCATAGCCGTAACGCACTTCCCGCAGGCCGACCTGGCCGGCGACGGTTTGCAGCTCGCAGTTGCCGTTGGCCGAACAGGTCAGGCAGTCCAGCGGGTGATCGGAGATGTACAGCTCCATGACGTTGCGGCGCAGGGTCGCGAGCTTTGGCGTCTGGGTGTGCACGCTCATGCCTTCGCTGACCGGCGTGGTGCAGGACGCCGGGTAACCGCGCATGCCGTCGATCTCGACCAGGCACATGCGGCAGGAACCGAAGGCTTCCAGACTGTCAGTGGCACACAGTTTGGGAATGGTGGTGCCGAGCATTGCGGCGGCGCGCATCACCGACGTGCCTTCGGGCACGCTGATGCTTTGGCCGTCGATGTTCAGGGTGATCTGCACTTCGCTGTGGCGAGCCGGGGTGCCCAGATCGATATCGGTGTTCGGGTCGAAGAGAGTGATCATTGGTCGGCCTCCGAGGCTTGCAGACCGAAGTCAGCGGGGAAGTACTTGAGGGCACTGACCACTGGATAGGAAGTCATGCCGCCCAGCGCGCACAGCGAACCGTACTGCAGGGTGTCGCACAGGTCCTTGAGGATGATCACCTGTTCATCGCGACTGCTCTGGTCAGGCGCGGCCAGCAGGCGGTCGATCACCTCCACGCCACGGGTCGAGCCGATGCGGCAGGGAGTACATTTGCCACAGGATTCCTCGGCGCAGAACTGCATGGCGAAACGCGCCATGTGGGCCATGTCGAGGCTGTCGTCAGCCACCACCACACCACCGTGACCGAGCATGGCGCCGATGGCGGCGAACGCTTCGTAATCCAGCGGCGTGTCGAATTGCCCCGGTGGCACCCAGGCGCCGAGAGGGCCGCCCACTTGCGCGGCTTTCAGCGGTCGGCCACTGGCGGTACCGCCGCCGTACTCTTCCACCAGTTCGCGCAGGGTCAGGCCAAAGGCCCGCTCTACCAAACCGCCGTGACGAACATTGCCCGCCAGTTGGAAGGGCATGGTGCCCAGCGAACGGCCCATGCCGTAATCACGATAGAACTGCGCGCCCTTGGCCATAATCAGCGGCACCGAGGCCAGCGTCAGCACGTTGTGCACCAGGGTCGGCAGGCCGAACAGGCCCTGCAAGGCCGGGATCGGCGGCTTGGCGCGGACGATCCCGCGCTTGCCTTCGAGCGAGTCGAGCAGCGCGGTTTCTTCACCGCAGATGTAAGCGCCGGCACCGACCCGCACTTCCATATCAAAGGCTAGACCGCTGCCGCCGACATTGGCGCCGAGGTAACCGGCCGCCCGGGCGATGTCCAGCGCCTCGCGCAATGTGGCCACGGCTTGTGGATATTCCGAGCGCACATAGATGTAGCCGTAGCTGGCGCCGACGGTGATGCCGGCAATGGCCATACCTTCGATCAACAGGAAGGGGTCACCTTCCATCAACATGCGGTCGGCGAAAGTGCCGGAGTCGCCTTCGTCGGCGTTGCACACAATGTATTTCTGCGCCGCCTGAGTGCCGCGCACCGTGCGCCATTTGATCCCGGCCGGGAACGCCGCGCCGCCACGACCACGCAGGCCCGAATCGAACACAGCAGTCGCGGTCTGCTCACCGCCCAAGGCGACGGCCTGGGTCAAGCCCTCGAAACCGCCGTGAGCGCGGTAATCGTCCAGCGACAGCGGCCGGGTAATGCCGGCGCGGGCGAACAGCAGGCGTTGTTGCGACTTCAGATAAGGCAATTCCTCCACCAGGCCCAAAGCCAGTGGATGGGCGGACGGCTCGCCTTGCAGCGCATCGAGCAGCGATGGCACATCGGCGGCGGTCAGCGGGCCGAAGCCAATACGGCCTTGCGGGCTGTCCACTTCCAGCAGCGGTTCCAGCCAGTACAGGCCGCGAGAACTGGTGCGTTGCAACTCCAGAGGCACAAAGCGTCCCCGGGCATGGGTGATAAGAGCTGCCGCAACCTCTTCGGCACCCACGGCACGGGCCAGCGAATCACAGGACAGATAGAAAGCCGGCATCATGCGTCCTCCTGGCAAGCATCAAGCAGGGCATCGAGGCGCTCGGCACTGAGCCGCGCATGCACCTGACCATCCAGCTCCAGAGCGGGCGAGCAGGCACAGGCGCCGAGGCAATACACCGGGCGCAGGCTGATGCTGCCGTCGGCACTGCTGCCGTGGTCGTCCAGTTGCAGGCGTTCACGCAATTGCGCCGCGAGCTGCTCGGCGCCGCGGCTCTGGCAGGACTCGGCCCGGCACAAGCGCAGGATATGCCGCGCCGGAGGGGCGGTACGGAAGTCATGGTAGAAGCTGATCACCCCGCGAACCTCGGCCTGACTCAGGTTCAGCGCATGGGCAATCTCGGGGACGGCGGCATCGGGGATGTAACCGATGCCCTCCTGAATATCATGAAGGATCGGCAACAGCGCGCCGGGCGAACCCTTGTGGCGCTCCAGCAGGTTGTTGACCATAGACAGGTGCAACATCTCATCAGGCATACAGCATTCCTCACGATCACGGGCAAACCAGGTGGTTGTCGGTTGTCCGAAAGTGTCGGCTGCGGCAGTCACGCCACGTCACGGTATCGTGGCATTTTCAGGCCGTTGGCCAGGCACCCTGAGCGGGCATCTTGTTGGGCCCGGTACGGTCTTTGCCGCACCTCTTCAGGGCATATAGGGCAGCTTGCCACGCCGCCTTTGAATCATCTGCACGAAAGCGACGTGTTCGGTTCTGCCTACGACTACCCGTTAAGTCTAGAAGAGTGTGGCCGAAGGCGCCGTCTCTGGAGGGGATTTATGCTTTTTTGCTTTAGAGGTTATGCAAAAAAGATTGCTGGCGGGAGGGTTTTGCGGCGTGATTGTCATCATTGTGCAACGGTGCAAGCCACTGTCATGCTGCTCGGTGATGAGGGATTGCACCTGAGGTTTTCGCACGCTAGCGATATCAAAGGCTTGCGCATGGGCACCTCCGTGAAGTGGGGGAGCGATCAGTGATTTCCCCCGACCGCATAACTGGCAACCGCCTGAACTGGCTTACCTCACTAATCGAAGGATATAGAATGCTCATTGTCTTCAGCGGCCTTCCAGGCACTGGAAAGACGACTATCGCCAGAGACCTGGCTACCAGAATCAGTGCCGTGTATCTGCGGATCGATACGATTGAGCAGGCTATCCGAAATGCCGGGGTCCAGGCACAAGACGTGGGGCGAAGCGGTTACTTGGTCGCTAATGAGCTTGCACTGAGCAATCTTCGTTTTGGTAACACGGTCATAGTTGACTGTGTTAACCCAGTTAGCGAAAGCCGAAAGGCGTGGAGCGAAATCGCCACACGTTCTGGTGCTCCATTAGTGAATATTCAGGTGGTCTGCTCTGATAAACATGAACACCAGCGACGGGTAGAAACCAGGAAGGTAGATGTTCCTGGGCTGACTCCACCCACCTGGCAGTCTGTACTGGATCATGACTATGAGGCGTGGGATAACGCGCCGTTTAGTATTGACACGGCCCTGACGTCTCCAGCGGAGGCAGTGGCGATGATCACTAAACGATTTTTATCCGGGGAGTAGAGGAAGAAACGGGGACAGAACACATCTTCTCACGCCCGTAATCGTGGTCTGTCCCTGTATCTCCTACCCGTCTCATCGCTCGGCATGTCGACTTTCAAATAAGGAAAAATAATATGGACATTAAACGCTTCTGTCCTTCAGTACGCCGCTTCATACAGATGGAAGCGATTATCTTGCTTCTGATGACACCGTTTTTTGCTCGTGCGGACATTACCGAGGAACAGGCGACGGCCAACTGTTTGAAAATTAGTGAATACTCCGCTGAAGGTGGGAGGTATTACAAACTCAAACAGTACGCCAAGGCTCGGAAACAGTATGAGCAGCAGGCCGGCTGGTCTGAAAGTTGTCAGCTGGATGAGCAGAAAATTGCGCTGGCCTACAATAACGTTGCACTCACCTACGTACATGAAGGCAATTACCTGAAGGCCCGTGCGTGGCTGAGTATTCTGCCAAACGACAAGAAATCGATCTTCAATCTTGGCAAGATCAGTGATGATGTAAAAAAAGCACTGGAGAAGCTGCCGAATCAGTCAGAAGGGCAGTATTGGCAATATGCCGGGGCGGCTTTATGGAACTCCATGACGATCAAGCCGCAAGGTCGGAAATACAAGATTGATTTCCAGGGCTATTATGCTGGCCTGATGGCGATGTATTACGGTCCCAATATAGGTGAATTTTCAACGGTCTTAGAAGTTGATAATGGGAAGGCTAATTACGCCATGAGTGGAGAGGGCGAAGGCGACTGTGTCTATGACTTCGATATTAAAAAAGAACTGATGACGGTAAAGCGTACTGCGGGTGAGTGGTGCGGTTTTGGTCATAATGTGGGTGCTGAAGGTATTTATCACAGAGTCGAGTTCTAGCCGCTTTCGGAATTTGCGTAACCCAGTCACGCTGATCCCGTACAGAGGACGTAAACAACTTTCCGGGTCCACTCAAGCAGAAACTTGTGTTGGTGCAATGGAGCGCTATAGGGCTGCTTTCTACGATGACTGTGCTGGTTGCTGTGGGTAAATCAGGGTAAGCGTCCGGGGGACACACCTGTTTGAATACGCCACCGCTCATAGCCCTAAGGACGGTGGCACATGCGGCCTGTTCAAATGTAGGATTGACGCAAAATGGTGATGGATATCCATATGAACCTTGCGACGCTAGCGTTATTCCTGCCCGCCTGCTTTGCCCTGAATATGGCGCCAGGGCCTAACAACCTGCTGTCTATCAGCAATGCAACACGCTACGGATACCGCACATCATGCATGGCAGGTGTGGGTCGCTTGCTGGCGTTCGCGCTGATGATTGCGCTGGTTTCGGCAGGCTTGGCCGTAGTGTTGCAAACTTCAGAGCTGGTCTTCTACGGGATCAAAATAGTTGGCGCGGCCTACCTTTTTTACTTGGCATATCAGTTGTGGAGGGCTGAACCACGAGCGGAAGCCGAGTCAAAAAACGCCCCGTTAGGTCTTTTCGCGCTGGCAAGGCAGGAATTCCTCGTCGCCGCAGGCAACCCTAAAGCCATCCTGATTTTTACCGCGTTCTTACCTCAATTCGTCGACCCAACGGCAGACATGGGTTCTCAGTTTGCGTTGCTAGGTCTTCTGTTTTTGGTATTGGAGTGGATCGCCATTGGCATCTATGCGTACATCGGATTGTATATGCGACGTTGGTTTGCCCAGCCTCAGGGTAAGCAAATTTTCAACCGTTGTTGCGCTGGTTTGTTGTCGGCTGCCGCCTCGATGCTATTGATGGCACGTCGAGCGTGATTCGCAGTTAGCAGATGATGCGAAGCGTCTGCGACTCATCTGCGTGGTTGGACGGGTTGCCAGTCCTATGCTGGTTCTCCTACCACGCCTCCCGGCATGAAATCCGTACTTCGATCTCGAGAGTGGCCGATTATTAATGAGCACCTGGCTCATTCCACATACCGGGCCCGACTAAAAAACAGCGCCGTCCCGCTACCGATGGCATAGATCGAAGCGATGCCCACATCAAAGCCGGCAATGAAAGGCGGCAGCATGAAAATACTCATAAACCCCAGAGCGAACAGGGTGATGCCCAGCCATTTTCTGAGGCGGTAGGATTTCAGATAGAAGAAGAACAGCAGGAACACAGCGTAAGCACCGGCATACAAGCCATATTCGCTCATGGTCTATCCGCCTTGATTCGCTGCGGCGAAAACACCACTGGTGAGGATGGCGATACTCGTTCGTTGGGCATTGAGTAAATCCCCCTGTGGCCGGGTCAGGGGTTTGGAGATCCCGACCATCATTTGGCAGGGCAAATCCTTGGCGAGCATTTTGTCGTAGAGCTCCACCACCAGATTGTTCACTTCATAGTGGGCGGCTTTCGCTTCACCGAAATGCAGCGTTCTGAGGCTACCCCGTTCACTGGCTGACAGGGTGAAGCGCGATACGTTGAAGACAATTCCATGGTTGCCGGAAAACTGGTCACTCTCAAACTTCAATGCTCGCATCCTTGTCGAGTCTGGAAAGGCGAGGAGTCTGTCTTAGCCCATGGGCGTTCGCAAGCGCTTGGTAATACGCTGAAAAAGACTTTCATCTCGGGTGAAAGTGGAGGCGCTTTGACCTGCCCCTGTACTTCCCAACAACTTCGCTATCGAACGCTAGCGATGAAACGCAGGATTTCCCGCTCGACCTTTTCGGGCTGGTCGAGCTGTATCCAGTGTCCCGTATCCGCCACCACGGCGTGGGGTAACTCCGGTCGTAACGCGTAGAGCGCATTGGGATTGTCGTTCGCGCTACTGACCAGAAGAAAAACAGGACCTTTCCATGCATCCAGCGCGGGTTCCGGGTTCCAATTGGCGAACGCCACCGCAAACCCCAACCGTGCGGCCGCATCGACCGCAGCACAATCTTCCAGAACTCTGGACGTTACCTTTACGTTATTGCCCGCAATCGTGGCGTAGAACCCCTGTTGCACATCAAGGCTCGCAGGCCCGGCAAGCGCTTCCAGCATTCCGGCGCGAACCTCATCGGGAAGTGCCCTTGGATCGGTCGCGGGATCAAGCAGGAACACGCCAGCCACGCGGTCGGCGTATCTGGCGGCATAGTCCAGCGCTGCGGCGCCACTTCCGCTGTGGGCCACGATGATGAAACGCTCAAGCTTGAAGGCAGCGGCTGTATCGATGATGTCCTGCGCACGCCCTGCATATGAATAGTCAGCATCCGCAGCCGGGGAGCTGTCTCCGCTGCCCCGTGAATCAAGGGCATAGACTTTCCTGTCGCGTCCGATAGGTTCGAGCATTTCCGCCCACTGGCTTGCTCGACCGGAGTCCGCATGGAGGAAGAGCACCGGCAAACCTTCGCCGTTTCCTGCTTCAATCACCGCAAGATTGCCCTGCGTTCCAGCGAATATTGTCTGCTTCATAGTGTTCTCCTTTGTGTGTTCCGTACCGTCCGTGGAAAAAGATAAGCCGACGACAACGCCGATCAGCAGCGTAGGGCAAAGAAGGGGGGCAGGCTACGTTTTCTCATGTCCATGATCGTGGTCTCTCCCGTGTTTCCCCTGGGCAAAATCGCAACCACCGTCCTAGGACATTTCCCGCAAACCGTAGCGCCTTCCATGAACTGGCGGCTGCTCTTCTTCAGGGATAGTCTTCAGGTGTCGCTGCGCATCAGCGATCGGCTTTGACAGGCTGAGAAACGTAGCTTTCACTCCTCTTGATAAAACGGCATGCTTTCCCGCGTGCAGTTTCGTTCTGGCGGCTGTGCGTGGGGCATCTTCGGGTGCACCAGGTGCTTACGTTCCTGGTCTGTCAACCCGCGTACAGTTGCCACCCAATCCTGTTTGACAGCAGGGGCTGGCAGCTTCGTTAACCAACGTAAGGAGTTCTGCCATGAAGAAAGTTACTCCCAATCCGCCTGAAGCCCCGACCTCGTCTGCCTCTGATCCCGTAGATCCCGTCCCGCTCAGCGAAACCGCCCAACGCACCGTCAGTGCCCGTTTGCGTAACCCCAGTCACCCTGATCCCGTCAGCCATATATTCACCATTGTCCCCGACGTAGACACGGCAACCTTACTGGTCCACGCCAGCGAAACCCTCGCCTCGATCAACGCCATGACCACCGACCTGGCGTTCGAACTCGAAGGCTCGCGGCGCAATGTGGCACTGGCGATTCAGCAGTTGGCCGTGCTGGCCGAGTTGTTGGTAAACCGAGCACTGGACCACCTCGACCCGCCTGATGAGGCGGTTGAGAGTCAGCCTACCGTCCACCACTGAGTGGCCGTGCTCGTTTACCCAATGGAGGTTTGTCATGGATCGATACATGCCAGTCACTGGCATTGACTGCACCATCCCGTCACTGCTGATCGATACCCAAGCACCGCTCGACGTACTGCACGAAACCGCTGCCTACCGCATCCGTACCGCGACTGAACTGCTGGAGAACATTGCCGTGGGCGAGGGGATTCACAGTGAACTGGCGCGGGTGCTGGTGACTTCGCTGCGCGATGGTTGTGATTTGCTGGATGTGGTGGGGAGACGATTGCAGGTGGAGGTATTGTTGGTATGAGAAATGGGCGACCTTGTTTAGGTCGCCCATTTTAGTTGGGGTAGGAAAAGGGAGGGTGGATTACGTTTTACATCAGACGATGTAATCGTGGTCTGTTCCGTATTCTCCTCACCGCTCAGTAGTTTTCAGCGAACTCGTGAAACCTACTAAACACCTGAAACCCAACATAGTCGGACCGGTGCTTGTACTGAGTCCGGTAGTAGCAATCCCAGTAACTGATCATGCGATCTTGCGTCGCTTGAAAATACGTCTGATTATCCCGAATGAAGCTGCCGTAAAGCGTCGGACTGATTGTGGGCAGGTGGGCTTCAACGGTGTTAAGAATATCGATTACGTACTCGCCAGTAAGCTGGAAAACGAACGGGACAATCCATGGTTCGTGAACTGAAAGAATGCGTTCCAGTTGACGTTGACGCACACGCCCATCGTGGTGTCGTGTCAGAAGACATGAGTACAAGATGCTCTGAACACCAGTCAGCTGCCCACAGGCTTGCTCATCACCTTCGTGATGAATCCGATAAGGAATGATCAGGTTCTCTTCACCGATTTTGACCTCTATACCCCGATGCGTTGCTAGCCTGGTAAGGCCCATGATCTGGCTAAGACCTTCTGCCTCCAATCTGAGGGAGGATGGGAAAGCAGTGGTGATTGAGCCTAGTGGAACTGGTGGAAGGGAGGCAGAACAGAGCGACATGTGAATATCTCGACGGACTGGACGATTCACAGCATGCCTACTTTGGCAGAAAACAGCACGGTTGGATGGGGGATCTAGGTGGCTAGGTGAGTCTTAGCTAGCAGCCACCGGCAATTGGTGGGCATGGAGTAATGATGAGGGAACCAAACTTGCGCCAATCCTTGAGAAATGTCCTGTCGTGCGTAAAGTGCGTCCCATTTTGCCTGGCTTTTTCCTACTTTCTGATGGGCGAATTAATAGTTGGTATTATTCAAAATTCTGATGGCAATGCAGTTATTACGCATTTGGTTTTTTGGTTAATACATAAAAATTTCTTCTCTGGTCTCCATCAAATCCTGTGGCAAAGTCACTAATTTGATAGCCCCCTGGCGTAGCTATTTTTTGTACTAATGCGGGATCATTTTTGGCATCGTCTGGGATTTTGACGTACTCTGTATTCATCAATATACCAAATACTTTTCTCATGTCATTTCTCCATGCTATTTTTTCTTCCTCCTTAAGCTCATCAGCATGGGCAGGGATTTCATAGAGAACGGATGAGTGTCTGTCTTGCTCGATTTGTTTGATGTTATCTCCTGTTGCAATAGGTAGCGCTTGTATATCCTCTAATGTTAATCCTTGAGAAACCCCTTGTGAGATATCTGTTATTTTTTGTTGAGTGCGCGGCGACAGAAGATCCCATTCAATAGTAATTCTGTCTGTTGTTCCAGGTCCATAGAGCTTGTATTGCATGTCTCTATATTTGTCAATGGTAAAAGAAGAGGCGATGCCTCCCAATTTACTAATGCTTAGTTTTGCAATTTCACCCCGTAAAGGGCCTTGCATCCATTCGATTTTAGTAGAACCATTTTCTAAGGCATCATTTGATTGGAGTAGTCTTAGATGAAAGCCAATAGCATTTTTACTTCTATTTTTTTCTCTAACTCCCAAGAATGTAGATTCCAATGAATTGTTTTTTCCACCAAAAACAAATCCAAAACCTAGCCAACCTTCATCTGTAAATCCTTCCCTTTCAGTGTATGCAACAAAAGCGGATCCGCCAGTTTTTGCAATATTACTTATAAGGTAAGGGGGCATGATGTCACGATGATCCTTCATGCCAAAAATACTTTCTTGTTGTTGGGCGGCAAGCTCTAAGCCATTTCCTTTCTGACCATTCTTCAAATTTGTTAAGAAGTGAGCGTGTTCCCAATCAAGAGGGGTGAAAATAGTTGAGCCTATTCCAGGTATAACTTTTTTCCAGCCAGTCCCGTGCTTTTCAAAGCCAAAATTTTCGGGAGCAAAAAAATCTCGCGCTGCTGCAATTTCTAGCTCTCGTGGAGTATGTTTAGATGTAATCATGCGTTTAGTCCTTTAATCGTTCAGTCCTATAATTTGTCTCGCAGTATAGTCGTAGGTGATAAGAATATGAGTGGAGATTATTGTCTTGTTGTTACAAGTAGTTGCTGATTTTTATCTTTTGTACAATGTGTAAGCTGCGCCCCATTTGCGGCACCAGTAGTCCATGGTATTGAGCGTAAGTGCTCCATAACCCCCATATTCAAAGTCATCACCTGATCCCTGATGCTGTGCTCCCGATTCCTTTCCTGAGCCAGTACCTCATGATGCGTCCCGACGCAAAAGTCGAAAAAGTCTGTCTCTACCCCAAGCCCGTCGACTTCCGAAAATCCATTGATGGCCTCGCTGCGCTGGTCTAACGGGACAGTAGAGAAAAAACTGTCCTACTTTTTCTCCACGTCAGGCCGGTTCCCCGATGCACCACCACTGTACCGCGACCTCATCGTCAGGCTGAGTTACGTCATGCCCGTGCTCAATGAAATGCGCTGGCGTGTGCAACGCAAGAGCATCACTGATCCGCTCTGGCTTGAGAGCGTTGGTTTCACCGAGAAAACCCAGATAGTAGTCCCGGTCATAGAAGACGGTGATCTCGCTCTGATGAACCCATGGCCACACCAGCAGGCAGGCGACCCGGTAGTAACCCTGTGAGCGGTCAGCAGCGTTGGACAGGTGGCTAGCGGCTTCGAGCAGTTGCTGAATGCAAAAGGCCTGAACTTCGATCCTGGCTTGAGAGCCTTGAACCAGGGCTGCGTGCACCGGGATTTTCCAATGTGTGTAGCGCTCCATGTGCGCGGATCGTGGGTGAAACTCGTCGCGAAAACTGGAGGCCCAACGTTCCAGAGCGCGAAGGCGGCGGGGAATGCCTCTGAGTGGCTTGTTGCTGAGGGCGATTTGCCGCATTGATACGTCCTTGTGATGCCGAAAAGTCTTTCGTTGTTGTCTGCTGGCGCAATGGAAAAGTGGATGGGGCCACTTTCATATCAGCCAAAGCCTGCCCAGTATCAGTCCATGAAAACGGGCAAACTGCACCCAACCCAATAATTCACTGAATATCTTTCAAATAATCCTTAAGCGCAATCAGCGGACTATCAAGCTGCTCCAGCGTCTGCGCCGCGCTGAAATCTCCCGACAATCTATCCAGCTCCCGACCCAGCGGCGTACCCGCCCCACCTATCGCCTCAAGCGCCAGCCCCACGCATTCAGCCACTTTGACCTTGATCGTCTCGACATCACCTCTGCGTACCAGCAAGCCGAATACGTCCCGCTGGTAGTCGCCCATCATCAGGTCGTCACGCAGGATCGGGCTTTGATCTTCCGTTTCGTAAGCCAGCTTGAGGGAGAAGAGGGCGACTGTTTCCAGTGGTAATTCCATGGGGGGAATCCTTGTGAAATGGTCCGCCGGTCAAGGGGGGTGGAAGAGAAGCAGGATCAAAAGATCGTCCGAACGCGGCCCGAACCTTCGGCAGCTCCCACGGGGGCGGGGTGGCTTTTCTACAGGCGAAAAAAAAGGCCTTGCTAAGCAAGACCTTTCTTAATTTTGGTGCCCCGAGGGAGACTCGAACTCCCACTCCTTTCGAAAACGGATTTTGAATCCGCCGCGTCTACCAATTCCGCCATCAGGGCTCAATGGCGGCGAAGTATAGAGATGAGATAACCGTCGGTCAATCAGGTGCATGGAGAATTTTCACTATTTCCGCTAGACTTCCCGGCCCTGCTAGACGAACCCCATTATGCGCGTTGCTGACTTTACTTTCGAACTCCCTGATTCGCTGATCGCTCGCCACCCTTTGGCTGAGCGGCGCGGCAGTCGCCTGTTGACCCTGGATGGGCTCAGCGGCGCTCTGGCGCACCGTCAATTCACTGATTTGCTTGAGCATTTGCGCCCGGGCGATTTGATGGTGTTCAACAATACCCGGGTGATTCCGGCGCGGCTGTTTGGCCAGAAAGCTTCCGGCGGCAAGCTGGAAATTCTGGTCGAGCGGGTGCTCGATAGTCATCGCGTGCTGGCCCATGTGCGCTCCAGCAAGTCGCCGAAGCCGGGTTCGACGATCCTCATCGACGGTGGTGGCGAAGCGCAAATGCTCGCGCGTCATGATGCGTTGTTCGAACTGGGGTTCGCCGAAGAAGTGCTGCCGCTGCTCGACCGCGTCGGGCACATGCCGTTGCCTCCTTATATAGACCGCCCGGACGAAGGCTCGGACCGCGAGCGTTATCAGACGGTCTACGCCGAGCGCCTGGGCGCGGTGGCGGCACCGACGGCGGGGCTGCATTTCGATCAGCCGTTGCTCGAGGCGATTGCCGCCAAGGGTATCGAGACGGCGTTCGTGACCTTGCACGTCGGCGCGGGCACCTTTCAGCCGGTGCGGGTCGAGAAGATCGAAGATCACCACATGCACAGCGAATGGCTGGAAGTCGGCCAGGACGTGGTGGATGCGGTCGCTGCGTGCCGTGCGCGGGGTGGGCGCGTGGTGGCGGTGGGGACTACCAGCGTGCGTTCGCTGGAAAGCGCGGCGCGCGATGGCGTGCTCAAGCCGTTCAGCGGCGACACCGATATCTTTATCTACCCAGGCCGGCCGTTCCATGTGGTCGATGCCCTGGTCACCAACTTTCATTTGCCCGAATCCACGCTGTTGATGCTGGTTTCGGCGTTCGCCGGTTATCCCGAGACCATGGCCGCCTACAAGGCCGCCGTCGAGCATGGATACCGCTTTTTCAGCTACGGTGATGCGATGTTCATCACCCGTAATCCCGCACCGCGCGGCCCTGAGGATCAAGCATGAGTCGCACCAGTCGTATGTCTTTCGAATTGCTGGCCACTGACGGCAAGGCTCGCCGTGGTCGCCTGACGTTCCCGCGTGGCACTGTCGAAACCCCAGCCTTCATGCCGGTCGGCACGTACGGCACGGTCAAGGGCATGTTGCCGCGGGATATCGAGGCGACTGGCGCCGAGATCATTCTGGGTAACACCTTTCACCTGTGGTTGCGTCCTGGCACGGAAGTGATCAAGAAGCACGGCGACCTGCACGATTTCATGCAGTGGAAAGGCCCGATCCTGACCGACTCCGGCGGTTTCCAGGTGTTCAGCCTGGGCGCCATGCGCAAGATCAAGGAGGAGGGCGTGACCTTCGCTTCTCCGGTGGATGGCGCGAAAGTGTTCATGGGCCCGGAAGAGTCGATGCAGGTTCAGCGCGACCTGGGCTCCGACATCGTGATGATTTTCGACGAATGCACGCCGTACCCGGCCGATGAAGACGTGGCGCGGGTGTCCATGGAGTTGTCGTTGCGCTGGGCTCAGCGTTCGAAAAACGCTCATGGCGATAACACCGCGGCGCTGTTCGGCATCGTTCAGGGCGGCATGCACCAGGACCTGCGCATGCGCTCCCTGGAAGGCCTCGACAAGATCGGTTTTGATGGCCTGGCGATCGGCGGTCTGTCGGTCGGCGAGCCCAAGCACGAGATGATCAAGGTGCTGGATTATCTACCAGGCCAGATGCCGGCTGACAAACCTCGTTACCTTATGGGCGTTGGCAAACCGGAAGACTTGGTTGAGGGTGTGCGCCGCGGTGTGGACATGTTCGATTGCGTGATGCCAACCCGTAATGCCCGCAATGGGCACTTGTTCATTGATACTGGCGTGCTGAAGATCCGTAACGCGTTCCATCGCCATGATGATTCGCCGCTCGATCCGACCTGCGATTGCTATACCTGCCAGAACTTCTCCCGTGCTTATCTGCATCATCTGGACAAGTGTGGAGAAATGCTGGGTAGCATGTTGAATACAATCCACAATTTGCGCCATTACCAGGTACTTATGGCTGGTTTGCGCGAGGCTATTCAACAGGGTACATTGGCCGCCTTTGTCGATGCCTTCTACGCCAAACGCGGGTTACCCGTACCGCCTTTGGACTGAGTTTTCTGACCCCAAGATTCAACATTTGCAACTGGAGTGCTAAATGAGCTTTTTTATCTCTAATGCCATGGCTGATGCTGGTGCCCCTGCGGCAGGCCCAATGGGCGGCGGCTTTGAGTGGATTTTCCTGGTCGGCTTCCTGGTCATCTTCTACCTGATGATCTGGCGTCCACAGGCCAAGCGCGCCAAAGAGCAGAAGAACCTGCTGAGCAGCCTGCAGAAAGGCGACGAAGTTGTGACCACCGGCGGTATTGCCGGCAAGATCACTAAAGTGGCAGATGATTTCGTTGTTCTGGAAGTTTCCGACACTGTCGAAATGAAATTCCAAAAAGGCGCCATTGCCGCCACGCTGCCAAAAGGCACGCTAAAAGCGATCTAAGTTTCAACTTCTACTCAATCGACGGGGCGCGCAAGGCGCCCCGCGTCATAAGCGGGCGGCGTGATGCTGAACAAATACCCTCTGTGGAAATACATTCTGATCCTGGCGGTGCTGGCGGTCGGTCTGATTTATTCCGCTCCCAATCTTTATCCTGACGATCCGGCCATTCAGGTCAGCGGTGCAAGCACTGCGCTGCAGGTCAATCAGGCTGATCTGGATCGCGTGAGCAAAGCGCTCAACGATGCCGGGATCAACGTCAAGGCGGCCACTCTGTCGGCCAATGGCAAGGGCGGTTTGTTGCGCCTGACCAAGGCGGAAGACCAACTGCCAGCCAAAGACGTCGTGCGCAAGGCGCTGGGTGATGACTACGTCGTCGCACTGAACCTGGCACAAACCACTCCGCAATGGCTGCGCACTGTCGGCGCGCATCCGATGAAGCTGGGTCTGGACTTGTCCGGTGGTGTGCACTTCCTGCTTGAAGTGGACATGGAAAAAGCCCTCGATGCCCGCCTGAAAGTCTACGAAGGCGACGTCAAGAGCCTGCTGCGTAAAGAGAAACTGCGCTATCGCAGCCTGCCGCAGATCAATGGCGCCATTCAGCTGGGTTTCAGTGATGAATCTGCCCGCGAAGATGCTCGTGCGCTGATCCGCAAGAACTTCAACGATTTCGACATTGTTCCGGCCGACCTCAATGGCCAACCGGTACTGCGTCTGGCGATGACCCCGGCCAAGCTGGCGGAAATCCGCGAATACTCCATCAAGCAGAACTTGACCACGGTGCGTAACCGCGTCAACGAGCTGGGTGTTGCCGAACCGATCGTTCAGCGTCAGGGTGCCAACCGCATCGTGGTTGAGCTGCCAGGCGTGCAAGACACTGCCGAAGCCAAGCGTATTCTCGGCAAGACGGCTAACCTGGAGTTCCGTCTGGCGGCAGAGCCGGGTGCGTCCAAAGCCACTTCCGAGACCTTCGAGTTCCGTGAGGGCAAGCGTCCTCCAGCGCAAATCGAGCGTGGCCTGATCATCACTGGCGACCAGGTAACTGACGCCAAGGCTGGTTTCGGTGAGCACGGTACGCCGGAAGTGAACATTCGTCTGGACGGTCACGGCGGTGAGCTGATGAACCGTGCGACGCGCTCCAACGTCGGTCGCAGCATGGCGGTGATCTTCATCGAGCAACGCCCGGTGACGACTTACGTCAAGCAGATGGTCAACGGCGTCGAGAAAGACGTGCCGGTCCAGAGCTTCAAGGAAGAGAAGAAGATCATCAGCCTGGCGACCATCCAGTCGCCGCTGGGTGCTCAGTTCCGCATCACTGGCCTGAACGGTCAGGGCGAATCCTCGGAGCTGGCCTTGCTGCTGCGCGCCGGTGGCCTGGCGGCGCCGATGTACTTTGCTGAAGAACGCACCATCGGTCCAAGCCTGGGTGCTGACAACATCACCAAGGGTATCGATGCGTCGTTGTGGGGCATGTTGTTCGTTTCGCTGTTCATCATGGCCATCTACCGCTTCTTCGGCCTGATCGCCACGGTTGCACTGGCGGTGAACATGGTACTGCTGCTGGCCTTGATGTCGCTGCTGGGGGCAACGCTGACCCTGCCGGGTATCGCCGGTATCGTCTTGACCATGGGTATGGCGGTCGACGCCAACGTACTGATCTTCTCGCGGATACGTGAAGAGATCGCGGCCGGCATGACCGTGCAGCGGGCAATCAACGAAGGCTTCGGTCGGGCATTCACCGCGATTCTCGACGCCAACCTGACCACTCTGTTGGTCGGCGGCATCCTCTTTGCGATGGGCACCGGCCCGGTCAAAGGTTTTGCAGTGACCATGTCCCTCGGGATCTTTACCTCGATGTTCACGGCCATCATGGTGACCCGCGCGATGGTCAACCTGATCTTCGGCGGTCGTGACTTCAAGAAGTTGTGGATTTAAGGGGCTGCCATGTTACGTACTATCAACTTCATGGGCGTTCGCAACGTTGCGTTCGGCGTCACATTGTTCCTTACCGCTCTGGCGTTGTTCAGCTGCTTCCACAAGGGCATGAACTACGGTCTGGACTTCACCGGCGGTACGCTCATCGAGCTGACCTACGAGCGTCCGGCCGACGTCTTGAAAGTTCGTTCCCAGCTGACTGAGGCGGGTTATCACGAAGCGATCGTTCAGAGCTTCGGCGCGACCACCGATTTGCTGGTGCGTATGCCTGGCGAAGACCCGCAACTGGGTCACCAGGTCGCTGAAGCGCTGCAGAAAGTCGGCGGCGACAACCCGGCTGTGGTCAAGCGTGTCGAGTTCGTCGGTCCGCAGGTGGGTGAAGAGCTGCGCGACCAGGGCGGCCTCGGCATGCTGATGGCGCTGGGCGGCATTCTGATCTATCTGGCATTCCGCTTTCAGTGGAAGTTCGCGGTTGGTGCGATTGTCTCGTTGATCCACGACGTGATCGTGACCGTGGGTATCCTGTCGTTCTTCCAGATCACCTTCGACCTGACGGTGCTGGCGGCGGTACTGGCGATCATTGGTTACTCGCTCAACGACACCATCGTGGTATTCGACCGGGTTCGTGAGAACTTCCGTGTACTGCGCAAGGCCAGCCTGATCGAGAACATCAACATCTCGACCACGCAAACCCTGCTGCGGACCATGGCGACGTCGATCTCCACCTTGCTGGCGATTGCAGCGCTGCTGTTCTTCGGTGGCGACAACCTGTTCGGCTTCTCCATTGCGCTGTTTATCGGCGTTCTGGCGGGTACTTACTCGTCGATCTACATCGCTAACGTGGTGCTGATCTGGCTGAACCTGAGCAGCGAGGACCTGATTCCTCCGGCCAATACCGAGAAGGAAGTGGACGACCGTCCTTGAGGCGTTATTTCCTCTCGTTATAACCAGAAGGCGCGAGTATTGAACTCGCGCCTTTTTTTATGCTCCAAGGTTTGGAAAGGCGCGGGCACGTCCCGCATGTGATGGTCAGGAGGTTCATGTGAACAAGTCGTTACTGGTTGGTGCGGTATTGGGTGCTGTCGGTGTGACTGCCGGAGGCGCTGTTGCCACCTACAGCCTGGTAAAAAGCGGCGGACCTGAGTATGCGCAAGTACTGGCAGTCGAGCCGGTCAAAACACAGATCAAGACCCCACGTGAAGTGTGCAGGGATGTACCGGTTACCCGGCAGGCGCCGGTGAAGGATGAGCATCAGATCCTCGGTACGGTGATCGGTGCGGTCGGCGGTGGTTTGTTGGGTAACATGGTCGGTGGTGGTAATGGCAAGAAGCTCGCCACGGTCGCCGGTGCAGTTGGTGGCGGTTACGCGGGTAACAAGGTGCAGGAAGGCATGCAGGAGCGTGATACCTCCACCACGATGCAAAGACGTTGCGAGACGGTCCATGACGTCAGCGACAAGCTCGTAGGCTATGACGTTCGGTATTCGCTGGGCGGCAAGGAAGGCAAAGTGCGGATGGATCGTGATCCGGGCAACCAGATCCCGGTCGACAAGGACGGTCATTTGATCCTGGGACAGAACCAGCCTGCTCAAAAATAAGCTGAATTGCAGGCATAAAAAAAGCACCCCGAAGGGTGCTTTTTTGTGCCTGGCGTTTAGCGTTTCAGCGAGGCTGGCAGGTGCGGCTGGATGGCCGTCAGTACTGCTTTGAAGCATTTGGTGTTGCCGGCAACGATGTGGCCTTTTTCAAGGAAGTCGTGACCGCCGGTGAAGTCGCTCACCAGGCCGCCAGCTTCCTGGATCAGCAGGGCGCCTGCCGCCATGTCCCACTCGGACAGGCCCGACTCCCAGAAGGCGTCGAAACGGCCGGCAGCTACATAAGCCAGGTCCAGGCTCGCTGCGCCAGCGCGGCGGATGCCGGCGGTCTGGCCAACCAGGGCGCGGAACATGCCCAGGTAGTTGTCGAGGTTGTCCATCTGGTCGTCACGGAACGGGAAGCCGGTACCCAGCAGGGCGCCGTCCAGGCTGGTGCGACCGCTGACGCGCAGACGACGACCGTTCAGTTGAGCGCCGCGACCACGGCTGGCGGTGAATTCTTCCTGGCGAACCGGGTCCAGAACCACTGCGTGTTCCAGGCGACCACGGTATTTGCAGGCGATGCTGACAGCGAAGTGAGGAATGCCGCGCAGGAAGTTGGTGGTGCCGTCCAGTGGGTCGATGATCCACAGGTATTCTTCGCCTTCGATCCCGTTGCCTGCGTGCATGCCGGTCTCTTCACCCATGATCGAATGATTCGGGTAAGCCTTGCGCAGTGCGTCGATGATTTTCTGTTCGGCAGCGCGATCCACTTCGGACACGTAGTCCTTGGCGTCTTTTTCGTCGACCTTGATGGTATCCAGGCGCTCGATGGAGCGGAAAATCAATTCACTGGCGCTGCGGGCGGCGCGCAGCGCGATATTCAGCATGGGCTGCATGGATGTGTCACCTAAGGTTGTTAAAGAAAGCCGAGCATTCTATCAGAAAGTTTCTACAGGTGAAGGTCGACGTTCGCTTTCATAGCTTAACGGTAGGATGAACTGTAAGATTTGCTCCCTAATTTCCCTGTCAGAGAGCGCCTCCTTTGCTGCAGAACATTCGTGTCGTCCTGGTCAATACCAGCCATCCGGGGAATATCGGCGGGGCTGCGCGTGCCATGAAGAACATGGGGCTGTCGCGACTGGTGCTGGTCGAGCCGCGCCTGTTCCCGCACCACGAAGCCGATGCGCGAGCTTCCGGTGCCGGTGACATCCTGGAAAGCGCCCAAGTCGTCGCCACGCTGGAAGATGCGCTGGTCGGCTGCAACCTGGTGCTGGGCACCAGCGCGCGTGACCGTCGTATCCCTTGGCCGCTGCTCGATCCCCGTGAATGCGGGACTAAAGTGGTTGAGGAGGCAGCGCAAGGCGCCGAGATTGCTTTGGTCTTTGGCCGTGAAGATTCCGGTCTGACCAATGAAGAGCTGCAGCGATGTCATTATCACGTGCACATCCCATCAGACCCTGAGTTCAGTTCGCTGAACCTTGGGGCGGCGGTGCAGGTGTTGAGCTATGAAGTGCGCATGTCCTGGTTGGCGGCCCAAGGTCAACCAAGCAAGATTGAGAAGGAAGAAGTGGCGTCGACCAAGAGTGGCGAGCTGGCGACCATGGATGAGCTTGAGCGATTCTATGAGCACCTGGAGCAGACACTGGTGGCCATCGAATTTCTCGATCCGGAAAAACCGCGGCACTTGATGGCGCGCCTGCGTCGGTTGTACGGACGAAGCTCGGTCAGCCGGGCGGAAATGAATATTTTGCGTGGCATCCTCACGGAAACCCAAAAAGCGGCCCGTGGTGAGCTTCTTAAACGGAAGGATTAATGATGTTCGAGCGTTTGCGTGAAGATATCCAGAGCGTTTTCCACCGTGACCCGGCGGCACGTAATGCGTTTGAGGTGTTGACCTGCTACCCCGGCATGCACGCCATCTGGATTCATCGACTGTCTGCTGCTCTGTGGGGTATGGGCTGGAAATGGCTGGCGCGGTTGGTATCGAACTTCGGCCGCTGGTTGACCGGAATCGAGATTCATCCGGGCGCCAAGGTCGGTCGTCGCTTCTTTATTGACCATGGCATGGGCATCGTTATCGGTGAAACCGCCGAGATCGGCAATGACGTGACGCTGTATCAGGGCGTGACCCTCGGCGGTACCAGCTGGAACAAAGGCAAGCGCCACCCGACGCTGGAAGATGGCGTAGTGGTGGGGGCAGGCGCCAAGGTGTTGGGGCCGTTCACCGTGGGGGCGGGGGCCAAAGTGGGCTCCAATGCGGTGGTGACCAAGGCTGTGCCGGCGGGGGCGACAGTGGTCGGAATTCCGGGGCGGATTATCGTCAAGTCCGATGATGAGCTGGAAGCCAGGCGCAAGGCCATGGCCGAGAAGATTGGTTTTGATGCCTACGGCGTCAGTGAAGACATGCCGGACCCGGTGGCGCGTGCCATCGGTCAGTTGCTGGATCACTTGCAAGCGGTCGATGGTCGACTGGAAGGCATGTGCGGCGCGCTCAAGGACCTGGGCAGCCCTTACTGTGCCAAGGACTTGCCTGAGCTGCGCGAAGAAGACTTCGCCTGCGTCAAAGGCAAGGATGAAAGCCAGGCCAGCTGATCGCACGGTTTCTGTAGCAGCTGGCGCAGCCTGCGTTCGAGCGCGAAGCGGTCGTGATTCGGCTGGCGCGATGCCCCTGAAAGAACTCGCGCGCAGGCTTTGCGACCGCTCCGCGCTCGAACGCAGGCTGCGCCAGCTGCTACGGGTGGGTGTCGTGCGTCGCAGGTGTGCTATTGAGCCGCAGATCCTGCTATAGTGCGCGCGCTCTTTTGCGGGTAAACCTGACTAAAGTACTAGGTCTTATAGTTGACTTGAATACTCGGGAATTGCATACTCGCCCCCATCCCGTAACTCCGTGGTAATTGTCCATGCGACTGACTACAAAAGGCCGATACGCTGTCACCGCCATGCTTGACCTGGCGTTGCACGCGCAACATGGCCCGGTGTCCCTGGCCGATATCTCTGAGCGCCAAGGCATTTCCCTGTCCTACCTCGAACAGCTCTTCGCCAAATTGCGCCGCAGCAATCTGGTTTCCAGTGTCCGTGGACCAGGCGGTGGCTACCAGCTATCGCGTGACATGCAGGGCATCCAGGTCGCTCAGGTGATCGATGCGGTAAACGAATCGGTCGATGCAACCAAATGCCAGGGGCTGGGTGATTGCCATGGCGGCGACACCTGCCTGACCCACCATTTGTGGTGTGATCTGAGCCTGCAAATCCACGAATTTCTGAGCGGTATCAGCTTGGCTGACCTTGTCACTCGCCGTGAAGTGCAAGAAGTAGCCCAGCGTCAGGACCAGCGTCGTTGCAACAGCAAGGCGTCGCGTCTGGACAAGATTGAAGCGTCCGCCGTCGAATGACAGCCAAAGAGCTAGCGGCACGCCAGCCAGCCTGAATTAGGAGAGAGTCCATGAAATTGCCGATTTACCTTGATTACTCTGCGACCACCCCGGTTGATCCGCGTGTCGCGCAAAAGATGAGTGAATGCCTGCTGGTCGACGGAAACTTCGGTAACCCGGCGTCCCGCTCCCACGTGTTCGGCTGGAAAGCCGAAGAATCGGTCGAAAACGCTCGCCGCCAGGTCGCCGACCTGGTCAACGCCGACCCGCGTGAAATCGTCTGGACCTCCGGTGCCACCGAGTCCGACAACCTGGCAATCAAGGGTGTCGCGCATTTCTATGGCACCAAAGGCAAGCACCTGATCACCACCAAGATCGAACACAAGGCGGTCCTCGACACCATGCGCCAACTGGAGCGCGAAGGTTTCGAAGTCACCTACCTCGATCCTCGTGAAGACGGTCTGGTAACGCCTGAGATGATCGAAGCCGCGCTGCGCGATGACACCATCCTGGTGTCGGTCATGCACGTGAACAACGAAATCGGCACCATCAACGACATCGCAGCCATCGGCGAACTGACCCGTTCCAAGGGCATCCTGTTCCACGTCGACGCTGCGCAGTCCACTGGCAAGGTCGAGATCGACCTGCAAAAGCTGAAAGTCGACCTGATGTCCTTCTCGGCTCACAAGACCTACGGCCCTAAAGGCATCGGCGCGCTGTACGTCAGCCGCAAGCCGCGTGTTCGCCTTGAAGCGACCATGCACGGCGGCGGTCACGAGCGCGGCATGCGTTCCGGCACCCTGGCCACTCACCAGATCGTTGGCATGGGCGAAGCCTTCCGTGTAGCCAAGGAAGACATGGCTAGCGAAAACGTTCGGATCAAAGCCCTGAGCGACCGTTTCTTCAAGCAGGTCGAAGGCCTCGAAGAGCTGTACGTCAACGGCAGCCTGACCGCCCGTGTTCCGCACAACCTGAACCTGAGCTTCAACTACGTTGAAGGCGAGTCGCTGATCATGGCGCTCAAGGACCTGGCGGTATCGTCCGGTTCGGCCTGCACCTCGGCGTCGCTTGAGCCTTCGTACGTACTGCGCGCCCTGGGCCGCAACGACGAACTGGCACACAGCTCGATTCGCTTCACCTTCGGCCGCTTCACCACCGAAGAAGAAATCGATTATGCCGCGCAGAAAGTCTGCGAGGCCGTCACCAAGCTGCGCGCTCTGTCGCCGCTGTGGGACATGTACAAAGACGGCGTCGACATTTCGAAGATCGAGTGGGCGGCACACTAACGAATTAAGTCGCCGCACAGGGGCTTTGCAAGCCGGTTGAAAGGTTGGCTTGCAGGGCTCCAAGAGCGACTCTCTGATGAGTGAGGATTGAATCATGGCTTACAGCGAAAAGGTCATCGACCACTACGAGAACCCGCGTAACGTCGGCAAGATGGACGCGGAAGATCCTGATGTCGGCACCGGCATGGTCGGCGCTCCAGCATGCGGCGACGTTATGCGCCTGCAAATCAAGGTCAACGAGCAAGGCATCATCGAAGACGCCAAGTTCAAGACCTACGGCTGCGGCTCTGCCATTGCCTCCAGCTCCCTCGCTACCGAGTGGATGAAGGGCAAGACTCTGGACGAAGCAGAGACCATCAAGAACACCCAGCTGGCTGAAGAACTGGCCTTGCCGCCAGTGAAAATCCACTGCTCGGTACTCGCTGAAGACGCCATCAAGGCTGCCGTTCGCGATTACAAGCAGAAGAAAGGCTTGATCTGACTTTCAAGTATTGGCGACGAGTAAGGAGTCACCGATGGCTATCAGCATGACAGAAGCGGCTGCTCAACACGTGCGACGCTCCCTCGACGGGCGCGGCAAGGGTGATGGGATTCGTCTGGGTGTTCGCACCACGGGCTGTTCCGGCCTTGCCTACGTGCTGGAGTTTGTCGATGAGGTAGGGGCCGACGATCAGGTCTTCGTCAGTCATGGCGAGAAAGTGATCATCGATCCGAAAAGCCTGGCGTACCTGGACGGCACCGAGCTCGATTTCGTCAAGGAAGGGTTGAACGAAGGCTTCAAGTTCAACAATCCCAACGTACGCGGTGAATGTGGCTGCGGCGAAAGCTTCAACATCTGAGGCTGCTCGTGGGTACTCCTTGTCATTTCGCATTATTTGAGCTGCAACCGAGCTTCAATCTGGACCTCGATCAGCTGGCTACGCGCTACCGTGAGTTGGCGCGCGGCGTTCATCCAGACCGCTTTGCTGACGCTTCCGAGCGTGAGCAACGGCTGGCGCTAGAGCAATCCGCTAGCCTCAACGAGGCCTACCAGACGCTCAAAAGTCCCCCCAAGCGCGCGCGTTACCTGCTCGCCATGGGTGGTCGCGAGCTGCCGCTGGAGGTCACGGTGCATGATCCGGAATTTCTTCTGCAGCAGATGCAATGGCGCGAAGAGCTCGAAGACCTGCAAGACAGTGCCGATCTGGCCGGGATTGTGGTATTCAAGCGCCGCCTGAAGGTCGCTCAGGATGTACTGAACGAAAGCTTCGCAGCTTGCTGGAATGATGCAGTGCAGCGTGAACAGGCCGAACGCCTGATGCGGCGCATGCAGTTCCTCGACAAGCTCACCTACGAAGTGCGCCAGTTAGAAGAGCGCCTCGACGATTAACCCAGTGCCGCCTCGGTCGCACGCCTGATATACAGATAAGTCCTGATAACGATGGCCCTACTGCAGATCGCCGAACCCGGCCAAAGTCCTCAACCGCACCAGCGTCGTCTGGCTGTGGGGATCGACTTGGGCACTACCAATTCGCTGGTCGCTGCGTTGCGCAGTGGTCTTTCCGAACCACTGGCCGACGCTGACGGGCAGGTCATTCTGCCGTCTGCGGTGCGCTATCACGCTGACCGTGTCGAGGTCGGCGAGTCCGCCAAGCTGGCAGCCGCTACCGATCCGCTGAACACGGTGTTGTCGGTCAAGCGCTTGATGGGTCGTGGTCTGTCCGACGTCAAGCAATTGGGCGAACAGCTGCCGTATCGCTTTGTCGATGGCGAGTCGCACATGCCGTTCATCGACACTGTGCAAGGGCCGAAAAGCCCGGTCGAAGTTTCCGCCGATATCCTCAAGGTGCTGCGTCAGCGCGCTGAGTTGACGCTGGGCGGCGAACTGGTTGGCGCGGTGATCACCGTTCCGGCGTATTTCGATGACGCACAGCGCCAGGCAACCAAGGATGCGGCCAAGCTGGCCGGTCTGAACGTGCTGCGTTTGCTCAACGAGCCGACCGCTGCGGCGGTGGCTTATGGCCTGGATCAGCATGCTGAAGGCCTGGTTGCCATTTACGACCTGGGCGGCGGCACCTTCGATATTTCGATTCTGCGTCTGACCGGCGGTGTGTTTGAAGTGCTGGCCACCGGTGGCGACAGCGCCCTGGGTGGCGATGACTTCGATCACGCGATTGCTGGCTGGATCATCGAGAGCGCGGGCCTGTCCGCTGACCTCGATCCGGGCGCGCAACGTCATCTGCTGCAAACCGCCTGCGCGGCCAAAGAGGCCCTGACTAATGCGGCGACGGTTGAAGTCGTTTATGACGGCTGGAAATCCCAGCTGACCCGCGAAGCCTTTGATGCGCTGATCGAGCCGATGGTTGCTCGCAGCTTGAAAGCCTGCCGCCGCGCCGTGCGTGATTCCGGTGTCGAGCTGGAAGACGTGAAAGCAGTGGTGATGGTCGGCGGTTCGACCCGCGTGCCGCGTGTTCGCGATGCTGTGGCTGAAGCCTTCGGTCGTCAGCCGCTGACCGAGATCGATCCGGATCAAGTGGTGGCCATTGGTGCTGCGATCCAGGCCGATACCTTGGCGGGCAACAAGCGCGATGGCGGCGAACTGCTGCTGCTTGACGTGATTCCGTTGTCCCTGGGGCTGGAAACCATGGGCGGTCTGATGGAGAAGGTGATTCCGCGTAACACCACCATCCCGGTCGCCCGCGCTCAGGACTTCACCACCTATAAAGACGGCCAGTCGGCCATGATGATTCATGTGCTGCAGGGCGAGCGCGAGCTGATCAGCGATTGCCGCTCCCTGGCGCGCTTCGAATTGCGCGGCATTCCGGCCATGGTCGCGGGTGCGGCGAAGATTCGCGTGACCTTCCAGGTCGATGCCGATGGCTTGCTCAGCGTGGCTGCCCGCGAATTGGGTTCGGGCGTCGAGGCGAGCATTCAGGTCAAGCCGTCCTACGGCCTGACCGACGGCGAAATCGCCCGCATGCTCAAGGAATCGTTCCAGCACGCCAACGACGACAAGGTCGCCCGCGTACTGCGTGAGCAGCAAGTCGATGCCCAGCGTTTGATCGAAGCGGTGCAAGGCGCCCTCGATGTCGACGGCGAGCGCCTGCTCGACGCCGAAGAACGCATGGTCATCGAATTGCAGATGCAGGAACTGAGCGAATTGATGAAAGGTACCGATGGTTACGCCATCGAGCAGCAGACCAAGCGTCTGTCGCAAGTGACCGATGCCTTTGCTGCCCGCCGCCTGGACTCGACGGTGAAAGCCGCTCTGGCGGGGCGCAACCTGAATGAAATCGAGGAATAACTGATGCCGCAGATCATTTTTCTGCCACACGCCGAGCATTGCCCGGACGGTATGGTCGTAGAGGCTGAGACCGGCAAGTCCATTCTCGAAGTGGCCCATGACAACCATATCGAGATCGAGAGCGCCTGCGGCGGCGTCTGTGCCTGCACCACCTGCCACTGCATCATTCGCGAAGGCTTCGACTCGCTGAATGAGGCCGATGAGCTGGAAGAGGACTATCTTGATCGGGCCTGGGGTCTGGAAGCGCAGTCGCGCCTGACCTGCCAGGCAATCGTCGGGACTGAAGACCTGACCGTTGAAATTCCTAAATACTCGCTCAACCACGCTGCCGAAGCGCCGCACTGATTCAAGGAACTGTCATGAGTCTTAAATGGGTTGATGTGCTGGAAATCGCGATCCAGCTGGCTGACAGCAAGCCGGATGTGGATCCGCGTTACGTGAACTTCGTCGATCTGCACAGCTGGGTCATGGCCCTGCCGGACTTCAGTGATGATCCGACCCGCGGTGGCGAGAAGGTGCTTGAAGCGATTCAAGCGGCCTGGATCGAAGAAGCAGACTGAACGCACTGTACGCCGTTAGGCAATACCCAAGAACCCGCGTATAATTCGCGGGTTTAATTTTTCGCAAATTACCGTTTCTGGAGTTACACCATGGCTGTTCAACGTACTTTCTCCATCATCAAGCCTGATGCAGTTGCAAAAAACGTCATCGGCGAGATCACCACTCGTTTCGAAAAAGCTGGCCTGCGCGTTGTAGCTTCGAAAATGAAGCAACTGTCCAAGGCTGAAGCTGAAGGCTTCTACGCTGAGCACAGCGCTCGTGGTTTCTTCGGCGACCTGGTTGCTTTCATGATCTCCGGTCCGGTTGTCGTTCAGGTTCTGGAAGGCGAAAACGCTATCGCTCTGAACCGTGAGCTGATGGGCGCTACCAACCCTAAAGAAGCTGCTGCCGGCACCATCCGCGCTGACTTCGCTGACTCCATCGACGCCAACGCTGTGCACGGTTCGGACTCCGAAGCCGCTGCTGCTCGCGAAATCTCGTACTTCTTCGCAGCTACTGAAGTAACCACTCGCTAAGCATTGGCTTATGAGTGAAGGTGAATCCATGACTACATCGACTGCAAAAACTAACCTGCTGGGTCTGACTCAGCCGGAAATGGAAAAATTCTTCGACTCAATCGGGGAGAAGCGTTTCCGTGCCAGTCAGGTAATGAAGTGGATTCACCACCTTGGCGTCGATGATTTCGACGCCATGACGAACGTCAGCAAGGCCTTGCGCGACAAGCTCAAGGCTATTGCCGAAGTTCGCGGTCCCGAAGTGGTCAGCGAGGACATCTCCAGCGACGGCACCCGTAAGTGGGTGGTGCGCGTGGCGTCCGGCAGCTGCGTCGAGACTGTCTACATTCCCCAGGGCAAGCGCGGCACTCTGTGCGTTTCGTCCCAGGCAGGCTGTGCCCTGGATTGCAGTTTCTGCTCCACCGGCAAGCAAGGTTTCAACAGCAACCTCACCGCCGCCGAAGTCATCGGCCAGGTGTGGATTGCCAATAAATCGTTCGGCAGCATCCCGGCAACCGCCGACCGTGCCATCACCAACGTGGTGATGATGGGCATGGGTGAGCCGCTGCTGAACTTCGACAACGTCGTTGCCGCCATGCACCTGATGATGGACGACCTGGGCTACGGCATTTCCAAGCGTCGTGTGACCCTGTCGACCTCGGGCGTGGTGCCGATGATCGATGAGCTGTCCAAGCACATCGACGTTTCCCTGGCGTTGTCCCTGCACGCACCGAACGATGCGCTGCGTAACCAGTTGGTACCGATCAACAAGAAGTACCCGCTGAAAATGCTCCTCGAGTCCTGCCGTCGCTACATGTCGTCCCTGGGCGAGAAGCGCGTACTGACCATCGAGTACACCTTGCTCAAGGACATCAATGACAAGGTCGAGCATGCGGTTGAAATGATCGAGTTGCTCAAGGACACACCTTGCAAGATCAACCTGATTCCGTTCAACCCGTTCCCCCATTCTGGTTACGAGCGGCCGAGCAACAACGCCATCCGTCGTTTCCAGGATCAACTTCATCACGCTGGCTTCAATGTCACCGTGCGCACCACCCGTGGCGAAGACATCGACGCTGCGTGTGGCCAATTGGTAGGACAGGTGCTGGATCGCACCCGTCGTAGCGAACGTTATATCGCCGTGCGTGAGTTGAGCGCCGACAACGATATGCCGCAAGACGCTGCGAATCGTACTTAAGAGAGGATCTCTATGTCACTGCGCCTAGCGCTGCTTCTGCTGTTCGCCAGCCTGTCGGCTGGTTGTGTTCTGTCGGGTGATTTCAATCCGATGAAAACCAGCAAGGGGCGCGATGAGGCGCGTGCTGCGTATGTGCAGTTGGGTGTGGGGTATCTGCAGCAGGGCATGACCGAACGGGCGAAAGTCCCGTTGAAGAAGGCCCTCGAACTGGATAGCGCCGACCCGGATGCCAACGCGGCGTTGGGCCTGGTGTTTCAGGCCGAGATGGAACCCGAGCTCGCGGATCAGCATTTTCGCAAGGCATTGTCCGGCCGTCCTGGCGATGCTCGTATCCTGAACAACTACGGCAGCTTTCTCTTTGAAGAGAAACGTTACAAAGAAGCTTACGAGCGCTTTGAACAAGCGGCTGCCGATAGCCTTTATCCTGAGCGTTCACGGGTTTTCGAGAACCTCGGCATGACGGCTTCGATGCTTGGCCAGCGGGATCTGGCCCGTCAGCAACTGGAAAAAGCCCTGCGCCTGAACCGCCAACAGCCACGGGCGTTGCTGGAAATGGCTGAGTTGTCGTACGAAGACAGGCATTATGTGCCCGCGCGTGACTATTACGATCGTTTTAGCCTGCTCGCCGAGCAAAATGCACGTAGTCTATTGCTCGGCGTTCGGCTGGCCAAAGTGTTCGAAGATCGCGACAAGGCCGCCAGTTTTGGCCTGCAATTAAAACGACTCTATCCCGGTACTCCGGAATATCAGCAATACCTGTCGGAGCAATGATGAAAGCGGCGCATCCAGAAGTTGTAGCAGCGACTCGCGTAAACCCCGGAGAGACCCTGCGTCAGGCCCGCGAAGGCAATGGTTGGTCGCTGGCGGAAGTAGCGCTCAAGCTCAATCTCACCGTCAATTCCTTGAAGAATCTGGAAGACGGCGCTTTCGACAAGTTGCCGGGGCATACCTTTGCTCGCGGCTATATCCGTGCTTACGCCAAATTGCTCGGTATGGACCAGGCCGTACTGGTTCAACAGTTCGATCAGCACACCGGCACCGATTCCCAGGGCAGCAACGTGCACAGCCTTGGGCGTATCGAAGAACCATCGCGGGTCTCCCACACCATTTTGCGCATCGTCAGCCTGTTGCTGCTGATGGCCGTGGTGGGGGGCGGTTTTGTCTGGTGGCAGGATCAAACCTCGCTGCGCACCAAGGACCTGATTGGCCTGAGCCCTGAACACGTCGAAGTCGAAGGCGCCGATGGCACCACGCAGATCCATCCGCTCGACGAGCCGGAAGATCAGGCCGTGGTAGAAGGTCAGGTCGAAGCCGGGACGCCTCTGGCATTGCCGGAAGGCCAGGCGACTGCCGAAGCTCAGGCAACGGTCGAAGCACCGACGCCGGCCGCTCCGGTGGTTGCACCGACGGCCCCGGTTGTCGCTCCAGTGCGTACCGCGCCTGCCCCGGTTGTTGCGACGCCAGCGGCCCCGGTTATGGCTGTTGCGCCAACGCCAGTCGTGGCCGCCGCGCCAGCACCCACCGCTTCGGCTGCTGCCCCGGCCACTCCGGTTGCCGGTGCGGGCCAGGTGCAGATTCAGTTCTCTGCCAATTGCTGGACGCAAGTCACCGATGGCAACGGCAAAGTGCTGTTGAGCGCTCTCAAGCATAAGGGCGAAACCGCCGACGTCAGCGGTAAACCACCGTTTACAGTACGCCTGGGCTACGCCCGTGGCGCGCAGGTCAGCTACAACGGGCAAGTGGTCGATGTAGCTCCGTTCACCAGTGGCGAGACTGCTCGCCTGAAGTTGGGTCAATAAGTCATGCACGGCGAATCTCCAATCAAACGTCGCGAATCCCGCAAGATCTGGGTTGGTTCGGTACCGGTGGGCGGTGATGCGCCTATCGCTGTACAGAGCATGACCAACAGCGACACCAATGACGTTGCCGCCACCGTGGCCCAGATCAATCGTCTGGAAGCGGCCGGTGTCGACATCGTGCGGGTTTCCGTTCCGGACATGGACGCGGCCGAAGCCTTCGGTCGCATCAAGCAACTGGTCAAGGTGCCGTTGGTTGCCGACATTCACTTCGACTACAAGATCGCTTTGCGCGTAGCCGAACTGGGCGTCGATTGCCTGCGGATCAACCCGGGCAACATCGGTCGTGAAGACCGTGTGCGCGCGGTGGTCGATGCCGCCCGTGACCGGGGGATTCCGATCCGGATCGGCGTCAACGCCGGTTCGCTGGAAAAAGACCTGCAAAAGAAATACGGCGAACCGACGCCGGCCGCGCTGGTCGAGTCGGCCCTGCGCCACGTCGAGCACCTTGAACGCCTGAACTTCCAGGACTTCAAGGTCAGCGTGAAGGCCTCCGACGTGTTCATGGCCGTCGAAGCCTATCGTCTGCTGGCCAAGGAAATCGTCCAGCCACTGCACCTGGGCATCACTGAAGCCGGCGGTTTGCGTTCAGGCACAGTGAAATCCGCCGTGGGCCTCGGTATGCTGCTCGCCGAAGGGATTGGCGATACTATTCGCATCTCGTTGGCGGCTGACCCGGTCGAGGAAGTGAAAGTCGGCTACGACATTCTCAAATCCCTGCATCTGCGTTCCCGTGGCATCAACTTCATCGCCTGCCCGAGCTGCTCGCGGCAGAACTTCGATGTGGTGAAAACCATGAACGAACTGGAAGGGCGCCTCGAAGATCTGCTGGTGCCGCTGGATGTCGCGGTCATCGGTTGCGTGGTCAACGGTCCCGGTGAAGCCAAAGAGGCCCATATCGGTTTGACTGGCGGTACGCCGAACCTGATTTACATCGACGGCAAGCCGTCGCAGAAATTGACGAATGACAATCTGGTGGATGAGCTGGAAAGGCTGATCCGCCAGAAAGCGGCCGAAAAGGTCGAAGCCGACGCAGCAGTAATCGCTCGCGGCTGATCGAACGAATTTAAGGATTTAAAGTGAGCAAGTCTCTGCAAGCCATACGTGGCATGAACGACATCCTGCCCGAACAGACCCCGCTGTGGCGTCATTTCGAGGGCACCGTTTCGCGTCTGCTGGATAACTACGGTTATAAGCAGATTCGTATGCCGATCGTCGAGTTCACCGAGCTGTTCAAACGCTCCATCGGTGAAGTGACCGACATCGTCGAAAAAGAGATGTACACCTTCGAAGACCGTAACGGCGATTCGCTGACCCTGCGCCCTGAAGGCACAGCGGCCTGCGTGCGTGCAGTGCTTGAGCACGGCATCACCGGCGGTGGCCAGGTGCAGAAACTCTGGTACATCGGCCCGATGTTCCGCCACGAGCGTCCGCAAAAAGGCCGTTATCGTCAGTTCCACCAGATCGGTTGCGAGGTTTTCAACCTTGATGGTCCGGACATCGACGCCGAACTGATCGTGCTGACCTGGCGCCTGTGGGGCGAGCTGGGCATCCGTGACGCGGTCAAGCTCGAGCTCAACAGCCTGGGCACCAGCGCATCTCGCGCTCGTTATCGCGATGCACTGGTCGAATACCTGACGGCACGCCTGGACCAACTGGACGAAGACAGCCAGCGCCGCCTGAAAACCAACCCGCTGCGAGTGCTCGATACCAAGAACGCCGATACCCAGGCGGCACTGGTCGATGCACCGAAGATGGCCGATTACCTCGATGAAGAATCCCGCGTGCACTTCGAGGGCCTCAAGGCTCGTCTGGACGCTGCCGGCATTCCTTACGTGATCAACCCGAAGCTGGTGCGCGGGCTGGATTACTACAGCAAAACCGTATTCGAATGGGTCACCGACAAACTCGGCGCCCAGGGCACTGTCTGCGCGGGTGGCCGTTACGACGGCCTGGTCGAGCAGATGGGCGGCAAGCCGACGCCGGGCGTTGGTTTCGCCATGGGCATCGAGCGCCTGGTGCTGCTGCTCGAAACCCTGGAGCAGATCCCGGAAGAAATCTCCCGGCAGGTTGATGTCTACCTGTGCGCCTTCGGTGAGGCTGCCGAACTGGCCGCTCTGACACTGAGCGAGCGGGTTCGTGATCAGTTGCCAAACCTGCGTCTGCAGATCAATGCCGGTGCAGGCAGCTTCAAAAGTCAGTTCAAGAAGGCCGACAAGAGCGGTGCGCTGTACGCATTGATCCTCGGTGACGACGAAATGGCCCAGCAAGTGGTAGGTTTCAAACCCCTGCGTGGCCAGGGCGAACAACAAAGCATTGCCTGGGATGCGCTTGCCGCTCACCTGGCCACCTGCGTCGTGCAGGGTTGAAGCTGTCAAACAGCCGATTTAGCGATTAAGGAGTATTGGGGTGTCGAGTACCGAAGACGAACATCTGGCGGAATTCAAAGACTGGTGGCAGCGTAACGGCAAACCTCTCGTAACCGGCGGCCTGTTGGCGCTGGTCATCGTGTTCGGCTGGCAGGCGTTCCACAAGTATCAGAGCAATCAGTCGCAAGGCGCCTCGATGCTTTACCAGCAACTGCTGGAAACCACGCTGACCCCGGACGGCAAGCCTGACGCGGCCCGTGTAGCGGACCTCGCCAACAAGCTCAACAGCGAGTTCGGCGGCACGGCTTACGCCCAATACGGCAGCCTGTTCGTGGCGAAAGTCGCGGTCGATAGCGGCAAGCTGGATGACGCTGTAAGCCAGCTCAAGGCTGTGGCTGACAAACCTGCCAACCCGGCGCTGGGCGAAGTGGCGCGTCAGCGTCTGGCTCAGGTTCTGGCCGCACAGAACAAGGCTGACGAAGCACTGAAATTGCTCGAAGGTGATGCCGATCAGGCATTCCTGGCCACTCGCGAAGAACTCAAGGGTGACCTGCTGGTCCAGTTGGGTCGTACCGATGAAGCCCATGCTGCTTACCAAAAAGCCAAGGCTGCGCTGTCGGATGAAGCGGCGGTCGGTGGCTTACAAATCAAGCTGGACGACCTGGCCAAAGGGGATGCGTGACGTGATCCGTTGGAAACATGCAGCATTGCTGGCTCTGGCCATTCTGGCCGCGGGTTGCAGCAGCAACAGCAAAAAAGAATTGCCGCCGGCCGAGCTGGTCAAATTCAAGGAAGAAGTGGTCCTGCAAAAGCAGTGGAGCCGTTCGGTCGGTAACGGCCAGGGCGAGACCTACAACATGCTGGTGCCGGCCATCGATGGCAACACCATCTATGCTGCTGACGTCAAAGGCGTGGTGATGGCGCTGGACCGCATGAACGGCGACGTCAAATGGAAGAAAGATCTTGAGTTGCCTGTGTCCGGCGCCGTTGGCGTGGGTTACGGTCTGGTCATGATCGGCACGCTGAAGGGCGAAGTGGTTGCCCTGGATGCAAGCTCCGGCGAAGAGAAATGGCGCGCTCGCGTGACCAGTGAAGTCCTCGCGCCGCCTGCCAACAACGGTGATGTGGTGGTGGTGCAAACCCAGGACGATCGACTGATCGGCCTGGATGCTTCCACCGGTAACCAGCGCTGGTTATATGACAGCACGCCAGCGGTCCTGACTCTGCGCGGCACCAGTGCGCCGATCGTGACCAACCGCCTGGCGATTGCCGGCCTGTCGACCGGTAAAGTCGTGGCGCTGGATATCTCCAACGGCGTGCCGGTCTGGGAGCAGCGCATTGCGATTCCACAGGGTCGCTCGGAGCTGGAGCGCGTGGTCGATATCGATGGTGGCTTGCTGCTGTCCGGCGACAAGATCTATGTCGCCAGCTATCAGGGGCGCGTAGCGGCCCTGGACCTGCAAAGCGGTCGTCAGCTCTGGCAGCGTGATGCTTCCAGCTATGCCGGTGTCGCCCAAGGTTTCGGCAGCGTCTACATCAGCCTGTCTTCGGGCACTGTTGAAGGCGTCGACGAGCGTTCGACCACCTCTTTGTGGAGCAACGACTCGCTGGTCCGCCGTCAACTGTCGGCACCGGAAGTGTTCTCCAGCTACGTTGCAGTCGGTGACCTGGAAGGTTACCTGCACCTGTTGAGTCAGGTGGACGGTCGTTTCGTCGGCCGTGAACGCATCGACAGCGACGGCCTGCGTGCCCGTCCGCTGGTGGTGGGTGACATGATTTACGTGTATGGCAACAGCGGCAAACTGGAAGCCCTGACCATCAAGTAATGGTTTGACTATGCTTGGGGTTAGTTCCCCAAGCGGCCTTGTTCTGCAAGGCTCGCAGCACATCAAGTGCTGCCCCGAGCACCAGCCGCTGCCTCGCAGCGGCTTTTGTATTTTCTGAAATAACGAAGTGGAGAGCCGCATGGTTCCCGTAATCGCCCTGGTGGGCCGACCGAACGTCGGCAAGTCCACCTTGTTCAACCGCCTGACCAGGACTCGTGACGCCATCGTCGGCGACTTGTCCGGTCTGACCCGTGATCGCCAATACGGTGAGGCCAAGTGGCAAGGGCGTTCCTACATTTTGGTCGACACCGGTGGTATCTCCGGTGACGAACACGGTATGGACGAAAAAATGGCCGAGCAGTCGCTGCTGGCCATTGAAGAAGCGGATGTCGTTCTGTTCCTGGTAGATGCCAAGGCCGGTTTTACCGCGGCCGACCAGATGATCGCCGAGCACCTGCGCAAGCGTAACAAGCGTTCTTACGTGGTTGCCAACAAGGTCGACAACATCGACCCTGAAATGGCCCGCGCCGAGTTCGCCCCGCTGGGCATGGGCCACGCGATCCCGATCGCCGGTGCCCACGGTCGTGGCATCACCCAGATGCTGGAAATCGCCCTGAGCGACTTCCCTAAAGACAGCGAAGAGCCGGAAGACGGCGAAGAAGAGATCGTTGCCGAAGGCGAGGAAGCCAAGCGCATTCCGGGCCCGAGCGAAAAAGACGGTATCAAGATCGCTATCATTGGCCGCCCGAACGTCGGCAAGTCGACCCTGGTCAACCGCATGCTCGGTGAAGACCGGGTGATCGTGTATGACCAGCCAGGCACCACCCGCGACAGCATCTACATCCCGTTCGAGCGTAACGACGAGAAGTACACGCTGATCGACACCGCGGGTGTGCGCAAGCGCGGCAAGATCCACGAAGAAGTCGAAAAATTCTCCGTGGTCAAAACCCTGCAAGCGATCAAAGACGCCAACGTGGTGATCTTCGTGATGGACGCCCGCGAAGGCGTGGTAGACCACGACCTCAACTTGCTGGGCTTTGCCCTGGAAGCGGGTCGTGCGTTGGTGATCGCGATCAACAAGTGGGACGGCATGACGCCGAGCGAGCGCGACTTCGTGAAGGTCGAGCTGCAACGTCGGCTGTTCTTCGTCGACTTCGCCGACATCCACTTCATCTCGGCCCTGCACGGTACTGGCGTGGGCAACCTCTACGCGTCGGTGCAGAACTCGTTCAAGTCCGCGGTTACCCGCTGGCCGACCAACCGCCTGACCCAGATTCTCGAAGATGCGGTTGGTGAGCACGCGCCGCCGATGGTCAACAACCGTCGGATCAAGCTGCGTTATGCCCACTTGGGTGGTGCGAACCCGCCGATCATCGTGATCCACGGTAACCAGGTCGAGAAGGTTCCAAAGTCTTACGTCCGTTACCTGGAAAACACCTACCGTCGCGTCTTGAAGCTGGTCGGTACGCCGATCCGCATCGAGTTCAAGGGTGGCGAGAACCCGTACGAAGGCAACAAGAACACGCTTACAGACCGCCAGGTCAACAAGAAGCGCCGCTTGATGACGCACCACAAGAAAGCCGACAAGAAGCGCCGCGACAAGCGCTGATTCGAAAGCTGGCTCGTCCCGTCGGGATGGGCTTTTGTGGTGAGCGGGCTTGCCCGCGTTGGGTCGCGAAGCGGCCCCGAAATCTACAGCCGAGGTGGTTCAGGTAGAACCCGGCGGCTTATTTTGCGACTGCTTCGCAGCCGAACGCGGGCAAGCCCGCTCGCCACAGGTGAGCAGTCTTGGTATTAGAAGAAGGGCGCCCATGGCGCCCTTTTTCGTGTCTGGCGTTTGAGCATTCCGCATCGAGTTCAAAGGTGGCGAGAACCCGTACGAAGGCAACAAGAACACGCTTACAGAC
>NZ_JBXAMS010000006.1:0-43182 GCF_058800905.1 Pseudomonas sp. GW822-FHT04C11 | reverse complement strand
GACCGCCAGGTCAACAAGAAGCGCCGCTTGATGACGCACCACAAGAAAGCCGACAAGAAGCGCCGCGACAAGCGCTGACTCGAAAGCTGGCTCGTCCCGTCGGGATGGGCTTTTGTGGCGAGGGAGCTTGCTCCCGCTCGACTGCAAAGCAGTCGCAAAATCAGCGGATGCGTTCTATCTGAATAACCTCGGTTCCAGGTTTTGGGGTCGCTTCGCGGCCCAGCGGGAGCAAGCTCCCTCGCCACAGGTTAGATGGCGGCTGTATTAGAAGAAGGGCGCCCATGGCGCTCTTTTTCGTGTCTGGCGTTTGAGCTATCCTCGGGCTCTCCCGCGCCGCCGTTAGCGTCGGGTGTTCAGTAGGGAATCACCGATGATCACCAGCAAGCTGCCGAATATCGGCATCACTATTTTCACCCAAATGTCTCAGCTCGCGGCACAGACCGGCGCGATCAACCTGTCCCAGGGGTTCCCCGATTTCGATGCTCCGCAAGCCTTGTGCGATGCGGTCGGCCGGCACATCGCCAATGGCCATAACCAGTATTCACCAATGACCGGCCTGCCGGCGCTGCGCCAGCAAGTGGCGGCGAAGATTGCTCGCAGCTATGGCGTGAGCGTCGATGCCGACACCGAGGTGACCATCACCCCCGGCGCGACCCAGGCGATCTTCTGCGCGATTGCGGCGGTTATCCACAGCGGTGACGAAGTGATCGTCTTCGATCCGGCCTACGACAGTTATGAGCCTTCGGTGGCGCTGGCCGGTGGTCGTTGCGTGCATGTGCCATTGGCGGGAAAGGACTTCGCCATCGACTTCCAGAAGCTCGGCGAAGCACTGAGCCCACGCACGCGAATGATCATCCTCAACTCGCCGCATAACCCGAGTGGTGCGCTGATCTCGCGTGCCGAGCTGGATCAGTTGGCGGCCTTGATCCGCGACCGCGATATCTACCTGATCAGCGACGAAGTGTATGAACACCTGGTGTTTGACGGTGTAGCGCATGCCAGCGTTTTGGCTCACGAAGAGCTGTACCAGCGCGCCTTCGTGGTCAGTTCTTTTGGCAAGACTTATCACGTCACTGGCTGGAAGACCGGCTACGTGATCGCGCCACCGGCGCTCACGGAAGAACTGCGCAAGGTGCATCAATACGTCAGTTTCTGCGGTGTGACCCCGTTGCAGTACGCGCTGGCCGACTTCATGGCCGAGCACCCGGAGCATGTCGAAGAGTTGCCGGGTTTCTATCAGGCCAAGCGTGATCTGTTCTGTGATTTGCTGGCACCTTCGCGGTTCAGCTTTACCAAGGCCACCGGGACCTATTTCCAGTTGGTCGACTATTCGCAAATCCGCCCGGACCTGAACGATGTCGAGATGGCCAAGTGGATGACGCGCGAGCATGGCGTGGCGGCGATCCCGATTTCGGTGTTTTACCAGAACCCGCTGCCGGAACAGCGTCTGGTGCGCCTGTGTTTTGCCAAGCGTGAGGAGACGCTGCGTCAGGCAGCGGAGAAACTATGCGCGATCTGACGACCTTGCCCAATCTGAATGTTGCGTTGATCCAGACCACATTGGCCTGGCATGACCGCAAGGCCAACCTCGAGCATTTCGAACAGTTGCTGGAGCAGGCGCGGGGCGCCGATCTGATCGTGCTGCCGGAGATGTTCACCACCGGCTTCTCCATGGAGTCGCCAACCCTTGCTGAAGCGGAAAACGGCCCGACCAGTAAATGGTTGCGAGCGCAGGCCGCCAAACTTGACGCGGTGATTACCGGCAGCGTGATTGTCCAGGCGGCCGATGGCAGCTATCGCAATCGACTGTTGTGGGCGCAGCCGGACGGTGAGGTGTTGCATTACGACAAGCGTCACCTGTTTCGCATGGCCGGCGAGCACAAACATTACACCGCCGGCGAGCATCAGGTGCAGTTCGAGCTCAAGGGCTGGCAGGTGCGTCCGTTGATTTGCTACGACCTGCGTTTCCCGGTGTGGAGCCGCGATGCGCAAGACACCGACCTGCTGCTGTACACCGCCAACTGGCCGGGTGCACGGCGTCAGCACTGGAACCGTTTGTTGCCGGCGCGGGCTATCGAGAACCTCTGCTATGTCGCGGCGGTGAACCGGACTGGCACTGACGGTAAAGGCTTTGCTTATACCGGTGATAGCCAGGTACTGGATTTCCAGGGCGAGACACTGCTCGGTGCCGGTGAGGCCGACGGGGTATTCCAGGTCGTGCTGAGCGCTGCGGAGTTGGCGGCGTATCGCACGCGGTTCCCGGCGAATCTGGATGCCGATACCTTCGAGCTGACCTGAGATCTTCGCTGCCTGACAGGCAACGAAAACCTGAAGATAAAAAAAGGCCCCGAGGTTTTCACCTCGGGGCCTTTTGCGTTTCAGCTGACGGCTTAGGCCGCTTTCGCTTCCGGCTGGCTCAGGGAGCGGTTCAGCGCGCTGAACAGGGCCTTGAAGCTGGCGGTGGTGATGTTTTCGTCGATGCCCACGCCATGCACTGCACGCTCGCCGTTCACACGCAGTTCAATGTAGGCCGCAGCCTTGGCATTGGTGCCTGCGCCGATCGCGTGTTCGTTGTAGTCCATGATTTCCACCGGGATCGGCAGACCGGCAACCAGTGCTTCCAGGGCGCCGTTGCCCTTGCCGCGCCAGTGCAGGTTGGTTTCGCCCTGGCCTTTGCTGGAGACTTCAACTTCGACGGCGCTATGACCGTTCTCTTCCTGCAAACGATGGCTGACCAGTGCGTACGGCGTGTTGGCCTGCAAGTACTCGCTGTGCAGCAGCGCGTGGATCTGCTGGGCTGTCATCTCGAGGCCCAGGCGATCGGTCTCGCGTTGTACCACCTGGCTGAACTCGATCTGCATGCGGCGCGGCAAGTTGATGCCGTATTCCTGTTCCAGCAGGTAAGCGATACCGCCCTTGCCGGACTGACTGTTGACGCGAATCACCGCCTCGTAGCTGCGACCGATGTCGGCCGGGTCGATCGGCAAGTACGGCACTTCCCACAGTGCATCCGGTTTCTGTTGGGCGAAGCCCTTGCGGATGGCGTCCTGGTGCGAGCCGGAGAACGCGGTGTGAACCAGGTCGCCGACGTACGGGTGACGCGGGTGCACCGGAATCTGGTTGCACTCTTCAACGACTTTGCGCACGCCGTCGATGTCGGAGAAATCCAGCTCAGGGTCAACGCCCTGGGTGTAGAGGTTCAAGGCCACGGTGACCAGGTCAACGTTACCGGTACGCTCGCCGTTGCCGAACAGGCAGCCTTCGACACGGTCGGCGCCCGCCATCAGGCCCAGCTCGGTGGCCGCAACGCCAGTGCCACGGTCGTTGTGGGTGTGCAGGCTGATGATCACGCTGTCACGACGGTTGATGTGACGGCCGAACCACTCGATCTGGTCGGCGTAGATGTTCGGTGTAGCGCATTCGACAGTGGCTGGCAGGTTGAGGATGACCTTGTGCACAGGTGTCGGGTTCCAGACCTCGATCACCGCGTCGCAGACTTCCTTGGCGAACTCCAGCTCAGTGGCGCTGAAGGTCTCTGGCGAGTATTCGAAGGTCCACTCGGTGTCCGGCTGCTGGGCGGCATATTTGACGAACAGCTTGGCGGCGTTCACGGCGATGGCCTTGATCCCGTCCTTGTCTTGATTGAAGACAATCCGGCGGAAGGAAGGGCAGGTCGCGTTGTAGAGGTGAACGATGGCTTTTTTCGCGCCACGAAGGGATTCGAAAGTCCGCTCGATCAGGTCTTCACGGCCCTGGGTCAGCACCTGGATGGTGGTGTCGTCCGGGATGTGGCCGCCTTCGATCAGGGTCCGCACGAAGTCGAAGTCGGTTTGCGAAGCGGCCGGGAAGGAGGCTTCGATTTCTTTCACGCCGACGGCGACCAGGGTTTTCCAGAAGCGCAGCTTTTTCACTGCGTCCATTGGCTCGATCAGCGACTGGTTACCATCGCGCAAGTCGGAGCTGCACCAGATCGGCGCGGCAGTGATGGTCTTCGATGGCCAAGTGCGATCCGGAATGTCGATAGTCGGGAAGGCGCGGTATTTCGAAGACGGGTCTTTGAGCATGCTCATCGGAAAATCCTTATTGTGTGGGCCGAAAAAAGGCGGCCTGCCGGTGGATCAAAAAAACGTTGGATAAAACGTGGGACGAGGCACCGCGATTCAGCCCGGCAGTCGTGCGCTGACGAGGCACAGGCTGCGGTGCTGGCGGAGCTGAATGAGGGTGTGAGAAGTTTTCATGTCTTCAACCCTAACCGCGAGGGTGAAAGATGGCAAGCAGTCGAAAAACTTTGAGAGGAATACTCGAAAAATATGTTTTTGCGAGATTTTATTCTGGAAAGAACAATATTGTTTGATAGGTATTGCGCGGACCGTTCGTCGTGCGCAATACCTGTGGGAGCAAGGCTTGCCCGCGATGAACGATAACGCGGTGTAACTGTGACACCGCATCGCGGCATTCGCGGGCAAGCCTTGCTCCTGCGAGATTACGCTGACTTATGGCTGGAATGCGCCGATGAAAATCGCCGGGTCCACGCGGGCGTCGTTCAAGCTGACGTTCCAGTGCATGTGCGGCCCGGTCGCACGCCCGGTGGAGCCGACTTTGCCGACCACGCCGCCGCGCGCCAGTTGCTGGCCGACTTTCACGTCGATTTTCGACATGTGGCAGAACATGCTGATAAAGCCCTGGCCGTGGTCGACGAATACCGTGTTGCCGTTAAAGAAGTAGTTGCCGATCAGGATCACCTTGCCGGCCGCCGGGGTCTTGATCGGCGTACCCGCTGGCACCGCGAAGTCCAGGCCCGCGTGGGGATTGCGCTCTTCGCCGTTGAAGAACCGGCGCACACCGAACTTGCTCGACAGCGGACCATTGACCGGCTTGTCCAGCAGCAGGTTGCTCGGCGTCACCGGGCTGAAACTGCGGTAGGCGCGGACCTGTTCGTCCAATTCGGCGTCGATGCGTTTCAGGTCGTCCGGGTTCGGATTGACCTGACGCTGGTTCTTCAGGGTGATGTGCTGTTCCGGGTACTTCTTGTTGCCGACCATGAAGTTCAGGTTACGGCCACCGCTACTGAGCTGCTGGTTGCCGGGTTTGACGGTCAGCGGCACGCCGACAACCGCCAGCCAGTTGTTCTGTTCCTTGACCACCAGCACCGGTTTGCCTTGATAGCTGGCCTTGGGCGCCTGAGCCGAAGTGCCCAGGTCGACCACCGCCACACCGCCGGGCACCGGTTTGTTCAGCAGGCGCGTGATGTAGCTGTCGGCGTGGGCGTTGAAGGTCAGGCAAAGCAACAACAGCGGTGCAAGAAAACGTGGCATGGATCAATCCAGTAAAGAAAGGGTGACGGGCGTCAGGTGGTTGTCTTCGACCCGGACCTGCAATTGGCCTTCGCCGAGTATGGCTTTCAGGCGTTGGCCGTTTTGGGTCTGCGCGGCGCTGCGGATCGCGTTGCCGCGTTCATCGAGCAAAATGCTGTAACCACGGCCCAGTGTCGCCAACGGGCTGACCACATGCAGGGTTTGCATTTGGGTTTGCAGTTGCAGGCGACGAGCCTTCAGGCCTTCGCGCATCGAGCGCGGCAGACGCTCGGCGAGGCTGTCGAGGCGCTGGCGCAGCAGCGCCAGTTGGCGTCCCGGATGTTGCCCGGCGAGGCGGGTTTCGAGGCGGATCAGTCGCTCGCGACGGGTATTGAGACTGCGCTCGAAAGCCCGGCGCAGGCGCATGTCCAGGTCGTCCAGGCGTTGCGCTTGCTGACGCAGGCGTTCGCCGGGATGGCGCAAGCGGCGCGAGATGCCTTCCAGGCGCAGGCGATCACGCATCAAGCGGTCGCGGATGCGCATCACCAAACGCCGATGCAGGCTTTCGACCCGGCGCACCAGGTCGCTGGAATCCGGCGCCAGCAGTTCGGCTGCGGCGGAAGGCGTCGGTGCACGAACGTCGGCCACGAAGTCGCTGATCGACACATCGGTTTCATGGCCGACGGCGCTGACAATCGGGGTGACGCAGGCATCTATCGCGCGGGCCACGGCCTCTTCGTTGAAACACCAGAGATCTTCCAGCGAGCCACCGCCACGCGCGAGAATCAGCGCATCGAAACCGCGGGCGTCAGCCAGTTTCAGTGCGCGGACAATCTGCGCGGTGGCTTCGCGGCCTTGCACGGCGGTGGGGATCAGGGTCAGCACCACTTGCGGCGCACGGCGGCGGAATACGCTGATGATGTCGCGAATCACCGCGCCGGTCGGCGAGCTGATGATGCCAATGCGTTGCGGGTGTGCCGGCAGCGGCACTTTGCGTTCGGCACTGAACAGGCCTTCGGCGCTGAGTTTTTCTTTCAGCGCATCGAACGCCAGGCGCAGCGCACCGTCACCGGCAGGCTCCACGGTGTCGAGAATCAGCTGATAGTCGCCACGCCCCTCAAACAGCGAAACCTTGCCCCGGACCTTGACCGCCAGGCCATCCTTCAGCGCCTGGCGAACCCGCGCAGCGTTCTGCCGGAACAGCGCGCAACGCACTTGGGCGCCACTGTCCTTTAGGGTGAAATAGATGTGGCCGGACGCCGGGCGGGCGAGGTTGGAGATTTCGCCTTCGACCCAGATGTTGCTGAACACGTCTTCAAGCAGCACCCGTGCGCGGCCGTTGAGCTGGCTGACCGTCAGGACTTCTCGGTCCAGGCCGAGTCTTGCAAAGGGATCTTTAATCATGGGGCGCAGTTTAAAGGCATTCGGCGGTCAATCTCCATGGTCTTGCAATGCAGCCCTGAATTGCCCAACAAACTGCTGAACCAGAGCTGTTGGATTTTGCCGGCAGGCGAGAGCGACGGTGCTGTGGCAATCGGGGTCGGCCAAGGGCAGGAAATGGATGTCGGGTGGCGCGATGTCCTGCATCGACTCCGGCAGCAAGGCAACACCGAATCCGGCCTGGATCAATTGCAGTTGCGTGGTTTTGCGCGACACCACCCGAGCAGCCTTGGGGAAAAAGCCCTGGCGCATGCACAGCTCGGCGGACAGGTAACTCAGGCCGCCGCGCTGCGGATGAGGAATAGAGATGAAGGCCTGGTTTCTCAATTGCGCCAGATCGATGCCTTGAACGGACTTATCCACAGCCAGTCGATGATCAGGCGGAACCGCCAGCAGCAGGCGTTCGCTGTAGAGCGGAACAATCTGCACTCCTTCACGCTGAGACAACACTGGCAGGCGCAACAGCCCCACTTCGAGGCGACCCTCGGCCAATTCTGCCAGTTGCTGTTCGGAGGAGAGCTTGACGATGTCCATGGATACACCAGCGTTCTGATCCAGATAGACGCTGATGCCTCGCAGCAGACGACCGCTCAATGGCACTGTGCTGGAATGGCTGAGGCGCAAGGTACCGAGTTGACCAGCGCCCACTTGAGTGGCCATCGCGCTGGCCTTGGTCAGCTCGTTCAACAGGTTTCTGGCCCGAGGCAAGAAGGCTTCACCCGCCGCCGTCAGCCGAGGCTGGCGCGCGGTACGTTCGAACAATGGCGTTTGCAGCCGGGTTTCCATGTCCTTGATCTGCCGGCTCAGGGCTGACTGAGCAATAAACAGTCGTTCGGCCGCTGCGCTGAAACTGCCGCACTCGGCGATTTCCACGAAGTAACGCAATTGGCGGGTTGAAAGCACGAGGTATGCCTTTTCGAGATGGCTTGGCGACTTTGAATATATTAGTCGCAACGTTCGGCCCTGACTAAAGTCATCTCAGGCAAATTGAGGAAGTTGAACCGATGAGTTTCGTTGCACTGCTACAACAATGGCCATTCGGCACAGTGGACTGGCTGGTGATCGGGCTGGGCATCAGCCTGGCGTACATCGTCTTCGGCGTCGCCGGTTTCGGTACGGCGCTGGTGGCCGGGCCGATCCTGATTCTGTTCATGCCATTGTCGAAGATTGTGCCGCTGCTGGTGCTACTGGATTTTATCGCGGCATTCGGCAATCTGCTGCCGTCGCGGCGCGATGTCGCCAGGCCCGAGTTGTTGCGCTTGCTGCCGTGCATGGCGGTGGGGTGCACGTTGGGAGTGATCTTCCTGCTGAACCTCAAATCGAACCTGTTGCTGCTATTGATGGGGCTGTTTATCAGCGCGTATGCGATTTACAGCTTGTGGGGGACAGCCCGGCCGACACAATTGGCTGCCGCGTGGGCGATCCCGATGGGCACGGTGGGCGGAATGTTCGGGGCGTTGTTTGGCAGTGGCGGCTTTTTATATGCAATTTATCTGAACAGCCGCTTGCCCAAGGATGAGGCCCGCGCCACGCAAAGTGCGTTGATCAGTTGCAGTACGGTGGTGCGCTTGAGCCTGTTCGCGATCGCCGGGGTCTATGCCGAGCTACCCTTGTTGGTACTGGCGGTATGTTTGTTGCCGGCAATGGCGCTGGGGCTGTGGACCGGTCGACGGTTGACCATGAAGTTGTCCCGCGAGGCCTTTGTGCGGCTGGTGACCTGGCTGGTGCTGGCCAGTGGCATTGCCTTGATCGGTCGCTATATCAGTACTTGACCGGATTTCGTCAGGGATTAAGCTGCCGCGCCTCATATCGCTATCGCGGGCGAGCCTTGCTCCTACAGATTGATGTCAGGCCACAATAATGTGATCGACACATAACCTGTAGGTGCAAGGCTTGCCCGCGATGACGCCAGGCCGGTTACTGCCGATCTCTCATTGAACGCTTCAGGGCTGCACCCATGAACTCGCAAAGCATTATCGTCCCGAAAATCTCCACACTGCCGGTGCACGAACCTCGGGCGCGGGCGATTGTGCGGTGGCTGGTGCGCAAGAACATCATTGAAGAACAACTCACCACCTGCGGTCGTACCGGCAATCGCATGGCCCACGCCATTGCACCGGGTGCGCGGGCGGTGGTGTTGCATCCCGAAGCGCTGCCGTTTGGCGAGCCGATCAATGGGCTGGAAATCATCACCAAGCGCTGCATCTATACACCGGCCAAGGGCTTTCTCGAAGAAGCCGGTTGTGCCGAATGCCGCAAGGAGATTGGCGAAGCGCTGTTCGAAAGCCTGGAAGACTGGATGCCGGGGCGCACCGACAACTTCATCTGCCCGGAATGCGGGCATGAAGACGACATCAACGGCTTTCTGTTCCTGCAGGAATGCGGCTTTTCGAACCTGGGCTTTATCTTCAATAACTGGGCCGAGGCCGGGTTCAAGCAGAGCTTCATCGACGAGTTCGCCGAATGGCTGGACCTGCCGGTGAGTTGGGTCAAGGTGGAACTGTAAGGCGCCGCCGTCCCTGTAGCAGTCGCCTGCGGCAACTGCTACAGGGACCGCGTCAGGCCAAAATAAGCCCATCCGATAATAGGCTGAGTTTTACATTGAGCCGGCGGGGGTGTCTGAGTATAATGGCGCGCTTCCATTTTCCCGCTCGGGAGCCCCCGCGATGCTGCGTATCAGCCAAGAAGCTCTGACCTTCGACGACATTCTTTTAGTGCCCGGTTATTCCGAGGTGCTTCCTAACGAAGTCAGTCTCAAAACCCGCCTTACCCGTGGCATCGAGCTGAATATTCCACTGGTTTCCGCTGCCATGGACACCGTCACTGAAGCCCGTCTGGCAATTGCCATGGCTCAGGAAGGTGGCATCGGCATCATCCACAAGAACATGACCATCGAGCAGCAAGCTGCCGAAGTGCGCAAGGTCAAGCGGTACGAGGCCGGCGTGGTCAAGGACCCGATCACCATCGAGGCTGACGCCACGGTTCGTGAGCTGTTCGAACTGACCCGCATGCACAACATCTCCGGCGTTCCGGTACTGCACGATGGCGACCTGGTCGGCATCGTCACTTCCCGTGACGTGCGCTTCGAGAACCGTCTGGACGCCACTGTCCGTGAAGTGATGACGCCTAAAGAGCGTCTGGTCACGGTCAAGGAAGGCGCCAACAAGAACGACGTTCGCGAGTTGTTGCACAAACACCGTATCGAGCGCGTGCTGATCGTCGACGATAAATTTGCCCTCAAAGGCATGATGACCGTCAACGACATCGAAAAAGCCAAGGCCTACCCACTGGCCAGCAAGGACGACCAGGGTCGTCTGCGCGTGGGCGCTGCGGTCGGTACCGGTAAAGACACCGGCGATCGCGTCGCGGCACTGGTGTCTGCCGGCGTTGACGTGGTGGTGGTCGACACTGCCCACGGTCACTCCAAAGGCGTGATCGACCGTGTTCGCTGGGTCAAACAGAATTTCCCTGAAGTCCAGGTGATCGGCGGCAACATCGCCACCGGCGCTGCTGCCAAGGCGCTGGCCGAAGCGGGCGCGGACGCGGTCAAGGTCGGTATCGGCCCTGGCTCGATCTGCACCACCCGTATCGTTGCCGGTGTCGGCGTGCCGCAAATCAGCGCCATCGCCAACGTCGCCGCTGCCCTTGAAGGCACTGGCGTTCCGTTGATCGCCGACGGCGGTATCCGTTTCTCCGGTGACCTGTCCAAGGCCATCGTTGCCGGTGCTTCCTGCGTGATGATGGGCTCGATGTTCGCCGGTACTGAAGAGGCGCCAGGCGAGATCGAACTGTTCCAGGGCCGTTCGTACAAGGCTTACCGTGGCATGGGTTCGCTGGGCGCCATGTCCCAGGCTCAAGGCTCTTCGGATCGTTACTTCCAGGACTCCTCGGCAGGCGCCGAGAAACTGGTTCCGGAAGGCATCGAAGGGCGTGTTCCGTACAAGGGCACCCTGAGCGCCATCATCCATCAACTGATGGGCGGCCTGCGTTCTTCCATGGGCTACACCGGTAGCGCCGACATCGAAGAGATGCGCACCAAGCCTGAGTTCGTGCGGATCACCGGCGCTGGCATGGCCGAGTCGCACGTCCACGACGTACAGATCACCAAAGAAGCGCCAAACTACCGCGTAGGTTGAGCCTTCAAGCAAATCGTTAAGCAACCGGGGCTGTTCTATTCAGCCCCGAGTTGTTTCTGAATCACGACTGTTTTTGAATTACTTAGACGAGACTGAATCATGGCCCTCGACATTCACGCTCACCGCATCCTGATCCTCGACTTCGGTTCCCAGTACACCCAACTGATCGCCCGTCGCGTGCGTGAAATCGGTGTTTACTGCGAACTGCACCCGTTCGACATGGATGAAGACGCGATTCGCGAATTCGCTCCAAAAGGCGTCATTCTCGCCGGCGGCCCCGAGTCCGTGCACGTAGCTGACAGTCCGCGCTGCCCGCAAGCCGTATTTGACCTGGGCGTCCCGGTCTTCGGGATCTGTTACGGCATGCAGACCATGGCTGAACAGCTGGGTGGCAAGGTTGAAGGTTCCGAGCTGCGTGAGTTCGGTTACGCCCGTGTCGACGTGGTCGGCAAGAGCCGCCTGCTGGACGGCATCGAAGACCACATCGACGCTGATGGCCTGTTCGGCCTCGACGTATGGATGAGCCACGGTGACAAGGTCACCAAGATGCCGCAGGACTTCCACATCCTGGCCAGTACTCCGAGCTGCCCGATTGCCGGCATGTTCGACGATGCTCGCGGCTACTACGGCGTGCAGTTCCACCCGGAAGTGACCCACACCAAGCAGGGCGGTCGCATCCTCTCGCGCTTCATCCTCGACATCTGCGGCTGCGAAGCCCTGTGGACGCCTTCGAAGATTGCTGAAGACGCCATCGCTCAGGTCCGCGCTCAGGTCGGCACCGACAACGTACTGCTCGGCCTGTCCGGCGGCGTTGACTCCTCGGTAGTTGCCGCGCTGCTGCACAAAGCCATCGGCGACCAACTGACCTGCGTCTTCGTCGACAACGGCCTGCTGCGTCTGCACGAAGGCGAGCAAGTGATGGCCATGTTCGCCGAAAACATGGGCGTCAAGGTGATCCGCGCCAACGCCGAAGACCAGTTCCTGAACAACCTGGCTGGCGAAAGCGACCCTGAGAAGAAGCGCAAGATCATCGGCCGTACCTTCATCGACGTGTTCGATGCCCAGTCCAACAAACTGGACAACATCAAGTACCTCGCCCAAGGCACCATCTACCCGGACGTGATCGAGTCGGCTGGCGCGAAAAGCGGCAAGGCGCACGTGATCAAGTCGCACCACAACGTGGGCGGCCTGCCGGAAGAAATGAACCTCAAGCTGGTTGAACCGCTGCGTGAGCTGTTCAAGGACGAAGTCCGTCGTCTGGGCCTGGAGCTGGGCCTGCCGTACGACATGGTCTACCGTCACCCGTTCCCGGGCCCGGGCCTGGGCGTGCGGATCCTCGGTGAAGTGAAGAAGGAATACGCCGACCTGCTGCGTCGCGCCGACCACATCTTCATCGAAGAACTGCGCAAGGCCGACTGGTACCACAAGGTCAGCCAGGCATTCGTAGTGTTCCAGCCGGTGAAATCGGTTGGCGTGGTCGGCGACGGCCGTCGTTACGCCTGGGTTGTCGCCCTGCGTGCGGTAGAAACCATCGACTTCATGACCGCACGTTGGGCACACCTGCCTTACGAGCTGCTGGAAACCGTCAGCGGCCGGATCATCAATGAAATCGAAGGCATCTCCCGCGTTACTTATGACGTGTCGAGCAAGCCGCCAGCGACGATTGAGTGGGAGTGAGTTGAACAACAAGGGCGCCGTAAGGCGCCCTTGTTGCATCTGCAGGAAACGTTTACATCTGTGTGTCCTGCGTACTGACCGGAAGCTGGTGCTTGGACGAAAAATGATGCCAAAATAGTGGCAATTATGCCGGATCACTGAATTCGGGTTCCGACAACATGGATGTGGACAGGCTTTGAACGAGCCTGCGTAAGGGATATATGGTTTCTATTTACGTCAACGGTAAAGACAGCGCCGAGCAGATCAGTGACTGGACGATGAAGAGTGACGGCCACGGTGAATTCGTGCTGACTTGTCGCGATCTATCGGGTGAGCGCGTTCCTTATTCGCTCGGGGACTGCGAAGTCGTTCCGACCCGAGAGCTGAAAGACCAGCTTCTGCGCAAAAAAGGCAGCTCAGTAACAAGTCCCATTGAGAAAGCTGCGATCTACGGCGAGAAATATGCCGTCGTACAGTATTCGGGAAGCACGGCACGTTACCTGTTCAAGATGGACACTATTGAGCTTGTCACCCCAACAAAGATGAAGGATGAGCCGACCTACAACTATTTCCTTTCCGTCGCTAATAGTCGGGTCGAACAGGCCGTGAAACCTGCAGACAAGGTGATCGCCGAAAATGTGCTGCGCCAGCTAAGCGCAATACCTTCATGTGCGGATACTGCATTGCACGCCTACTGCACCGGGAAGAACGCACAGCAGGAACAAACCGGTCATTTCATCTTTCCTTTTGGTATCAATGAAAGTCAGCTTCAGGCCGTCGAGCAGGCCTTCACCTCGCAGATCAGTCTGATCGAAGGGCCACCCGGCACCGGCAAGACCCAGACCATTTTGAATATCGTCGCCAACATCCTGTTGCGTGGAAAAAACGTGGCGGTGGTGTCCAACAACAATTCGGCCGTTGCGAATGTCTGCGAAAAACTGGGTAAATCCGGGCTGGATTATCTTGTTGCCAGTTTGGGCAGCACCGAGAACCGTGAGGCATTCTTCGCCAATCCGCGTCCTCGACCTTCGGCGGTTCCCGAAGCCGCTCCTTCAATGGAGCGTATTCAGGTCGTCTTGCAACAGCTCAAGGGTTTTCTGAGTGCCCGCAACGCGGTGGCGCAACTGCAGATTGAAATCGATGAGCTTGAGGTGGAGCGGCGCTATCTGCAGCAATGGCAGCAGGACAACGGCGTACAAATACCTGCCTTGGACAAGTACAAGCTCTCCCCGCAAAAGTCCGCTGATTTGATGGCTTACCTGACACATATGGCTGGTGGCCGCGTCAGGATCAGGGACAGAATCGAGATGCTGTTCAATTTCCGAATTTTGCGCATGAAACCATTTGATAATTGGGAAAAGCGCAAATCGACCTTCTATGCCCTGCAGCTTCATTACTACGACAAGGTTTTGCAGGAAAAGCAGGTGGCATTGACCAGCCATCAGCAAGCGTTACGACTTGGCAGTTACCAAGTGCTGCTGGAAGAGCTGACGAGCGCTTCGATGAAGTACCTCAAGCAGCACCTGCATCAGCATGTGCCGAACCCTGAACCCTTCGATGCCAAGACTTACAAACGCAAGTTGGGTGGGTTCCTGAAACGCTATCCGATCATTTCCAGTAGCACACACTCGATCATCAATTCGCTCGAAAGCGGCGCGATGCTCGACTACGTCATCATCGACGAGGCCTCGCAACAGGACATCGTTCCGGGAATATTGGCACTTGGTTGCGCAAAGAACCTGATCATCGTGGGCGATAGAAAACAGTTGGCGCATATTCCGGCAAAGTTGGGTATGGCAGCGCCCAAGGATCACTATGATTGCGAGAAGCACAGCCTGCTCGATTCGTGCGTCAGTGTGTTCAATGGTTCGATCCCGACGACGTTGCTCAAAGAGCACTATCGTTGTCACCCGCGAATCATTCAGTTCTGCAATCAGCAGTTCTATGACAACCAACTGGTTCCGATGACCAAAGACAGCGGTGAAAAGCCGTTGTCGCTGCTGGTCACTGCCAAGGGCAACCATACGCGAAAGACCACCAACCTTCGCGAGCTGGATTCGTTGCTGGCGATACTTGAAGGAGAGGGCGAAAGTGCCTGGGAGGGTGAGGACGGCCGGGGCTTCATCGCGCCTTTCAGGGCTCAAGCGACGCTTTCGGGAACGGTTTTGCCGGCTGACTTCGTCAATGACACCGTGCACAAGTTCCAGGGGCGTGAGTGCGACGAAATCGTCTTTTCAACAGTGTTGGACAAAAAGAGCACTACCCCAAAATTCCTGACTTTCGTGGATGATCCACGCATGGTCAATGTGGCGGTATCCCGCGCCAAGCATCGCTTCACCCTGGTCACGGGAGACGACGTCTTCACGAAGAACAACGGGCACATCGCGGCGCTGGTTCGCTACATCGAATATTACGCGGAAGACAGGCAACTGCACCGTGCTCCAGTGATCTCGGCCTTCGACCTACTCTATAAGGAATACGACCAATCGCTCGAACGGCTCAACGCCAGGTTACGACGGGATGAATCCCGATACAGATCCGAGCAGATCGTGGCGCAGATACTGCGTGAGGCGCTGGATCAGGATGCGTGCCGGGGGATCACGTTTCACTCCCAGATCGCGCTGATTCAGTTGGTCTCGACAACCTGCGCGGGCCTGACGACGCGGGAGCTGGAATTCATGAGAAACCACGCCAGTTGCGATTTCGTGCTCTATTACAAAGTAGGAAAAAAGCCGCTGGGCGTGATAGAGGTCGATGGGGGCGAACATGACAAGCCGGAACAGGCGGAACGGGATGCCTTGAAAGACAGCATCCTGCGCAAGTGTGATATCCCCTTGTTGCGTTTGCGAACTGTCGAGAGCCGCATTGAGGAGCGGGTGGCCGCATTTCTGTCGCAGTGGGCAAGCAACGTTTCGAATTAAACCGTGGGTGCAATTTGAACCACAGGGGCGCCGTGAGGCGCCTTTTGCGTATCAGGTGCCCGCCACCTGGACCTGTTTGAGCCCAATGTGCCTCAATGCCGTCGAGAACTCCACAATGCTGGGGTAGCGTCGGCCGCTGATGGACGGCCATTTGGGTCGATCAACGTAGAACGAGCCATGGTCGCGCTGGATCGGTGTGCGAACGATAGAGCCGTCGCTGCTGCGATGAATGAGCGTGGCCCGTTTATCGATATTCATCACTGTGTAATCACCTGTATTGCGCAGACCTTTTTCCAGATTTTCGGCCAGCGCAACACTGGGCGGTGTATCCAGTTGCAGGCGCAGATCACCTTTGACGCTGGCCAGCGGCCGGCCGAAGTTATCGGTTGGAATACGCCCCGGGTCCACTTCGATGCCTCTCGCCGTACCGGCATCGGTGCTTTCTATGCGCAAACTGATGCCTCCCTCCAGTTCGCTGACACCCGGCACGCCTTCCCATGTGCTGGCGTGACTGTCTCCCATCAATGCAACCCAGCGATGAGCACCTCGGGCAGCCTGATCGGCGCTGATCACCTCATGGGCAAAAAAATTCATCATCCGCTGGCGAAAGTTACTTTCGACACCGGTCATCCCCGTGCTTCTGTAGCTGGCCATGCAATCGATGGCCTGGATCCGGATATGGCTTTTGCGGGCGGCCTTGACCACTTCCAGAAACGTGAACTGACCACTGGGGTCGGTGCCGTGCCCTCGATCCTGAGCTCTCAGGTAGCTCTCGAGATCTTCGGACAAGGTGCCCGTCCGGTTGAAGATGTCCAGGTCGGCCTGATGGAAGTCGCTCAGCAAATGCTCCATGTAGAGCGTCTTGACCTTTTGTTTGCTCAGCACCTCCATGTTTTCGATCAGGAACTGTTTGCTGGCAACGCTTGAATGGCTCTCACCGACCACCAGCCCCGATATCAGGCGATACAGTTTCTTGATGATGTCCTTGCTGGGCAGGTGGGCTGGCAGGGAAGGAATCTCGGGCCTGGCTGGCAGAGTGTTTGATTCGAAGAGAGCCGTAGCGTCCCGGTACAGGGTTTGCCGCATGGCCTTGAAGTCGGCAACCGGATTGCTACCGTCAGGCTTGGGCAGGCTGGCGGTGTAGTCTTTGAGGTCGTATTTGCTTCCGCCCCCTCGGGCGAGGTCTTTGAGCTGTGCGCGCGAGGCTTGCGGCATATCGTATGCGCTGGGCGGGCTGTCGATGTCCGGCAGCGGCGTGCTATCACGGCCCCACGGCCATAACCCATCGAATTTGCCACCGCCGAACAGGCCCGGACGGTTGATGGGTTGCCATTCTCCAGCCGCATCCAGGCGAACGGGCAGGCTGCGATAAAACGAGTAGGGGTTGGCCGGGTCAATGATGACCCAGGTTTTCAATGCCTCGACGTAGCGTACAAGGTAATAGCTGTCGTTGATCAGTACATAGTTGCCGCCGCTTGGCGGCTGATAGATACCGGCGAACTTGCCTTCCTCGCTGATGGGCGACAAGCCATCCAGCACTTCATTGGTTTCGAAGGATGAGAGCAGCTCCGCGCCTTGCTCCGCGTAGGCCGGGCCGGGGGCGAATCGGGCAATGGGGGGTATGCCTGAAGGGGTGGTTGGTGCTTCATCGACAGGTTCGGTGACGCTGTCCTGTGGACTGAAGGTTTCGCTGGCTTCACCTACTTCGGCAAGCTCCGTTGCTCCACGCAGGAAAGGCAGGTTGAACAGGGTTTCGATACCGCTGGAGATGGCGCCAACGACTCCCGCCTTGCGCTCGGCCTTGGTACTGCCGTTGATCGCCTGATCAATGTTCAACCCCATATCGGCAATGCCGGCGCCAACGGCAGCCAGTGCCACCGGCCAGCCAAGACCGGCCATTGAGCCGAAGAGGTGAACAAACGCGTTCAGATAGCCAATCCACAGCTTTTTTCGCAGTTGTCCGTTGGAATGCAGGGACAAGTCCGCATCGCTGTACATGCGAGCCTTCACCGAGTCTCGCAACCAGCTGAACACATCGCCGGTGATCGGCTCGGCGTTTTGATTGATCAGGTGATGGTCGTAGGCGCCCCATGTGGTGTAGAGCAGGTCGATCGTGGCGTTCAGACCGATTTTGCCGTTGTCCTGCTGTTGGGCGGACAACGGGAAATGGCTCATGAATCGCGCCCGGTTTTCCGCAAAGTTGTTTTGCAGCAGTAGCCACCAATGGAAATCGAGCAGGGTGGTGAAGATGTGAAATGTTTGGGTTTCACCCGGTGTGTAAAGAATGTTCACGCCGTTGCGGTCGGTGATGCAGAGGATGTCGGTGGCCTGATAACCCCCGATATCCAGGGCACACACGCGTAACCCGTCCACAGGGTGTGCCTGCGTTTGCAGCATGTCGAGGCTGACCGGCCAGGAGACATTGCCGGCCACGGCTTTGATCACGGTCTTGAGGTTTTCGTTGTTCAGCCGAGCCCCATCGTGTTCGTCGAGTGCCTGCACCAGGAAATTGAGTTTGGCCAGGGTACGAAAGTCGTCCGAATGGAGTGGCCAGAAACGCTCCATTTTTTCTCGGTAGGACTGGCTGAAGTTGAGGGCCCAGAAGTCTTTCAGGACGTCCCTGGGGTACATCCGCACTTCGTTGGTTTCGTTGAAAATGGAGGCGTGGGGGCCTTCGTTATAGAAGCCGCCGTCGCCGTCCGGCATGCCAGGGTCTTCCTGATCGCTGAGGCGGAATCGCTGGACGACCAGCTGCGGCAAGGTCAACGACTCACTGGGTTTCGGATAACGCTCCCAGCCCAGAAAAGTCTTGGGGCTGCTGACCGATACGTTATCGAAACGGTGCCACCAGACCTTGTCCGGGTCGATGCCTTTGATTCCGTGTTTGGCGAGTATGCCCTTTGCAACTTCGTGGGCCATCGCATGCATGTCGGGGCAGGCCTCGGTAAAGGGCACTACCAGTGCTTTTAGAGATCGTTCGTCGGCTGGGTTCGGGAGGGGGGACGGGGAAATTGATTCAGGCGTGTGCACTTCTCGCTCCTTGAGAAATGGGGGTAAGAGACGAGGAACTATGACAACCAGACCCGTTTGAATCTGTAGGAGCGGGAGCTATCGGGTTTTGGTCTTGATCGACGAACCCTGTAGGAAAAGAGTGTCTTCGAACTTCGCTGCAGGCGCCGAGTCAGCGCCGCGCCACGTCCGAAAAGTAGAACTTGTCCAGGGTATGCCGTGATTCGGTGTACTCGAACTGCCGGCCATCCTGCAAAAAGGTCTGGTTGCTGACCACGATCACATGGCTCTGGCCGTCGAGGTCCAGGTGCTGCTGGTCATCCTTGCTCCGCGGCATCGCTTCAATGGTGCGTTGGGCGTAGGCGATTTGCAGTTGCAGGGTCTGCTCGATGAAGGCGTAGATCGAGTGCTCGGCGATCTCGCGGTTCAGCCCCGGAATGAGCTCGGCGACGAAGTGGTTGATGTCGAGGATGACCCTTTTGCCATCGATTCGCCGTACGCGCTTGATCCGCGTGATCAGGCTGCCTTCTTCGGCTTTCAGGTGTTCGAGCAAGGCGCCTTGCAGGGGGATCTGCTCGAACTCCACGACCTCGGTGCTGACGTCGTTGCCCAGCCTTGGATAGGTTTCCTGAAAACTGACGATGCCGCCGAGCTGGAATTCGATCGGGTTGGTCGACAGTACGAACGTGCCTTTACCGTGGATTTTCTGGGCGAAGCCGCGCTCCTGAAGCAGTTCGATAGCCTTGCGCACGGTGCCGCGACTGGCCTGGTAGCTGTCCATCAATTCGGTTTCGGAAGGCAACCGGGCGCCGCGTTCCAGACGTTCGGTGGTGATGCTGGCAAGCAGATCGCTGTAGATCTGGTTGTATTTGCTCATGGTATTGGCTGCGTTGTGCTCAAGGCAGGAACCTTAAGGGCAGAGGTGGGGTTTGTCCATTTAGCGTTGAAATCCTCACCTGTGGGAAATAGGGCCGCTGGTCGGCTTGTGAGTAAACAAATTGAAACTCGTCTGTACGAGTTATTGCAATAACTCGTACAGACGAGTACTTTTCGCTTCGGCATGCTGCCAACAACAAAAAAACACAGTGGATGAAAAAGCATGAGCCACGATTACCCGACTATCGCCAGCGAGCTGCTTCATAGCCTCGGTGGTGCTGACAACCTCGAACAGGCCGCGCATTGCGTTACGCGTTTGCGCCTGGCCCTCAAAGACCCGCAGCGGGTCGACAGTGCGACGCTGAACCAGATCGACCTGGTCAAAGGTTCGTTTTTCACCGGTGGCCTGTTCCAGGTGGTCATCGGTCCCGGCGAGGTCGAGAAGGTCTATGCCGCGCTACGCCAACAGACCGGCCTTGCCGCGTCGACCATCGCCGATGTGAAACAAAAGGGCGCCGACAAGACCAATGCCATGCAGCGTCTGGTGCGGGTGTTCTCCGATGTGTTCATGCCGATTCTGCCGGCGCTGATCATTGCCGGCCTGTTGATGGGCGTGAACAACCTGATCGGCGCCAAAGGCATGTTCATTGCCGGCAAGACCCTGCTTGAGGCCTACCCGACGCTGGACGGTGTCTGGAGCCTGATCAATCTGATGGCCAACACCTCGTTCGTGTTCCTCCCGGCGCTGGTCGGCTGGTCGGCGGCCAAGCGTTTTGGCGGCAGTGAAATCCTCGGCATCGTGCTCGGCCTGATGCTGGTTCACCCGGACCTGCTGAACGCCTGGAACTACGGCAAGGCGGTGGCCGGGCTGGACGGCCAGAGCCTGCCGTACTTCGATATTTTTGGCTGGTTCAAGATCGAGAAGGTCGGCTATCAGGGCCAGATCCTGCCGATCCTGATGGCCGCCTACGTCATGAGCGTCATCGAAAAATGGCTGCGGGCACGCGTGCCGAATGCCATTCAACTGTTGGTGGTGCCGATTACCACCATCGTCGTGACCGGGGTGTTGGCGCTGGCCGTGATCGGTCCGGTGACCCGGCACCTGGGGATTCTGATTACCGAAGGCGTGGTGACCTTGTTCGACCTGGCGCCGATGGTTGGCGGGGCTATTTTCGGTCTGCTCTATGCACCGTTGGTGATCACCGGCATGCACCACATGTTCCTCGCGGTGGACCTGCAACTGATCTCGACCCAGGGCGGCACGTTCATCTGGCCGATGATCGTCATGTCCAACCTTGCACAAGGCAGCGCGGCACTCGGGGTGTTCTACATGACCCGTAGCGCACGGGACAAAAGCATGGCTTCGACCTCGGCGATTTCCGCCTATTTCGGCATCACTGAACCGGCGATGTTCGGCGTCAACCTGCGCTACAAGTTTCCGTTCTACGCGGCGCTGAGCGGCTCGGCGCTGGGCTGCATGTTCCTGTCGCTGAACAAGATTCAGGCCTCGGCGATCGGTGTCGGCGGCTTGCCCGGTTTCATCTCGATCATCCCGCAGTTCATTCCGATGTTCATTGTCGGGATGGTCATCGCCATGGTCGTGCCGTTCGTGTTGACCTGTGGCATGAGCATGAAAATCGTTCGAGCGGGATATCGAGTGGCTTAACAGGCTGAGCACACCTGTGGCGAGGGAGCTTGCTCCCGTTCGGCTGCGAAGCAGTCGTAAAACCGGCGGATGCGGTGTGCTTGGCTAAATGCATTTACACGTTTTTGGGGCCGCTTCGCGGCCCAGCGGGAGCAAGCTCCCTCGCCACAAAAGAACAATGCTCAGCGCATAAATTCATTGAAGGAATCCGCCATGCAAGACTGGCAGCGTTCGGTGATCTACCAGATCTACCCGAAGAGTTTTCACAGCCACGCCGGCAACCCCACGGGCGATTTGCTCGGGGTGGTGGCCAAGCTTGATTACCTGCAATGGCTGGGTGTCGACTGCCTGTGGATCACCCCGTTCCTGCGGTCGCCGCAACGCGACAACGGCTACGACATCAGCGACTACTACGCCATCGACCCGAGCTACGGGACCATGGCCGACTGCGAGTTGCTGATTGCCGAGGCGGGCAAGCGCGGGATCAAGCTGATGCTCGATATCGTGGTCAACCACACCTCCATCGAGCACAGCTGGTTTCAGCAAGCGCGCAGCAGCCTCGATAACCCGTACCGTGACTTCTACATCTGGCGCGACCAGCCGAACAACTGGGAGTCCAAGTTCGGCGGCTCGGCCTGGGAATACGAGGCGCAAACCGGGCAGTACTTTTTGCACCTGTTCGATCACACCCAGGCCGACCTCAACTGGGACAACCCGCAGGTTCGTGCTGAAGTCTTCAAGCTGATGCGCTTCTGGCGTGACAAAGGCGTGGGCGGTTTCCGTCTGGACGTGATCAACCTGATCTCCAAACCGGCAGACTTCCCCGAAGACCACACCGATGGCCGACGCTTCTACACCGACGGCCCGAACGTGCACGAGTACTTGCAGGAAATGCACCGCGAAGTCTTCGAAGGTCATGACCTGATCAACGTCGGCGAGATGTCTTCCACCAGCCTTGAGCACTGCATCCGCTATTCGCGGCCGGACTCCAAAGAGCTGTCGATGACCTTCAACTTTCATCACCTGAAAGTCGATTACCCCAATATGCAGAAATGGGTTCGTGCCGATTTCGACTTCCTTGAACTCAAGCGCATCCTTTCTGACTGGCAAACCGGGATGCAGGCCGGTGGCGGCTGGAATGCGCTGTTCTGGTGTAACCACGATCAGCCACGTGTGGTGTCGCGTTTCGGCGATGACGGCGAACACCGCGTGGTCTCGGCGAAGATGCTCGGCACTGCGCTGCACTTTCTGCAGGGCACGCCGTTCATCTATCAGGGTGAAGAGTTGGGCATGACCAACCCGGGCTTCGAGCGCATCGAGCAGTACCGGGATGTCGAAACCCTGAACATCTATCGCCTCAAGCGCGAGGCGGGCGAGTCCGAGGCCTCGAGCATGGCCGCGATCATGCAGAAATCCCGCGACAACAGTCGCACTCCCATGCAGTGGAGCGCGTTACCCAATGCCGGTTTCAGCAGCAGCGAGCCGTGGATCGGCGTGCCGGCCAACGCCACGCAGATCAACGTCGAAAACCAGCTCGACGACACGACTTCGGTGCTGCACCACTATCGCCAGCTGATTGCCTTGCGCCGCAGCGAACCGCTGATCCAGGACGGCGTGTATCGCCAGCTCTTGCCCACGCACAAACAGGTCTGGGTGTACCTGCGTGAAGGCGACGGCGAGCGGTTGTTGGTGGTGAATAACTTCTATGGCACGGCGTGTGAAGTCGAGCTGCCGGAACGGGTGATCACCGACTGCATGTTGCAACGCCGGGTGATCAGCAACTACCCGGACTGTGAGGTGCGCAAGCAGCAGCTGTTCCTGCGGCCTTACGAGTCATTCGTTCTGCACCTGACCGACCACTAAACAACAGGCTTTTCAAACAACTCGCAGGGCACTGCGCGGGGGCTTTTTGCGCGCAGGTTTTGCCGGATGAGCACAATAAAAATAATGGGGTGGCTCTTGAAAACAACAATAAATCGTAGCCTTGCAGCATCGTGCGTGTGCCTGGTATTGCCGTTCTCGGCCCACGCTCTGGAGTTCGCCGGCTACCTGCGTAGCGGCGTCGGGAGCACGGTCAATGGCGGCTCGCAATCGTGCTTCAAACTGCCCGGCGCTGAGTCGAAGTACCGTCTGGGTAACGAGTGCGAACAGTACGCGGAGCTGGAATTGCGTCAGAACCTGCTGACCCTCGATGACGGCTCGGTGCTCAGCGTCGACGGCATGGCTTCGCTGTACAACCAGTACGACCGCAACCTGACGTTCCAGGGTGATAACGGCTCGGTACGAATGCCGCAGATGTATGCGCAATGGTCGAATTTACCTAGCCTCAATGGCGGTTCGCTGTGGGCCGGTCGGCGCTACTACAAACGAAACGACATCCACATTTCCGACTTCTACTACTGGAACCAGAGCGCCACCGGCGGCGGTATCGAGGACGTGAAGATTGGCGACCTGAAATACAGCTACGCGTTTTCGCGCAAGGACAACCTGTACCAGAAGGACTACGTTACTCGACACGACTTCAACGTCTCAGGCTTTGATACCAACCCCGGTGGCGAGCTGGAATTTGGCCTGAGCTACATCGACAAGCCCGACCGTCGTGACGCGCACGCAGGTTGGGCGATCACCGCTCAACATGTGCAAAAAGGCTTTTTCGGCGGCAAGAACAAACTGGCGCTGCAATACGGCGAAGGCCCCGGCACCGGGTTGGGCTACACCGGCGACGTGGGGCTGGATGACCGCAACAAGAGCTACCGCCTGGTGGAGTTCTTCGACTGGCAACTGACGCCGCGTTTTGGTGGTCAGGTCGAAGCGGTCTATCAAAAGGACATTCGCCCGGACGGTAACGGCCAGAACTGGATTTCCCTGGGCGTTCGTCCAGCGTATGCGATCACCGATCAATTCAAACTGGTGACTGAGCTGGGACACGATCAGGTCGAGGCTCCGGGCGGTACGCGCAAGCTGAGCAAGTTCACCTTTGCCCCGACCTGGTCGCCAAAAGGTCCGGGTTTCTGGGAACGTCCCGAGGTGCGTTTGTACTACACCTATGCCAGCTGGAACGAGGCGGCCAAGCGGGCAGCGAATGAACTGGCGCAAGGTTCGGCGTTATCCGATACCGGCGCATTCGGCACGGCACTGCATGGTGCGAACGTCGGATTGCAGGTCGAGTACTGGTGGAAATAAGCGATGCTGTCGGGGCTCGCGCTCCATCGGCACTTCAAAGAACAAAACCGCAGGTGAAGTCATGACCCTAACCCAACCCTTGCAATTGCTGGCGCCGCTGTCCGGGGTGCTGATGCCGCTTGATCACGTACCGGATCCGGTGTTCGCCAGCCGGGTGATCGGCGACGGCCTGTGCATCGATCCGACCTCGCAGGTCCTTTGCGCACCGTTGGCCGGCGTAGTCAGCAATCTTCAACACAGCGGCCATGCGATCAGCATCACCGATGACAGCGGTGTGCAGGTGTTACTGCACATTGGCCTGGACACCGTGAACCTGAAAGGCCAGGGGTTCAGCGCCTTGGTCGAGCAGGGCCAGCGTGTCGAGGCCGGGCAGCCGTTGATCGAGTTCGATGCCGACTATGTCGCCCTGCATGCCCGCAGCCTGTTGACCTTGATGCTGGTGGTCAGCGGCGAGCCCTTCAGTCTGCTGACACCGGACAGCGGTCTGGTGGCCTGTGCGCAGCCGGTGTTGCGCCTGAGCCTGGGCGATCCGCGTACCGTTGCTGCGCAGGAGGAGGGCGAAGCGCTGTTCTCCAAACCGGTCCACCTGCCTAACCCCAACGGTTTGCACGCACGGCCGGCGGCGGTCTTTGCGCAGGTGGCGAAAGGCTTTGCGGCGAGCATTTGCCTGCATAAGCAGCAGGACAGCGCCAACGCCAAGTCGCTGGTAGCGATCATGGCGTTGCAGACGGTGCATGGCGATGCGTTGCAGGTCAGTGCGGTGGGCGAAGATGCCGAATTGGCAATCAGCACACTGGCTCAATTGCTGGCGGATGGCTGCGGTGAGGCTGTGACTCCGGTGGCAGTGGTAGCACCAGTGGTTGAGGCGCAGGAGGTGTCGACGAAACTGCTGCGCGGTGTCTGTGCTTCAGCGGGTTCGGCCTTCGGCTACGTGGTGCAAGTCGCTGAACGTACCCTGGAAATGCCTGAGTTTGCCGCGGATCAACAGGTGGAGCGCGAGTCGCTGGAACGTGCGTTGATGCACGCGACGCAGGCGCTGCAACGCTTGCGTGACAACGCGGCCGGAGAGGCGCAGGCGGACATTTTCAAGGCGCATCAGGAACTGCTGGAAGACCCGAGCCTGCTGGAGCAAGCCCAGGCCCTGATCGCTGAGGGCAAGAGCGCGGCATTTGCCTGGAACAGCGCCACCGAAGCCACCGCTACGCTGTTCAAGTCGCTGGGCAGCACGTTGCTCGCTGAGCGCGCGTTGGACCTGATGGATGTCGGTCAGCGTGTGCTCAAGCTGATTCTCGGGGTGCCGGACGGTGTCTGGGAGTTGCCGGATCAGGCGATCTTGATTGCCGAACAACTGACGCCGTCGCAGACCGCTGCGCTGGATACCGGCAAAGTGTTGGGTTTCGCCACCGTCGGCGGAGGTGCCACCAGCCATGTGGCGATTCTCGCCCGGGCCCTGGGTTTGCCGGCCGTATGTGGTTTGCCGCTGCAAGTGCTGTCGCTGGCCAGTGGCACCCGAGTGCTGCTCGATGCCGACAAGGGCGAATTGCACCTGGACCCGGCAGTGTCGGTGATCGAGCAGTTGCATGCCAAACGCCAGCAGCAACGCCAGCGTCATCAACACGAGCTGGAACACGCTGCACGGGCCGCCGTCACCCGCGACGGTCATCACTTCGAAGTCACGGCCAATGTGGCTTCGCTGGCCGAAACCGAGCAGGCCATGAGCCTCGGGGCTGAAGGTATCGGCCTGTTGCGTTCGGAGTTTTTGTATCAGCAGCGCAGCGTGGCGCCGAGTCACGATGAACAGGCCGGCACCTACAGCGCCATCGCCCGCGCACTGGGCCCGCAGCGCAATCTGGTGGTGCGCACGCTGGACGTCGGCGGCGACAAACCCTTGGCCTACGTGCCAATGGACAGCGAGGCCAATCCGTTTCTGGGGATGCGCGGGATTCGCTTGTGCCTGGAGCGGCCGCAGCTGTTGCGCGAGCAATTCCGGGCGATTCTGAGCAGCGCCGGGCTGGCCCGTCTGCACATCATGTTGCCGATGGTCAGCCAGCTGTCGGAGCTGCGCCTGGCGCGGCTGATGCTTGAAGAAGAGGCGCTGGCGCTGGGGCTCACGGAGCTGCCGAAACTCGGCATCATGATCGAGGTCCCGGCAGCGGCGCTGATGGCGGACCTGTTTGCGCCCGAGGTGGATTTCTTTTCGATCGGCACCAACGACCTGACCCAGTACACCCTGGCCATGGACCGCGATCACCCGCGCCTGGCCAGTCAGGCCGACAGTTTTCACCCATCGGTGCTGCGCTTGATCGCCAGCACCGTGAAGGCCGCCCATGCCCATGGCAAGTGGGTCGGGGTGTGTGGCGCGCTGGCGTCGGAGACCTTGGCGGTGCCGCTATTGCTGGGGTTGGGCGTGGATGAGCTGTCGGTCAGCGTGCCGCTGATTCCGGCGATCAAGGCGGCGATTCGCGAGGTCGAGCTCAGCGACTGTCAGGTCATCGCGCATCAGGTGCTCGGGCTGGAAAGCGCCGAGCAGGTCCGCGAGGCCTTGAGTGTGCAGCAGCAGGCAATGGTCGAAACTTCACAGGTGTTGGAGAGCTGAACATGTTCGAGAAAATGCAACGGGCGTTTTGGAAGGCGTTGACCCCGGACCTGGTGGTGGATGAGCCGAAGGTGGCTGCTCATCCTGTCTCGGGCCTGGCAGCGAATGTTGTGGCCGCGCTGGGCGGGGCGAACAACTTCAAGTCGCAACAGCGGGTTGCCCTGACGCGGGTGCGAGTGGAGTTGAAGGATGCCGCGCTGCTGGACGCGACAGCCTTGCGTGCGGCGGGTGTACCGGGGGTGATGACATTGGCGGGTGGGGTGGTGCATCTAATCACAGGACTGGATGCGTAACCGAATCCTGTGGCGAGGGAGCTTGCTCCCGCTGGGGCGCGAAGCGGCCCTAAAACCTGAAATCGCATTCCGCCAGACACCAAGCACAGGATGGTTTTACGACTGCTTCGCACTCGAGCGGGAGCAAGCTCCCTCGCCACAGGTGATGTGCGTCTCTTTGTTGCCCTTACTGTTTCTCATCCGCAGGTGTATCGTATTCGCCTTTTGCGGGCACCGGCCTGCCGCTGATACGTGAGGTTGTTGAGTTCATGTCCTTTACCCGTCGACAAATACTGGGTGGTCTGGCCGGTTTGGCAGTGGTGGGCGTCGGGGCCGGTGGTGCATCGCGTTACTGGCTGGGGAAAATGGCCGACGCCAGTGCGGGTCACGACTACGAACTGATCGCCGCGCCGCTGGATGTCGAGCTGGTGCCGGGGCACAAAACCGAGGCCTGGGCCTTTGGTCCGTCGGCGCCGGGGACGGAACTGCGGGTACGTCAGGGCGAATGGCTGCGGGTGCGCTTCATCAACCATCTGCCGGTGCCTACGACCATTCACTGGCACGGCATCCGTTTGCCGCTGGAGATGGACGGCGTGCCGTACGTCTCGCAATTGCCGGTGCTGCCGGGCGAGTATTTTGACTACAAATTCCGCGTACCGGACGCTGGCAGCTACTGGTATCACCCGCACGTCAACAGCAGCGAAGAGCTGGGGCGCGGGCTGGTCGGGCCGCTGATCATCGAAGAACGCGAGCCCACCGGTTTCCACTATGAGAAGACCCTCAGCCTGAAAAGCTGGCACGTCGATGACGAGGGCGCTTTCGTGCCATTCAGCATCCCGCGTGAAGCGGCGCGCGGCGGCACGGCCGGGCGTCTGGCGACCATCAATGGCGTGCCACTGCCGGTGATTGAGTTGCCGGCCGGGCAGATCACTCGGGTGCGCCTGCTGAATCTCGACAACACCCTGACTTACCGCCTCAACATTCCGGGCGTCGAAGCACAGATCTACGCGCTCGACGGCAACCCGATCGAGCCGCGTCCACTGGGTAAGGAATACTGGCTGGGCCCCGGCATGCGGATTTGCCTGGCGATCAAGGCCCCGGCGGCGGGTGAAGAATTGTCGCTGCGTAACGGGCCGGTGCGCATTGGCACGTTGCGTTCGGTGGCCAACACTGACGCGCCAACCCAGTGGCCACCGGCGCTGCCGGCCAACCCGATTTCCGAGCCGGACCTGGCCAATGCCGAGAAGCTCAATTTCAATTTCGAGTGGGTTGGATCGGTGTCGGTGAATGTCGATAATGGCAAGCCGCCGAGCCTCTGGCAGATCAATGGCAAGGCCTGGGACATCACCGACAAAACCTGCGCCGACCGCCCGATTGCTACTCTGAAGAAAGGCAAAAGCTACATTTTCGAATTGAAGAACATGACCCAGTACCAGCACCCGGTTCACTTGCACGGCATGAGCTTCAAGGTCATTGCCTCGAACCGCAAAAAGATCATCCCGTATTTCACCGACACCTACCTGCTGGGCAAGAACGAGCGCGCCCAGGTGGCGCTGGTAGCGGATAACCCCGGAGTATGGATGTTCCACTGCCATGTGATCGATCACATGGAAACCGGCCTGATGGCCGCCATCGAGGTGGCCTGATGCGTCAGATACGCCCGGCGAAGATCATCGACCGTAGCCGCGATCAGGACTTCATGCGTGAGGCCCTGGCGCTGGCCGCGCAAGGTGCCGCCCTCGGTGAAGTGCCGGTGGGTGCGGTGCTGGTGCAGGACGGTGAAATCATCGGTCGCGGCTTCAATTGCCCGATCAGCGGCAGCGACCCCAGCGCCCACGCCGAGATGGTCGCGATCCGCGCTGCGGCGCAGGCCGTGAGCAACTATCGCCTGCCGGGCAGCACGCTGTATGTCACGCTGGAGCCGTGCAGCATGTGCGCCGGTTTGATCGTGCATTCACGGATTGCGCGGGTGGTTTATGGGGCGCTGGAGCCCAAGGCCGGGATCGTGCAAAGCCAGGGGCAGTTCTTCACCCAGGGCTTTCTCAACCACCGGGTGCTGGTCGAAGGCGGGGTCTTGGCCGAAGAGTGCGGCACGGTGCTAAGCGAGTTCTTCAAGGCCCGACGCGCCAAACCAGCAGAATAAACACCCAACCAATGTGGGAGCGGGCTTTTGTGGCGAGGGAGCTTGCTCCCGCGGGCCGGTCCGCGCTCGGGCGAAGCGGCCCTAAAAACAGTCAATGCGTTTTTAGCTGGATAGACCCTTTGCGAGTGCTATGCACTCGAGCGGGAGCAAGCTCCCTCGCCACAGGTGTGCTGCGTTATTTTTTGGCGACGATCACCGCGCGCATCGGCGCTGGCAGACCTTCAATCGTTTTGCTGTGATCGTCCGGATCGAGGAAGTCGCTCAGCGACTGATACTTCATCCACTCGGTCCCGCGTTGTTCTTCAACCGTGGTCACGCTGACGTCCACGCAGCGCACATCGCTGAATCCGGCGCGGCGTAGCCAGAGCATCAGCGCCGGCACCGACGGCAGGAACCAGACGTTGCGCATCTGCGCATAGCGGTCTTCCGGTACCAGCACCTGCTGCTCGTCACCTTCGATCACCAGCGTTTCCAGCACCAGCTCACCGCCCTTGACCAGGCAATCCTTCAGCGCCAGCAAATGCTCGATTGGCGAGCGGCGATGGTAGAACACGCCCATGGAAAACACGGTGTCGAAGCCTTCCAGATTCGGTGGCAGGTCTTCAAAAGGAAACGGCAGGTGCCAGGCGTTGGGCTCGGACAGGTAACGCTGCACTGCCTGGAACTGGCAGAAAAACAGCCAGTTCGGATCGACGCCGATCACGCTGTCGGCACCCGCGCCGAGCATGCGCCACATGTAGTAGCCGTTGCCGCAGCCGACATCGAGGATGCGTTTACCTTTGAGGTCGAGGTGCGGGGCGACCCGCGACCACTTCCAGTCCGAGCGCCATTCGGTATCGACGTGCACGCCGAACAGATCGAACGGGCCTTTGCGCCAAGGCGACAAGCCCATCAATGCGGTACGCATTTGCGCGCGGGTTTCATCGTCGCAGTCAGTGTCGAGTGTCAGGCCGTTCAGCAGATCGACTTCACTCGGCTGGAGCTTCGGCAAGGCGTCCAGCGCGCTCTGCCAGCGCTCGAGGTCGCCGTGACCTTTTTCCATTTTCACGTCGAGTTGCGCTTGCAGGGTGTTGGCCCAACCGGCCAGTGGCGTACCGGCCAGACGGCGGGCGAGGGGAGACAGATCAATCATGGCAAGGCAATCAACGAGGCAAAGTTAAGACACTGGAACCACGGCACGACTTTCGAGAACCCGGCGGCCAGCAGGCGTTCGCGGTGTTCCTGGAGGCTGTCGGGCTTCATGACGTTTTCGATGGCGCTGCGCTTCTGGGCGATTTCCAGTTCGCTGTAGCCGTTGGCGCGTTTGAAGGCGATGTGCAGGTCGGTGAGCAGTGCGTGCTCTTGCGCGTCTTCGAAACGCAGCTTCTCCGACAGAATCAGTGCACCGCCCGGCAACAGCGACTGCCGGATGCGTGCGAGCAGTGCCAGGCGTTGGTCCGGGGCGATGAATTGCAGGGTGAAGTTAAGTGCTACCACCGAGGCCGGTTTGAACTCCAGCGCGAGAATGTCGCCTTCGATCACTTCAACCGGCAGCAGCTCCTGGAACATCGAGTCCTGGCCGTTGAGGTATTCGCGGCAACGCTCGACCATCGCCGCCGAGTTATCCACCGCGATCACCCGGCAACCGTCGGTGCGCACGTGACGGCGCAGGGCCTGGGTCACAGCGCCGAGGGAAGAGCCCAGGTCGTAGAGCACGCTACCCGGTTGGGCGAACTGCGCCGCGAGCACGCCGAGGTTTTCGACAATGGTCGGGTAACCCGGCACCGAGCGCTTGATCATGTCCGGGAACACCCGCACCACGTCCTCGTTAAAGGCGAAGTCAGGCACCTGGGCCAAAGGCTGGGCGAAAAGGCGATCGGATTCTTTGCTCACGGCGGTTCCAGCGGCGGATGTGGAAAAGGCCGGCATTTTAGCCAACTTGGCGCGTGGATGCGCGGGTTGTCTGATAAACCGCCTGGTTCACGCAATCTGTGCGGCGAGCGGGCTGTTGTGGCGAGGGGGCTTGCCCCCGTTCGAGTGCATAGCACTCGCAAAGGGTCTATCCAGCTAAAAACGCATTGACTGTTTTTAGGGCCGCTACGCGCCCCAACGGGGGCAAGCCCCCTCGCCACAGGGTTCAGCGCGGTGTTTGGGGGAACGCCGACGCGGTAATCCCCCATTGCCCCAGCCAGTAGCTGAGGATGATCACGTAGGGCGCAGCCTCGAACGGCACGACAAAACGGCTGATGCCGATCACGCTGTCGGAGAACACAAACGCCAGCGCGCCAGCGGCGGCCAACAGTGCCGAACGCTTGGGCACGTCGCTGCCCAAACGGGCCAGGGCACGCCAAAGCATGGCGCTGATGGCCACGCCGTAGACGATCACCGGAACCAGCAACGGCCCCAAGCCATGGCTGATCAGAATCCCCAACAGCACGGCACCGACGCCTAGCGCGAAGATCAGCGGCACCAGCGCCAGGCGTCGGCAATCACTCAAATAGGCTTTCAAGTACACCAGGTGCGCCACCAGAAACGCGCCGAGGCCAAACACGAACAAATCCCCCGGCCACGCCAGCAGCACATCGCCAAGTACGGAAAACATCAGGCCAAGGCTGATCCAGCGCCGATAGTCGCTGGGCGGCGCGTCGTGCAGCCAGCCGAGCAGCGCCAACACCGGCAACGGTTTGACCACTAGGCACAGCAACGCGGCGTGCACGCTCACTCCGTAGAGAAACGTTACCGCGCCCATCAGCGCCAGAATCAGCCAGCCCATGATCAGTTAACCGAAATCGCGCAGTCGAAGGTTTGCGCGGGTTCGACTTCCGGTTCCCACGGCTGTTGATAAGTCAGGCGCAAACGCCCGTTGCCTGCGGCGAAGGCTTGAAAGCGCCAGGTCGATTGCCCGCCACTGCCCACCAACCCGGTGTTCTCCGGGTTGCTGTAAACCTCGGGGCTGATCGCCCGCAGCACACCGCCAGCCGAATCCTGGATCGCCCAGCGATAACCGGTGGTCGGGTTGCTTGGCAGGGTCAGGATCAGGTGTTGCCCGTTGTTCAGTTGCACCGGGCATTCGCTTTGTTTTTCCACCGTCACGTTGTGTTTCGGTTGAGTGGCGCAGGCGGCCAGCAGGGCGAGGCTCAGGGGCAGAAGCAGACGGGTAGGGGACATTGGATCGGGAACTCCGGTAATCACGACGAACGGCGAGCATAACCGAAGATGAATCAAAGTGTGACGGTCCCGACCGGGACGGCCGAAGGTTTGGCGTCGTGAGTGCTGACGCCATCGCGGGCAAGCCTTGCTCCTACAGATTGTGCGGACCGTAGGAGCAAGGCTTGCCCGCGATGGCGATGGTAATGGCGCTACATCACTGTCAGAACAATACCTTCGCCACATCCGCAAAGTGCATGGCTGTTTTTCAGAGGAGAGTTGGTGTCACTCAACTGTTACGAGCAAGTCGTCACTCCACCGCGAAGTATGCTCTTTAAATATTTGCCTGCATTTGAGTACATAGGGACCGGGCATCAGAGACCATTTTGGGGTTGCCTCCCACCATCCCGCTCCATCGGTGTTAGTTGTGGTGTGATAAGTGAGGGCAGGAGGGGTAGTTTTTGTCAGTTCAATTTCAATATTGGTGTTTATGTAAAGACCTGTGCCTTTAATCATTTGTTCGTGCTGATGCAGTGAATCTCCAGCGATGGGCTTAGTAATGACCGGCAGCGCGAGCAATTTCGTGAAGAAAACCTTTTCGCTTGGCTCCGACATTTCGGGTGGCCAATATTGTTCCTGCTTGGCACGAAACCAGAGCTCTCTAGGGATCTCGGCGCCCTTATCGATGACAGGGTATTGCCAGTGTCCATCCGACTTCACCTCCGTCTTTTTTATCCATGGACTCTCATGCCCGTCGAGGAAGTTTGATTCCATTAAAATTGCAGCACCTGCTTTGCCCGTCCCCTCCAGTATCAGCGTATCAATCTTGTCTCCTTCTTTTGGGTTCAAGATAACGGGAGGGGTTAATGCAATGATTTTCTCTTCCATGATTGCTCACTCTTGAATGCGGGGGTGAGCAACCGTTTTATCAGCCCAGAAGGTAAGCGCCACCTGTTAGAAATACCAGTTCCGACAGGTGGCGTTAATGAACAGTGCATCAGGTGTCAGAACAACACCTTCGCCACATCCGCAAAGCGCTTGGCGAAGTGCACGGTGATCCCTTCCTTCAGGTAATCCGGCAGTTCTTCGAAACTGCCACGATTGGAATCCGGCAGGATCAGTTCGAAGATCTTCTGGCGGCGCGCCGCGATCACCTTCTCGCGGACCCCGCCAATCGGCAGCACATGCCCGGTCAGCGTCAGTTCACCGGTCATGGCCACGCCTTTTTTCGGCGGCTGGTTGCGCGCCAGTGAGAGCAGGGCGCTGGCCATGGTTACGCCGGCGCTTGGGCCATCTTTCGGTGTTGCACCTTCTGGCACGTGGAGGTGGATGAAGGCTTCGTCGAAGAACTTCGCGTCGCCACCGAACTGCTTGAGGTGCGAGCTGACGTAGCTGTAGGCGATCTCGGCCGATTCCTTCATCACATCGCCCAGTTGCCCGGTGAGCTTGAAGCCGCGGTTGAGGGTGTGAATGCGCGTGGCTTCGATCGGCAAGGTTGCGCCGCCCATGCTGGTCCAGGCCAGGCCGGTGATGACCCCGGTGCCGGACAGCACTTGTTCGTTGCGAAACACCGGCATGCCGAGTGAGGCTTCGAGGTCTTTGGGGCCGATCTTGATCACAGCTTTCGGTTCGTCGATCAGCTTCACCACCGCTTTGCGCACCAGTTTGCCCAGTTGTTTTTCCAACTGGCGTACCCCGGCTTCGCGGGCGTAACCGTCGATCAGGGCTTTCAGCGCGCTGTCGCTGATGGACAGGCTGGTTTTCGACACCCCGGCTTTCTCAAGCTGTTTTGGCCACAGGTGACGCTTGGCAATGGCGACCTTTTCTTCGGTGATGTAACCCGACAGGCGAATCACTTCCATCCGGTCGAGCAACGGACCTGGAATCGAGTCCAGGGTGTTGGCGGTGCAGACGAACAGCACTTTCGACAGGTCCAGGCGCAGGTCCAGGTAATGGTCGAGGAATTCGACGTTCTGTTCCGGGTCCAGGGTTTCCAGCAGCGCCGAGGCCGGGTCGCCCTGGAAGCTTTGGCCCATCTTGTCGATTTCGTCGAGCATGATCACCGGGTTCATCACTTCAACGTCTTTCAACGCCTGGACCAGTTTGCCCGGCAGCGCGCCGATGTAGGTGCGGCGGTGGCCCTTGATCTCGGCTTCGTCGCGCATACCGCCGACGCTGAAGCGATAGAACGGTCGCCCCAGCGACTCGGCGATGGATTTGCCGACGCTGGTCTTGCCCACGCCCGGCGGGCCGACCAACAGCACGATGGAGCCGGCGATCTCACCTTTGTAGGCGCCGACTGCAAGGAATTCGAGGATCCGGTCCTTGATGTCGTCGAGCCCGGCGTGGTGCTGGTCGAGGACTTTGCGCGCGTGCTTGAGGTCGAGTTTGTCCTCGCCATAAACGCCCCACGGCACCGCTGTCGCCCACTCCAGGTAGTTGCGGGTGACGGAGTATTCCGGCGAGCCGGTTTCGAGGATCGACAGCTTGTTCATTTCCTCTTCGATGCGTTTCTGTGCCTGTGGCGGCAGGACCTTGCCCACCAGCCGCTGCTCGAACTGCTCGACGTCGGCGCTGCGGTCGTCCTTGGTCAGCCCCAGTTCCTGCTGGATGACCTTGAGTTGTTCCTTGAGGAAAAACTCGCGCTGGTGCTCGCCGATCTTGCGGTTCACTTCGGCAGAGATTTCTTTCTGCAAGCGCGCGACTTCGACTTCCTTGCGCAGCATCGGCAGGACTTTTTCCATGCGCTTGAGCATTGGCACGCAGTCGAGCACTTCTTGCAGCTCGCTGCCGGTGGCCGAGGTCAGGGCGGCGGCGAAGTCGGTCAGCGGCGACGGATCGTTGGGGCTGAAGCGGTTGAGGTAGTTTTTCAGCTCTTCGCTGTACAGCGGGTTGAGCGGCAGCAGTTCCTTGATCGCGTTGATCAGCGCCATGCCGTAGGCCTTGACCTCATCGGTCGGCTCGCTTGGCTGGTGCGGGTATTCGACTTCCACCAGGTACGGTGGGCGATGGTGTTTGAGCCAGGTCTTGAGGCGTACGCGGGTCAGGCCCTGGGCGACGAATTGCAGTTTGCCGTTTTCGCGGCTGGCGTGATGGATCTTCACCAGGGTGCCGTAAAGCGGCAGGGCGGAGGTGTCGAAGTGCCGTGGGTCTTCCTGCGGGGTGTCCATGAAGAACAGCGCGAGCGAGTGATGTTCGGATTTGGCGACCAGGTCGAGGGTTTCGGCCCAGGGTTCTTCGTTGACGATCACCGGCAGTACTTGCGCGGGGAAGAACGGGCGGTTGTGAATCGGGATGATGTAGACCTTGTCCGGCAGGTTCTGGCCGGGCAGGGCCAGGCCTTTGCCTGATGAGGTGGGGTGTTCGGCGTGTTCGGGGTCGGCGTAGTCGCTCGGGTTATCCGGGAATTCTTGCTGGTCGCTCATGGGGCACCTGCGCAATGGGGTATGAGGGATAGATGGGGCAGGTGGTGGGTGGTTTCAATGGGGGGCGGTTGTTAGCGGGTGTTTCATAGAGTGTATTCACCCAACTATTGTAGGAGCCGAGCTTGCTCGCGATGGCGGCCTGACAGCCGGCCCATCTCTTGCGGATGTACACCAATCCAATGTGGGAGCCGAGCTTGCTCGCGATGGCGGTCTGATAGCCGGCCAACCTCTTGCAGGTGTACATATCCATTCCTGCGGTAACGGCCACTTGGGGTTTCGCCTGACGGCGACTCACTTTTTTTACAAGCGCCTAAAAAAAGTAAGCAAAAAAACGCTCGCCCCAAGCGTACGGCACCTCGCCTAGGCTCGGCGTTCCCTCACTCCGGTGTCCATCAGGGGGCATCGCCTACGGTCTGCTTCGCGACGACCTCCTCTCGATGTGTCCGGCTGCGCCGTACGGCGCTGCGCGCCCACCCCCCTGATGAACACCTGCGCTCGGCCTTCCGAAGGGGCGGGTGGATCAAGATCAACAGCAAAGCACGGCGGCCTGCCGGCCGGCCTGAGTGGTAAGAGCGCGTACGGCTTGGATCTCGTTCTCACGCGTAGCAAAGGAATGCATCCTGTGACGCTCTGCGTCACGATTCGTGAGCTGAGGCAGAGCGTGGGAACGACCGCAATCATTCGCGGATGTACATCAATCAAAACGGTGGGGCGGGCCGGGCGGCCCTCCCACCGTCGGGTGTTACGGCGCTTCTGGCTGATCGAAATTATCCAGTGCCCGATTAACCAATAGTTCCCCCAACGAAATCATCTGCTGAATCGCCAGCGCCACATGTCGGCGCGTGCCTTCCAGCTCGAATGCCAAATCGCTGGCCAGTACATTGACCGAGGCGAGGGTTTCCGAGGCATGCGCCAGCAGGGTTTCGTTATCCAGATCAGGGATGACCGCGAAGATGTTGGAGGGGCGTTTGTCGGGCAGCTTGCCCTTGTCGAACGGCGGCTTGAGGTAGTGATCCAGCGCCCGTTCGGCGGCGTCGTGGAGTTTTTTCGAGTCGGTGGAGGCGTAAGGGGAAGTGCTTGGGGCTTCTGGGAAATCGGGGGTGACTTTGTGCATGGTGACGCTCCTAAGTGCGCCTAGAGTGTGCTCGGACGGTCAAACCCGGTCGCTGAATGGGCAGCGACCGCCAAAGACTAGTGATGCGGCTTCCCACCGACAACCTGAAAACCATGTCGGAAGCTTCTCTGAGTCCTACTCATGAAATAAACACACAACCTGTGGCGAGGGGGCTTGCCCCCGCTCGAGTGCGAAGCGCTCGCAAACCCAGCGAACCGGGTGTGTCTGACAAAACCCGATTGCAGGTTTTGGGGCCGCTTCGCAGCCCAGCGGGGGCAAGCCCCCTCGCCACAGTACGGTGTTGTATCAGTGATTTGTGGGCCATAAAAAAGGCGACTACCTCACGGTAGTCGCCTTTCTCTTAACTGCGGTTAACGCTTATTCCGACAGTTTGTAAGCGATCACATAGTCGCCCATTTTGGTGCCCAGCGAACCATGGCCGCCAACTACCAGCAGCACGTACTGTTTGCCGTCCTTGCCGGTGTAGGTCATCGGTGTGGCCTGGCCGCCGGCCGGCAGGCGCGACTTCCAGAGTTCCTTGCCGTTGTTGACGTCATAGGCGCGCAGATACTGGTCCAGGGTGCCGCTGAGGAAGCCGACGCCGCCGGCGGTGACGATCGAGCCGCCCATGCTTGGCACGCCGATTGGCAGGCCGATAGGCAGTGGCGAGCTGTCGCGGCTGGTGCCGTTCTTGCGTTTCCACACCACTTTGCTGGTGGTCAGGTCGATACCGGCGACGTAGCCCCAGGCCGGAGCCTGGCACGGTACGCCGAATGGCGACATGAACGGGTGCATGGTCACCGCGTATGGCGCGCCGGTGTTGGGTTGGACGCCGGAGGTCTCGCTCTCGCGCTTGCTCCCGGCAGCCACTTCAGCCTGCGGGATCAGTTTGGAGACGAATGCCATGTAGTTCGGGCTGGTGAACAGCATCTGGCGAACCGGGTCGAGCGACACGCTGCCCCAGTTGAACACACCAACGTTACCCGGATAGATCAAGCTGCCCTGCAACGACGGCGGGGTGTACTGGCCTTCGTAGCGCAGTTGCTTGAACTGGATGCGGCAGAGCATCTGGTCGAACGGGCTAGCGCCCCACATGGCCTTCTCGGTCAGATCCGGAGCGAGCAGGTTGAGGTCCGAGCGAGCCTGGGTCGGCGCGGTATGGTCGCCGGTGACTGCGCCTTGCGGCGCCGGCACTTCGCGAATCGGCACGATCGGTGTGCCGTTGCGACGGTCGAGCACATACAGGCTGCCCTGCTTGGTCGGTGCGATCAGCGCCGGCTTGATGCCGTCGGCGGTTTTCATGTCGAGCAGGGTCGGCTGGCTGCCGACGTCCATGTCCCACAGGTCGTGGTGGGTGAACTGGAAGTTCCAGCGCACTTTGCCGGTCGCCAGGTCCAGGGCCACCATGCCGGCGCTGAATTTCTCTGCGCCCGGCGTGCGGTCGGCACCCCACTGGTCAGGCATCTGGTTGCCCAGCGGCAGGTAGACCATGCCCAGTTTTTCGTCGACGCTGGCCAGCGACCACATGTTCGGCGAGTTGCGGGTGTAGGTCTTGCCCGGAGCCAAAGGCTCGGTCGCTTCAGGGTTGCCGCTGTCCCAGTTCCAGACCAGGTGACCGTCGCGGATGTCGAAGGCGCGGATTACGCCCGACGGCTCGTTGGTCGATTCGTTGTCGGTGACGTGACCGCCCATGATCACCAGATCACGGGTGATCGCTGCCGGCGAGGTCGCGTAGTAGCCACCGGGGGTGAACGGACCGATACCTTGGGTCAGGTCAACCATGCCGTGATCGCCGAAGCCTTCGCAGACTTTGCCGGTGTCGGCGTTCAGGGCGATCAGGCGAGCATCGGCGGTAGGCAGGTAGAGACGACGCGGGCAGGCTTGCGCAACCGCCTTGCCAGCTTCGGAGATGACTGCGGCCGAAGCGTTGTCAGCCTTGGCGTAGGCGTTCTCGTCGTAGTAGGAAACGCCACGGCAGGTCATGTGGGCGAAGCCCTTGAAGCCTACCGGGCTCTTGATCTGCGGGTCGAAGCGCCAGATTTCCTTGCCGGTGTCCGGGTCCAGCGCCAGCACCTTGCTGTGGGCGGTGCAGGCATAGAGCATGCCGTTGACCTTCAGCGGGGTGTTTTCGTTGGTCAGCTCCACCGGGTCATCGGCGGTCGGCAGATCGCCGGTGCGGATGCGCCAGGCTTCCTGCAGCTTGCCGACGTTGGCCGGGGTGATCTGCTTCAGCGGCGAGTAGCGGTCGCCGAATTCGGTGCGGCCATAGGCCTGCCACTCGCCTTCAGGCATTGCTGGCGCGGTGCTGGTCATGTCGGCAGTGTCGCGGCCCAACTCGCCCATGATCTCACCCGGGTGGGTGAATTGGCTGGCAACCGCGGTGGCGCCGGCCAGAACCACGGCCACGCTCAGCGCGGCAGTGCCCAGCGGAGCGGCGCCATCACGCAGCAGCGGACGGCGGAACCACGGCAACAGCAGGACTACGCCAAGGGCGAACCACAACGACAGACGTGGCACCAGTTGCCACCAGTCGAGGCCGATTTCCCACAGCGCCCACACCGTACTGGCGAACAGCACCACGGCGTACAGGCCCAGCGCCGCACGGCGGGCAGCCAGCAGCAAAATCCCGGTCAGCACCAGGCCGATCCCGGCCAGCAGGTAATACAGCGAGCCGCCGAGCATGCTCAGCTTGATCCCCCCGGCCAGCAAGGCCAGGCCCATTAGCAGAAGCACGATACCGAGCAGGCTCGGTAGCAGGCGGCTTCGACTCAAAGCACCATCAGTGCTCATAGTGTGGTTCTCCGTGACGTTTAAGTAGTCCCGCGCCTGTTCACTGTAGATGACGATCAGGTACGGGCAGGTTTCAGTAAGGGTTTTAGAACGACGATTGCACCTTGATCCCGCCGATCAGCGCGTCATCGACCTCATTCACGCCACCGGGATGGCGGATGTATTGCAGGTTCGGGCGTACGGTCAGCCAGTTGGTTACATGCACGCCGTAATAGAGTTCGGCGCTGTATTCGGTGTCTTGTGGCGGCAGGTAGGACGGGTCGTTGAAGTCGAAGACCGCGTGCGCCTGATTGATTGCCTCAGCGTTTTTGCGGAAGGCCGGGTTGACGTGGACCCGGGCCATGGCGAAGCCGATGTCGTCTTTGCTGCGGGCATCGAACAGGCCTTTGTAGACGACGCCGGCCTGGACATAGTTGTCGACGGCGTTGGTCTTTTTGTCGTGCATCGTGCCGTTGGCAAACACACTCAAGCCTCGCGAGTTATCGCTGGCGCGGCTGGTCAGTTGCTGCTGCACGCCCAGCCAGACGCCGTGCTTGCTCGATGCGCTGCGGTAGGGCTGACCACTCAGGGCGGCGGGTTGGCCGTTGCTGTCCTTGTAGACGTCGGTGGCCTTGGCGCTGCTGTAGTAGTAACCGGCGCGGTATTCGCCCGGCAGGCCATTGAGCTTCGGTGTCCACACCAGCTCCACCGGCAGCACCGTGCCTTGGGTGCCGCTGCCGCTGAGCTTGAAGCCATTGTCGCGATCCAGGTTCGACGGGTTCTGCTCGTACGCACCGATTTGGGCGTAGAGCTCGGGCGTCAGGTGATATTTGACCCGCAGCGCCCATTGGCTGACTGGCCAGTTGTACCAGATGCCACCGGCCCAGTTACCGACCTGGGAGCCGCAGAACGCCAGGTTCTGGAAGTCGCAGGGGAAGCTGTTGAAGTCTTCGCCTTCGCCAAAACGGCCGGCCTTGATGTCGAGCTTCTGATCGAAGAATTTCTGCTGATACCACATCTGCGTCAGCCGGGTGGTCTGACCACGGCCCCAGACTTCCTGGGCCGAGGTGAAGCCGCCGACACGCGGATCATTGACCCGGTCGTTGCTGATGTTGTTGCCGTTGCGTTCGGTGATGGTCAGCTGAAATTCAGCGTCGTGCCAGCCGAGGATCTTTTGCAGGTCCAGGTGCGTGCCGAGGCCGAACTGGTCGCTGTAGCGCGCGGTGCGATCATGGTCGTAGCCGCCGTGCAGGTTGCTGCCCATCTCGCCGGTGTAGTCGAGCTTGAAGTCGTAGCCTTTTTCCGCGAGTTCGGTGCGTGTGCCGTTCCAGTCGCCGAGCATCCACGGAGAGTCGCTATCGAATGCAGGGGCAGCTTGAGTGCAAGTGGCAAGGCCGAGGGCGCTGAGCCCACCGATCAGGCTTATGGCTTTTCGAGCAGCAATAGTGGGGCGGACAGCGCTGTCTCGCAAAGTCTGAATGTCAGGCATAGAGAAGGAATTCTTGGTCTTTTAGGGGAAGAGAGCTGAACGCTGCGAAGGGAAATCGGGCAGGTGAAGCGATTCAGCTTTTAGGCCTGCAAGGATAATGATCTGTAACAAAGAGAGAAAGGGCTTTTCTTGACATGGATCATTTCGGATTTGGTAACAGTGTGCGGTCATCCTTGAAAAGATCGCAGCCTGTGGCAGCTCCACATCGGAAGGTGAACACCCGCAGGCTGCGATCTTTCAGAGTTCACCTACATTTAACCGATAGCGCACAGAGTCCTTCCACCGCAGGACACCCTCGGCTAAGGTGCGCGGCTTCCTCTACTTTCTTCGTTCAAAGGCCCGGCATGACCGAACAGAACACCAACCCGCTGCACGGCGTGACCCTGGAACAGATCCTTAACACGCTGGTTCAACACTACGAATGGTCGGGGCTGGCCGAGCGCATCGACATTCGCTGCTTCAAGAGCGATCCGAGTATCAAGTCGAGCCTGACCTTCCTGCGCAAAACCCCGTGGGCCCGTGAGAAAGTCGAAAAACTCTACGTGAAGCTGATGCGCACCAAACGTCCGCTCTAAGGAATATAGATGCCCGCCGAGCCGACTCGACTGTCGCCCGTCATGAGCCGTTTTGCCCACTCGGCCGCCGTGCTGGGCTGGCTGGGATTGAGCATTCAGCTGTACCTGGTGTTTTACGGCCGCTGGAGTGTCAGCGCCAGCCAGCTGGGTGGGCTGGTGAGTTACTTCAGTTACTTTACGGTCCTGACCAATACGCTGGTGGCGACGGTGCTGACTTGCGCCGTGACTGCACGCGAGTCGAAGGGCCGTACGTTTTTTTTACAGCCGTGGGTCAGCAGCGGGATTGCCGTGAGCATTACCCTGGTCGGCCTGGCGTACAGCCTGTTGTTGCGGCATTTGTGGCATCCGCAGGGCTGGCAGTTCATTGCCGACGAGTTGTTGCATGACATCATGCCGCTGCTGTTTCTGTTCTATTGGTGGCGGTGCGTACCCAAGGGCACCTTGAGCCTTGGGCACATCGGTTTGTGGGCGATTTACCCGGTGCTGTATTTCGCTTTTACCTTGCTGCGCGGGCACTCGCTGGGGCTTTACCCGTATCCCTTTATTGATGTCGAAAAACTCGGTTATCCCCAGGTGTTCATCAATGCCAGCGGGATATTGCTGGGGTTTGTGCTGATTGCGCTGCTGGTGGTCGGGCTGGATCGCTGGCGCGGACGGTCGTAGCGATCACAAAGCACTTTTGTGGCGAGGGAGCTTGCTCCCGCTCGGCGGCGAAGCCGTCGTAAACCGGGTAATGTGGTCTGCCTGATACAACCCGATTGAATGGCTTTGGGGTCGCTTCGCGACCCAGCGGGAGCAAGCTCCCTCGCCACAGTGTTTGTCGTTTACTCTTCGTCGCTGTCGTCGAGTTTCCAGTAGCCGACGGCTTTCACCTGGTCCTGACTCAAGCCCTTCTCGTCCAGCAGCATGCACTCTGTCGCGATCCACGCATACAACTCGCCGCTCGGCATTGGCAGGTGTTTATTGCTGGGGTTTGTGCTGATTGCACTGGATCGGTGGCGCGGGACGGCAGCAGGCCGAGTGGGCATAGATTCAAAGTGAACATCAAATGTGGTGAGGGGGCTTGCCCCCGTTGGGTTGCGCAGCAGCCCTAAACCCATTAAACGCGGTGTGCCAGACAAAGCCCGATTGCAGGTTTTGGGAGTGCTACGCACTCCAACGGGGGCAAGCCCCCTCGCCACAGGTGTTTGTCATTACTCCTCGTCGCTGTCGTCGAGTTTCCAGTAGCCGACGGCTTTCACCTGGTCCTGACTCAAACCCTTCTCGTCCAGCAGCACGCGGCGGATCTGGCGTGAGGCTTTGGACTCTGTCGCGATCCACGCATACAACTCGCCGCTCGGCATTGGCAGGTGTTTATTGCTGGGGTTTGTGCTGATTGCACTGGATCGGTGGCGCGGGACCGCGGCAGGCCGAGTGGGCATAGATCCAAAGTGAACATCGATTGTGGCGAGGGAGCTTGCTCCCGCTCGGCGGCGAAGCCGTCGTAAACCGGGTAATGTGGTCTGCCTGATAC